>CALPLW020000124.1 GCA_943324505.2 Comamonas sp. lk
CGCGGGTGGTGGCCTTCCCCACGCTGAGCCTGGCCAGCGGCGCCATCAAGGGCTGGGACCGGCGCAACGGCTACTACTTTGCGCTGCTGGAGAGCCTGGCCCGGCATTACCGCTTTGACATCGAAGCCCCGTTCGAATCCCTGCCGGCACCGGTGCAACAGGCGGTGCTGCATGGCTCGGGCACAGAAGACATCAAGTTCAGCTATGTGGTCGACTCTGGCGCCAGCCAAGGCAAGAAGCTCAGCAAAAAGCACCCCTTTGAGGGCATCATCCCCAACATGCAGCGGCGCTACCGCGAGACCGATTCCACGCTGGTGCGCGAGGACCTGGGCCGTTTGCGCAGCACCCAGCCCTGCCCCGACTGCGCGGGCTCCCGGCTGCGGCTCGAAGCGCGGCATGTGAAGATTGGCGAAGGGGCGCAGTCACGGCCCATTTTTGAGGTCAGCCACATGACGCTGGCCCAGGCCCAGGCTTACTTTGAACAGTTGCACATGGCCGGTGCCAAGGGCGAGATTGCCGGCAAGGTGGTGCGCGAGATCGGCCTGCGCCTGAAGTTTCTGAACGACGTTGGCCTGAATTACCTGAGCCTGGACCGCAGTGCAGAGACGCTGAGCGGCGGCGAATCCCAGCGCATCCGGCTGGCCTCGCAAATCGGCTCGGGCCTGACCGGCGTGATGTATGTGCTGGACGAGCCCAGCATCGGCCTGCACCAGCGCGACAACGACCGCCTGATCAGCACCCTGCACCACTTGCGAGACATTGGCAACAGCGTGCTGGTGGTAGAACATGACGAAGACATGATGCGTGCCGCCGACCATGTGATTGACATGGGGCCGGGCGCTGGCGTGCATGGCGGGCGAGTCGTAGCCCAGGGCACCTTTGAGGACGTGCGGGACAACCCGGATTCGCTGACCGGGCGCTACTTGGCGCAGACCCTGTGCATCGCCATCCCCAAAAAGCGCCACCGGCTGCAGGACCAGGCCACGCCGCACAGCCTGCGCATTGTTGGCGCCACGGGCAACAACCTGCGTGGCGTGACGGTCGACATTCCGGTGGGCCTGTTCACCTGCGTCACCGGCGTATCGGGCTCCGGCAAGTCCACGCTGGTCAACGACACGCTTTACACGGCAGTGGCGCGGCAGATCTACCGGGCGCATGAGGAACCAGCGGCGCATGAGTCAATTGAGGGCATTGAGCACTTCGACAAGGTGATCAATGTCGACCAGTCGCCCATCGGGCGCACACCGCGCTCCAACCCAGCCACCTACACCGGCCTGTTCACCCCGATCCGCGAGCTCATGGCCGAGGTGCCGATGGCGCGGGAGCGTGGCTACGGGCCGGGCCGCTTCAGCTTCAATGTCGGCGCGGCGTCCGGGGGCGGCCGCTGCGAGGCCTGCCAGGGCGACGGCATGCTGAAGGTGGAGATGCACTTTTTGCCCGATGTGTATGTGCCCTGCGATGTCTGTGCCGGCCAGCGCTACAACCGCGAAACGCTGGAGGTCCAGTACAAGGGCAAGACCATTGCGCAAATTTTGGACCTGACGGTAGAGGCCGCCGCCGAGTTCTTCAAGGCCGTGCCCAACATCGCGCGCAAGCTGCACACCCTGCTGGATGTGGGCCTGAGCTACATCCGGCTGGGGCAGGCGGCCACCACCCTGTCGGGCGGCGAGGCGCAGCGGGTCAAACTGGCGCTGGAGCTGAGCAAACGCGACACCGGGCGCACGCTGTACATCTTGGACGAACCCACCACCGGCCTGCACTTTGCCGACATTGACCTGCTGCTGCGCGTGCTGCACCAGCTGCGCGACGCCGGCAACACCATTGTGGTGATTGAGCACAACCTGGACGTGATCAAGACCGCCGACTGGCTGATCGACATGGGGCCCGAGGGCGGCGCCGGCGGCGGTACGCTGGTGGGCGCCGGCACGCCAGAGCAGATTGCCGACAACCCGGCCAGCCACACCGGGCGTTACCTCAAGCGGCTGCTGTCGGCCGTGTCTGCTTAGCCGCGTCTGCTGGGGCGCTGGCGCTAAGCCCGGGCCGCCTGCAGCAAGTCACGCGTCTTGAGTGCCTCGCGCCGCGCGGCTTGGGCAAAGTCCTCGCCCGCCGACGCGTACAAAATGGCCCGTGACGAGTTGACGATGATGGGCGCCGCGGTGCCCTGCGCGTCGCCGCGCCAGCCCGCCTTGACCGTGGCCACAGCATCGCCCCCCTGTGCACCGACGCCCGGAATCAACAGTGGCAGGGTCGGCGCAATGGCACGCACCCGCTCAATCTCTGCCGGGTAGGTGGCACCCACCACCAGCCCGAGCTGACCGTTCAGGTTCCAGGGTCCCTGGGCCAGCCGAGCCACATGCTCATAGAGCAGCGGCTCACCCGGCACGCTGGACAAGCGCTGTGATTGCAGGTCATCACCCCCGGGGTTGGAGGTGCGGCAGAGCAAAAAAGCGCCTTTACCGTGGTATTTGAGGTAGGGTTCGACCGAATCAAAGCCCATGAAGGGCGACAGGGTGACCGCATCAGCGCCATAGCGCTCAAACGCCTCCACCGCGTACTGGGCCGCAGTGCTGCCAATATCGCCGCGCTTGGCGTCCAGGATCACCGGCACCGCGGGCGCCACCTGGCGCATGTGGGCCATCAAGCGCTCCAACTGGTCCTCGGCGCGGTGCGCGGCAAAGTAGGCAATTTGCGGCTTGAACGCGATCACGAGGTCGGCCGTGGCCTCCACAATGGCAGCGCAAAAATCAAAGATTCGGCTGGCATCGCCGCGCAGTGCGCCCGGGAACCGGGCCGGCTCCGGGTCCAGCCCCACGCAAACCATGGAGCCGTTTTGGCGCTCGGCGGCGCGCAGCATGTCTAGAAATGTCATGTCCCGATTGTAGGAACCCCAAAACCGGGCATTGCACCAGATGGGGCCAGCTTGCCGGACAATGGGCCAATGCAAACCCTGTCACGCAAACAATGGATCGGCCTGGTGCTCTTGACCCTGGTCTGGGGTGTCAACTGGCCGGTGATGAAACTTGGCGTCACCCACTACCCGCCACTGGCATTTCGCATGCTCTCCATGTGGCTGGGGCTGCCCGTACTGGCGCTGGGTATGGTGCTGCTGCGCTTGCCGTTTCGGGTGCCACGGGCGCATTGGCGCGAGCTGTTCTGGCTGGCGCTAACCAATATGTTTGTTTGGCACGCGCTGATCATCGTGGCGGTGAAAGCGCTCAGCAGCGGGCGCGCCGCCATTCTTGGCTACAGCATGCCAATTTTTTCAGCGGTGCTGGGCGCCCTCGTATTCGGCAGCCGGCTGGCACCGCGCGCCTGGGCCGGGGTCGCTGCAGCGGCGCTGGGAGTCGTGTTGTTGCTGTGGAACGAGTTCACCCACCTGGCGGGCAGCCCGGTCGGCGTGCTGCTGGCGCTGATCGCCGCCCTGACCTGGGCGCTGGGCACCAACCTGCTGCGTCGTACCACGCTGCCGGTGCCCACGCTGACCATTTGTTTCTGGATGACCGCCATGACCAGCGTGCTGCTGACGGTGTTGTCACTGCTGTTCGAGCGCAGTCAGTGGGCGGCCCCGTCTGCAGCCGCCTGGGGCGCCATCGGCTTCAATGCCGTGCTGATTTTTGGTTTTGCCCACGCCGTCTGGTACACCATGGCGCGGGATCTGCCGCCGGTGGCCTCAACGCTCAGCGTGATGCTGATCCCGGTGCTGGGCGTCTTCAGTGGCGCCTTGTGGCTGGACGAGGTGCTGCACTGGCAGGACTGGGCCGCCGTGCTGCTGATGGTGCTGGCAATCGGCTCAGTGCTATGGCCCACCCGCCGCACCTGAGGCGGCACCCAGCACAATGGCGCGGGCCCGGCACAGGTCCAGCCAGGCCCGCGCCTTGTCGGCCTGGGTGCGCAGCAGGTAGCTGGGGTGGTAGGTCACGATGACCGGCACCCCTAGATATTGGTAAGTCTGCCCGCGCAACTTGCCTAGCGGCTGGGTGGCAAGCTCGGGCTGGCTGCCCTGTAAAAGAGCCTGAGCGGCAAAGCGGCCCATGGCCAAAATCACCTTGGGCTTGACCAGGGTAATTTCACGCTGCAAAAAGGGTTCACAGGCCAGCAGTTCCTGCGGTTGCGGAATGCGAACCACAGCCGGCCGGCACTTCACCACGTTGGTCAGGTAGGCCTGCTTGACTGACCCCGCCGCACCACCTGCGCTGCGGCCTAGCTTGAGCGCACGCAACATGTTGTCCAACAGCTGCCCGGCCTGCCCTGCAAAGGCGCTGCCTGAGCGCTCTTCGTCCTCATCGGGCGGCTCGCCCAGCACCAGCCAGTCGGCAGGCTGGGGCAGGCCCGGCCGCCCAAAAACCGGCGCGCGGCGTCCGCTGCAAAGTTGGCAGGCCTGGCAGCTGGTCACGGCCTGGAGCAGGGCCGGCGCGTCCAGCTCGGCGGGTGCGACGCTGTCGCCCCCGATCCGGGCCAAATTGGTACCGGTTTCAGCATCAAATGGGGCTGTAGGCCTTGATTTAATTGCTTGTATAGCTATATTTTCAATAGCATTACCTGTGGCGCGCGGCAGCATCTCGCGGCTTGACACTGGCGGGCTGGGGGGTTCGACCGCCGTCTGGGGTAACCAGACGCGCACGCCCATCTCCTGCAACATGGCGCGTTGGCGGTCGTCTAGGGCAAGGCTCATCCTGCTATTTTCACAGAGTCAGGCTCATGACGATCGCGTCCTCACGCTGGCCGTGCCCGCTCTGGTAGTACTTGGCGCGACGGCCCACTTGGACAAAACCCTGCGCCTTGTAAATCCGCAGCGCCCGGGTGTTGCTCACGCGCACCTCAAGCCACAGGGTTTTGGCGGCCTGCCCGCGCGCCCACAAACTTAGCGCCTCCAGCATCACCTTGGCCCAGCCCCGGTACTGGTGGGCGGGGGCGACCGTGATGTTGAGCAAATGCACCTCCTCAACGCCCTTCATGGCCACAAAATAGCCCAGCAGCGTCGTGCCAGCCAGCAGCCGCTGCGCCTGGTAGCCTGCCACCACCGTGTCTTCAAAAACGGCGCGCGACCAGGGGTAGGCGTAGGCCAGGCGCTCAATGCGCATCACCGCGTCCAGGTCATCCAGGGTCAAGGATTCAAACCGAACCTCGATCTGGGAATTGGTCTGTTTCACAACGCTACCTTTTCCGCCGCGCGCTCCAGTGTTGTTTTGGCCACCTGATCGCGCACATAGATCGGCAGGGCCTGTTCAGCCGCCCGGGCGCCGCCCGCCGCCAGCAGGGCAGGTGCCAGGCGCAGCAGGGCGCTGGCTGTTGGCAGGGCTGGCACCGGCCGGCCGATGCCAGCCGGCAAGCGCGCAATAGAAGCGTCGGGCACATTTCCGGCCAGCAGATGGTGGGTGTCGGCGCTCACCTGTTCGGGCCGGAACAGGGCGGGCGCACGGGTCTGTTGCCACAAGCCCTGGCTGAACGCATAGCCGCCCACATAGAGCTCATCCATGCGGGCGTCCAGCAAGGCCAGCACCCGGCAACTTAATGCCTCTGGGGCATGGTCAAAACGCGCCTGCTCAGCCAGCACCAGCAACGTGTCCACCGGCAGCACGGGCACCTCAGCACCCCAGGCCAGCCCCTGAGCCACCGCGCAGGCGGTACGCAGACCAGTGAACGAGCCCGGTCCACAGCCGAAGACGATGGCATCGAGCTCCTCAAAACCCAGCGCCGACTGCACCATGAGCGCCTGAATAGAGGGAATCAAATGGGTCGAGGTTTGGGCGCCACCCTCGCCCTCATGCTGCCAGCATGTGATGCTGCCGTCGCGCAAGACCTGGACGGCCACCGACATGCGCTCGGTACTGGTGTCAAACGCCAGCAGGTTCATGCAGCCGCCTTGCGCTGGATCCGGACGCCGAACAAGATGCCCAAGGTCACCAAAGCCAACCCGGCCAGCAGGTTCCATTGCAGCGGCTCGCCCAGAAAAACAACTGCCCCAAAAGCCGAGAGCCCTGGCACCAGCGCCGTGATCATGGTGGAGCGAACCGGGCCATAGTGTTGGATCATGCGGGTGAAGGTGATGCCTGAAATCACCACCGAGCCCCAGCCCTGAAACACCGCCTGGAACAGCAGCTCTCGCAGCGGCGACGTCAGCAGATGGTCGGGTAAGGCACCGGTCAGCACAAGCAGCAGGTAAAAGGGCACGTAACCCAGACACGCCAGGGCGGTGACGGCGATGGTGGCACGCACCGCATCCAAACCGTGTCGGCGCGCCAGTACGCTGTAGCAAGCCCAGCTGAAGCCTGCCGCCATAAACAGCAGGTCGCCTTTCCAGACCTGACCGCCGTCAAAGGCATGCCACAGGCTGGCGCCGCCCACCAGCAGATCACCGGTCACGATCAGGGCCAGCCCCAGCGCCCGAGCGGGCGTGATGTGTTCGTGCAAAACAAGTAGCGCCAGCAGCGCGGTCCACAACGGCAGGCTGCCCGGCATCAAGACCGAGGCATGTGCGGCCGGCGCAAAAACAAAGCCGCTGTAGGCCAGCACTGAGTACAACAGGCCGCCAAAGAGACCCACCTGGATGGTGATGCCCAGCGGCAGCGGCGACAAGCCGAACAGCGAAGATGCCCTGGCAGCGCCGGTACGGCGGTCACGCCGCACCAGCCACCAGCCCCAGGGCATCAGCACCACGCTGGCACCCACCACCCGGCAGAAGGCAATGTCAAAGGGCGACAGACTGCCACCACGCGACGGGTCGGCCGAGGCGCGGGCGACCACAATGAAAGAGGTCCAGATCAACACGGTGATCAGCGCGGCCACCAGTCCAATGGTGCGCGGCGAGAAGCCCAGAAGTGGGGGGGTGTCTTGGGAGGGCATGGCGCCATTATCCGTGGCCGGATAATGGCCGCTCCATGACCTGTATGCCATTTTCTTTGCAATCTGTGAGGCGCGTGCTAACCCTACTGGGCCTGGGCGGTGTGTGCGGCCTGGCCGCGGCCCAAAACCTGCCGCCAGCAGTAGAAGCCGCGATGCTGCGCGCCAACCTTCCACGCGATGCCGTGACGCTGCTCGTGGTGGATGCCGAGGGACGGCAAGCGCCACGCTTGAGCCATCGCGCCAGCGTGCCGGTCAACCCGGCCTCGGTGATGAAACTGGTCACCACCTATGCCGCGCTCGACCTGCTGGGGCCGGCCTACAGCTGGCGCACCCCGGTTTATATTGAAGGTGCGGTGCGCGACGGCACCCTGTACGGCAACCTGTACATCCGGGGCCTGGGCGACCCCAAGCTGGTCACCGAGCGGCTGTGGCTGCTGCTGCGCCGGGTGCAGGGACTGGGCGTGCGCCAGATTGCCGGCGACATCGTGCTTGACCGCAGCGCCTTTGACGTCACCGAGACAGACCCCGGCAGCTTTGACGGCGAGCCTTTGCGCCCCTACAACGCCGCGCCCGACGCCCTGTTGCTGAACTTCAAGTCGGTCAGCATGACCTTTGTGCCCGACCGCGGCATCCGCACCGCCCAGGTGCACTTTGAGCCGCCGTTGGCGGGCGTGGACATGCAGGCCAGCGTGCCTTTGAGCAACGGCGAGTGCGGCGACTACCGGGCCGCCCTGAAGGCCGACTTTGCCGACCCGGCCCGCATACGCTTTGCGGGCACCTACCCGGCCAGCTGCGCTGAAAAAACCTGGTCGGTGGCCTACGTGGAGCCCAAAACTTTTGGCCTGCGTGCCATCGGAGGCCTATGGCGCGAGATGGGCGGCCAGCTCGCCGGCACGGTGCGCGAAGGCCGGGTCCCTTCCATGGCCAATGGAATTGGCAATGGGGCTGGGCCGGAACTGCTGCCCGAACCGGTGTTTGAGCTCAGTTCCGCACCGCTGGCCGAGATCATCCGCGACATCAACAAATACAGCAACAACGTGATGGCGCAGCAGTTGTTTTTGACGCTTAGCCTGGCCGCACCATCACCAGCACCAGCGCCCAACGGGCAGCGCCCAGCGGCAGGCAGCACCCCACGCGCCACCGACGAGGCCTCACGCGCCGTGCTGCGCCGCTGGTGGCTGGAGCGCATCGGGCCGGAAGATGTGCCGGTGGTGGACAACGGCTCGGGCCTGTCGCGCCGGACTCTGATCACTGCCCAGGGTCTGGGCCGCATGCTGCAAACGGCCTACCGCTCACCGCTGATGCCCGACCTGATGGCCTCGCTGCCACTCAACGGCGTTGACGGCACGCTGCGCAACCGCCGCACCCTGGCCGGGAGCGCGCACCTGAAGACCGGCAGCCTGCGTGACGTCACCGCTCTGGCCGGCTATGTGCATGCCGCCAGCGGCAGGCGCTATGTGCTGGTGGCTATCGCCAACCACCCGTCGGCCGAGGCCGCGCGACCGGTGTTTGACGCGCTGCTGGAGTGGACGATGCGGGACCGCTGAATTGTTCTAAAGCTAAGGGGGCAGTCCAGGAAGGTCAGTTGCCCTTTGCCGCCTTGCGCATCTCCGGGCTGTCCGGGAAGGGCTCGCCACCCAGCGGCGCTTGGGCGCGTACACCCTCGATCTCTGGCAGGCGCTCGGTGAAACGCCAGCGGCCATCGGGGCACCGAACCAGCTTGTCGCAGTAACGGCCGAAAGCGCGAATGCCAGGCCCATCCGGATAACGATCCAGCCGGGCAAACATGCTTTGCACGCTTGCAGAGTCGCCTTGCAAAGTGACCATCGGCGCAATCACCACATGCTTGTGGTACATGACCGGCGCATGGGAGTGGGCGCGAAACCCTGCACGTAATTCTGCATGCCCACGCATAAAGGCCCGTCCGGGCCAATCCAGTACGGCGTCCTCAGTCCAGCAGTCGATCCAAGCATCCTCTAGCCCGTAATCGAGGTGATGGCCATAGTCATGCAAGGTGTCAAGAATTGCTTTTTCATCCTCAAGCCTGCGAAGGCGCTCTTCGATACTCATTACAACAATCTCCTTACGATTTGTCTGATGTTTGTCAAACCACACCTATTTCGATACTATCAGTTTCGGTTTAATTCCGCGCCGGCTAAAACGCGGCTGATTCAATAACAAGGAGACAACATGATCGAAAAATGGCTCGGGCGGCTCGTGCTCGTATTTTTGCTTGGGATTGCGACGTCTGCGGCCTTTGCGCAGCAGGCTCGCGATGGCGGCGTGCTTCGGGTGGGCATCCAGTCCGAACCTCGCAGCCTTGACCCGTTGCTTGTCATCACTGACGGTGCCACCGGGCACGTTGTCTCGAACATCTTCAACACACTTGTTCGCTATGACGCCAAGATGCAAATCGTGCCCGATCTGGCCACAAGCTGGCGAACGGAAGATGATGGTCGCGCCGTTGAATTCTCCCTGCGCCAAGGGGTAAAGTTCCACGACGGCACCGACTTCGACGCAGCGGCCGTCAAGTTCGCGTTTGACCGTATTCTTGACCCGGCTAATTCCTCGCCCTACCGCACCTTTTTCAAGCCGATCGAGCAGGTCGTGGTGATCAACCCGAGTACCGTGCGGGTGGTACTGTCGCAGCCTTGGCCTGGCTTTTTTTACCAACTGCTCTACGTCGGTGGCATGGGCATCCCCTCGCCAACGGCAGTCAAGGCACTGGGCAATGCAGGCTTCGCGCGCAAGCCCGTCGGCACTGGCCCGTTCAAGTTGGCAGACTGGGCCTCTGGCGACCGCATCGTCCTGACCAAAAACACCAGCTACTACCGCCCCAAAATGCCGTATTTGGATCGACTCGAGTTCAAGGTGATCCCAGACTCGACTGCGCTCACGACCAGCCTGCGTACTGGCCAACTTGACTTGGTGCGCGACATCCCAACGCAACTGTTACCACTGGTTGAGAAGGAGCCGGGCTTGGTGTCAAGCATCAAGAACGCCTATTCATTCGACTGGTTTGCCCTGAACGCAGCCAAACCGCCCTTCAACGATGTTC
>CALPLW020000125.1 GCA_943324505.2 Comamonas sp. lk
CAGCCACCCTGGTCGATCGCTACGTCCACCACCACCGCGCCTGGCTTCATGCGGGCAATCATCTGGCGGGTCACCAGCTTGGGTGCGGCCGCACCGGGGATCAGCACACCGCCGATCACCAGTTCGGCGTCCAGCACCGCGTCTTCCACGCTTTGGCCATTGGAGAACACCGTGCTGATGCGGTTGCCAAACACCAGATCCAGTTGGCGCAGGCGGTCGACATTCTTGTCCAGCACCGTCACGCGCGCGCCCAGCCCCACGGCCATTTGCAGCGCATGGGTGCCCACCACGCCGGCACCCAGACTGGCCACATGGCCGGCCGGCACGCCGGGCACGCCGCCCAGCAGCACGCCCATGCCGCCCTTGGATTTTTCCAGGTGGGCGGCACCTGCCTGCACCGCCATCCGCCCGGCCACCTCACTCATGGGCGCCAACAGCGGCAGGCCGCCGCCGGGGCCGGTGATGGTCTCGTAGGCGATGCAGACCGCGCCCGATTTGATCAAGGCCTGGGTTTGTTCAGGGTCCGGCGCCAGGTGCAGGTAGGTGTACAGAATCTGGCCCGGTCGCAGCATGGCGCATTCCTGCGGCTGCGGCTCCTTGACCTTGACGATCATCTCGGCCCAGGCAAACACCTCGGCCGCGTCGGCCGCCACGGTGGCGCCAGCGCTCTGGTACAGCGCATCGCTCAAGCCGATGGCGGCGCCGGCGCCGCTTTGCACGAGCACGCTGTGGCCGTGGGCGCACAGCTCGCGCACACTGGATGGCGTCAGGCCGACGCGGTACTCGTGGTTCTTGATTTCCTTGGGGAGTCCGATGCGCATGCTGCTGTCCTCTGGCGGTGGTTGAGACAGCCAGTGTCCGGCAGGGAGGCTCGCATTAGAAGCAGTATGAAATTGTTAGCAGTTTCATTCTTGCGGCTAATTAAAGTCGAAGGCGCTCGTTGGCAATGACCGGCGTGCAACCCGGCATGGTGGCGTTTATCGGGGAGCGAACAATGCGTTCCACTTGACCGTGAAGGCATTCACGACGTCGGGGGTGTATTTTTCGTCGTCATGCAAGGTGACGGCCTTGATGTCCAGTGAACCAGGGACGTTGGATAAGGCACTGGCCATTTCGCCCTTGCCAACCATCTGGCCCTGTCCGCGTACCGACATCATGTAGTCCATGAAGACCAACGCGGCATTCGGACGTTTGGAGCCCGCTACAACGCCACCCCCATAGGCGGCACCATAGCTTGGATTCACAACCACTGTCTTGATGGGAGCGCCGGCATCCACCAGCGGATTGGTGACGGAGAACACGGTCCACAGGTTGATTGACAGTTCGCCAGCGGCAACCCCCTGCGTAGGGGCGACTGCACCAGGGTAGGTTTTCATGTTCTGCGCCGCGAGCTTGGCCAGAAAGCCTGCGCCTTGCGTTTTCTCCATCCAGTCATACCAACCAACGGTGAGGTCGCCAACCAGCGCAGTCGAACCAATCTTGCCTTTGAACTCGGGCTTGAGTAGGTCTTGGTAGCCGGTCGGCGGGGTTTTGACGAGATTGGTGTTGTAGACCATGACAAATGGGTTCACCCCAATGAGTGGCACTGCGCCTTGCCGCATCCCGGAATCTGGCCAGGCCTGGGCATTAGGACCGACGGGTACCCGCAGCCAGCCTTTCTTCGCGGCAGCGGCCGACCAAACGAGTTCCGATGTGATGATGGCGTCGCCTTCGATATTGCCTGCCGCACGCTCCTGTTCGACACGGGTATTGATCAAGTTCCCGATAACACGTATGGCGTCCATCTTGATGCCCGGGTAGGCCTTTTCAAAATCGGCTTTGATGCGCTCATGAACAGCCGGCGCTGTGGTGGTGTAAACCACAACAAGGCCCTCTTTTTTGGCGTCTGTCAGGATCTTGTTCCAGTCTGCTTGCGACACTGTCCGGTCCTTTGACTGGGCGTGTACAGCTGTGCCGGTGGCACCAAACAGGGCAGTGCCCATCACTATGGCGCAACCTGCAAGTAGGGAGGCGATTGGGCGTGAGGTTGGCACAGTCAATTGCAAAGGCACGGAATGGTTTCGCATGTTTTTGTCTCCTGAATAAGGGGCTAATGCCCCTGTTTATGATTTACGAATATCCGCACCGTTGGCTTTCCGGGACGGGCGAGCAGTCTATCAGTGAAGAAGATTCTGATCAGCCATCACATCGTTGGCCCACCAGTCGCTTGCCGAGCACCTGCAAACCCCGGGTTTGTTGCGAAATCAGACGGTCGCCGAGCTGCCCAGTGTTTCCCAGCGCTCGAGCGCAACCAGTAGCTCGTCGTCGATGAGCGCGCTGCGCGCTGCCAGGCCGAGTGCGCGGGCGTTGTCAGAAGCGTACAGCGTGCCGTCCGCCAGCAGCGTGGCGATGTCTCGTTGCTCGGTTTCGAGCGCTGCAATCCGTTCGGGCAGGCCATCTAGCTCGCGCTGCTCCTTGAAGCTGAGCTTGCGGGCTTTGGTGGCTGAGGCAGCAGCCGGCGTGCTGGTTGGCAGCACTGGCTTTATTTGCTCCTGTTTTAATAGCTGATCACGCCCGTAATTAAAGGGCTGGGCGCCTTTTTGCCCCTTGCTTTTGGCCAGCTCTGTGGCGCGCGCGCTTTGCGTCAGCCAGTCGGTGACGCCGCCTTCGTACTCGCGCCAGCGGCCCTCGCCCTCACAGGCAATGGTGCTGGTCACCACGTTGTCGAGGAAGGTGCGGTCATGGCTGACCAGAAACACGGTGCCGTCGTAACTTTGCAGCAGGTCTTCCAGCAGTTCCAGGGTGTCGATGTCCAGGTCGTTGGTGGGTTCGTCCAGCACCAGCACATTGGCTGGCCGGGCGAACAGGCGGGCCAGCAGCAGGCGGTTGCGCTCACCGCCGCTGAGCGAGCGCACCGGCGAGTTGGCCCGCGCCGGCGAGAACAAAAAGTCGCCCAGATAGCTCTTGACGTGTTTGCGCTCACGGCCGATCTCGATCCACTCGCTGCCCGGGCTGATGAAGTCTTCCAAAGTGGCGTCTAGGTCCAGCGCATTGCGCATCTGGTCAAAGTACGCCACCTGCACATTGGCGCCTTGGCGCACTGTGCCCCAGCGGCTGTGGCCGGGCTCGGGTGCCGGTGCGTTGGCGGGTGCCGGATCGGGCGCGAGTTCACCCAAAATCAGTTTGAGTAGCGTGGTTTTGCCGGCGCCATTGGGCCCGAGCAGGCCGACTTTGTCGCCGCGCAGGATGGTGGCGCTGAAGTCGCGCACGATGACTTGCTCGCCAAACGACTTGGAGATATGGGTCAGTTCAGCCACCAGTTTGCCACTGGCGGCGCCGCTGGCCACGTCCATGTTGACACTGCCCAGGGTCTCGCGCCGGGCTTCGCGGCTGGCGCGCAGCCGGTCCAGGCGAGTGATGCGGCCCTGAGCGCGGGTGCGCCGGGCTTCCACGCCTTTGCGGATCCACACCTCTTCTTGCGCCAGCAACTTGTCGAATCGCGCGTTGATAACGGCTTCTTGCGCTAACTGCTCTTCTTTTTGCGTCAAGTAGGCCGCAAAATTACCGGGGTATGACAAAAGCCGGCCACGGTCCAGTTCCACAATACGGGTGGCGACCCGGTCCAAAAAGGCTCGGTCGTGGGTGATGGTGATGATGCTGCCTTTGAACTCGACCAGCAGGCCTTCCAGCCACTCAATCGAGTCCAGGTCCAGGTGGTTGGTGGGCTCGTCGAGCAGCAGCACGTCGGGCTGCGCCACCAGCGCCTGGGCTAGCGCCACGCGCTTTTTGGTGCCGCCTGATAGGGTCCGCACGGTGGCCTCGGGGTCCAGGTGCAGCCGGTGCAGGGTTTCGGTCACCCGCTGCTCCCAGTTCCAGCCGTCCAGCGCCTCGATCTCGCTTTGCATCGCGTCAAGGTCGCCATGGCCCTGCGAATATTCATCAATTAAGGCCACAACCCTTGCCAGGCCTGCGCTTACAGCTACAAAAACAGTAGCATCAGCATCCAGCACAGGTTCCTGCGCCACGTAGGCGATGCGGGTGTTGCTCTGCACCTGCACGGTGCCGTCGTCCGGCCTTTCCATGCCGGCCAGAATTTTGAGCAGCGAGGACTTGCCGGCGCCGTTACGGCCAATCAGGCCGACGCGTTCCTGCGATTCAAGAGAAAAATCAGCGTGATCGAGCAGGGCGACATGCCCAAAAGCCAGCTGGGCGTCAAGGAGGGTGATAAGTGCCATGTGGCCGGCATTATCCCCTGAGGAAATTAGGCGGCGCCGTGACCCTTGATGTAGGTTTCCAGGAACATGATCTGGTCGCCCTGCAGGCTCATGATGTCTTTGACGATGTCGCCAATCGACACCATGCCAAGCACACGGCCCTTGTCCAGTACCGGTAGGTGGCGGAAATTGCGCGTGGTCATGATGGCCATGCATTGCTGCAGCGTCTCGTTCATGGTGACAGTCAGGGGCGAGCGGGTCATGATCTCCGAAACAAGCGTCTGCGTTGCGCTCAGGCCAGGCAATAACACCTTGATGGCACAGTCGCCCTGCGTCACGATGCCGGCCAGTGCGCCGTCATCGATCACCATCACCGAACGGATACGGTTGTTGCGCATCAACTCCAAGGCCTGCTGCACGGAGGCAGTGGACGGCAGCGAAAAAACAACACCGGACTTTTTCTCAATACAAGACTTCACCGAGGACATGAGCGGATACTTTCAGGCAAAAAAAGGGAATTTCTGGGGTAAACCGGTCACAGGTCTTCATCATCTGCTGAAACCGGCTGCGGTGGGCGCTGTAATTTGATCAGATTCCAGCGGATGACCAGGGCCGCCATCGCCAGCAACAGTACGGCACCGCTTTCGTAAATGATGTTGATGGCATTGACCTCTTTGCCCTGCAGGATGATCAAGCGGCACAGCGCGGTGATCGCGATAAAGATAGGAATCGTGATGGGAATGCGTCGGTTCTTGTAGAAACCGGCCACCATACCCAGCACCTCGGCGTAGATGAACAGCAACAGCAAGTCGGTGAGCTTGACCGAGCGCATCACGATGATATTGAACATCTCGAGACCCACGGCATAGACCGTGAACCCAGCGATCAGCACCAGAATGGCTTTTTCGGTCCAAACTATGGCATCGTAGATCTTCATAAAACCTCTGGCGCGGGCGGTTGACAGTAGAGAGTGTAACGGCCAGCATACTATATGCGAAATAGGCACTGCTGCGCGCGAGTGCCGTCGTCTTTCGGGGGCATTTGAGCCCGATGACCGTCAGCGGTTCAGCGACTGCACATGCCGGCAAATGGCACCGGGGGTGGTGAACCAGACCTCACCATGGTCCCGTACACGGCAAAGGTGTTCGAGTGCCCGCCGCAAATGCCGCAGTCGGTAGGGTTGACCCATCAGGTAAGGGTGCAGCGCAATGCCCATCACCAGCGGCTGCTGGCGCGCTTGCAGCAGCATCTCGTCAAAGTTGTCGATGATCATTTGGCAGAAATCTTGGGCGTCCATCTGCCTGGCGACGATCATGGGGATGTCGTTCAGCTCCTGCGGGTAGGGAATGGCCCACAGGGGCTGGCCGCTGCGCGTACGCATGGCGACCGGCTGGTCGTCATGGCACCAGTTCAGGGTGTAGCTGTAGCCGGTCTCTGCCAGCAGGTCTGGCGTCAGCGGGCTTTCCGAAATCCAGGGCGAGAGCCAGCCCTGCGGCGCCGGGTGGCCCTCAGCCAACATGCGTTGGCGGCAGTGGGCCAGCAGCGCGCGCTCGCCGGCCTCATCAAACCCGCCCTGGCGCTCGGCGTTGCTGTGGCCATGCCCGATCAGCTCGTCGCCACGCGTCACCAGCGCGGCCACCAATTCAGGGCAGTGGTCGTACAGTGCCGTGTTGATCAGCGCCCCAGTGGGTAGGCTAAGTTGGTCAAACAGCTCCAGGCAACGCCAGGCGCCCACCCGGTTGCCGTACTCACGCCAGCTGTAGTTCAGCACATCAGGCTGCGGTGATGCTGGCCCAATCGCCGCCCCAAGCCCTTCGCCAAATGCAAAATGCTCCACGTTGAAGCCCAGATACACGGCCAGCCGCGCGCCATCGGGCCAGCAGTAGTCGGGGCGCTGCCCGATACCGACGTAGTCGAATCGGCCGTGGGTGGGCAAGGGACCGAGGTTGGGTGTGGCCATGGTGTTCTCAAACAAGTGGTGGCAGCGCCGCGTTCACGGTCGCGTCAGTGCATTCTGCAGGCGGCTCGCCTGCGCCCAGTTCACCGCACCTTTCGGCTGTCGCCCGTGCAGCAGGTCGGCGATCTGTTGCACCGTTTCCATGGATTGGTGCTCGATGGCCTGTGGCGTCAGGCCCCCGATGTGTGGTGTTGCGATGACGCGGGGGTGGCGCGACAGCGCTGTGCTTGGCATCTGGTCGGGGTCTCGACCGACATCCAGTGCGCATCCGGCAATTTGCCCGGTGTCGAGCGCGTGCAGCAGTGCGGCGTCGTCCACCAGGTTGCCTCGAGACGGGTTGATGAAGTAGGCCGATGGTCGCATCGCCGCGAAAGCGGCGGCATTCATCAGCCGCTCTGATTGGGGCGTGGCAGTGGCCAGACAGACCACATAGTCGCAGCGCCCCAGCAATTCATCCAGCGGCACTTGGGCGATGGCGTCGTGGCCAACGTGCACAAAGGGATCGCTCACCACCACCCGCATGCCAAAGGCGAGTGCCAAGTCTGCCAGCGCCCGCCCGATCTGACCATAGCCAATAATGCCAAGGGTCGAATGGCGTAACTCGCGGCCCATCACCGGTACCGGCAACATGCCGCGGCGGTAATCGGTCACCGCGGCGCTGATACCGCGGCTGAGGTCAATCATCACGCCAATCGTCCATTCGGTCACTGAGGTCATGAACCCGGCGCTCGCCTGCGTCACCAGCACCCCAAGGCGGCTCGCAGTTTGAACATCGATATTGCGGATGTCGACGGCGCAGCGGCAAAAAGCCAGCAGTTCAGGCAGCCGCTCAAGCAGTTCAGCACCGCCTTCAGCGCGTCGGTCACTCAGGATGATGTCGCAGCCCTTTGCCGCCGCTGCCAAAGATTCTGGCGTCCATGGCTCGAGGTGATGACTGACCCGCACATGCGCAATGGCTTGCAGCGCCTGAAGCGCCCGCGCACCGTAATAATTCTCCAGGGCAGCTGGATCGTGTGTCACAAAGACGTTGAATGTTCGCATGTGAGGATCCTAGGTGATTTGCCTGTCGCCCCGCAAGTTGGCAGCAGACAAAATGCTTTAAGCTCGCTGGAGATCTTGGCCTTGTACCCATGCAGCGGCAATTTGCACCCAGAGAAAGGTAATCCATGCGCCTCATTTTCAAAACCTTTCGATGGCTGGGCCTGGCGCTGCTGCTGGCAGCGCTGGCGATTCAGCTTAGCGGTCACGGTTATTTTTGGCGCGCCCTGGCCGGTACGTATCTGCAGGGTCACACCACGGCACATATTGATGACGCCGCCAATTTTCCGCAGCGCACCATCCCTGCCGGCACGCCGCAAGACTGGCCCAAAGATGCACGCTATAACCAGCGGCCGCTTGACCCTGCGATGCAGGCTTATCTCAAGCAATATGGCACGGCCGGCTTTTTGGTAGCGCAAAACGGCGCCGTCGTGCACGAGCAGTACTTTGCGCCCTACGACCAGAACAGCCGGACCAACTCATTTTCAGTCGCCAAGACCATCACCACCATGCAGGTTGGGCTGGCCATTCAGCAGGGCTTTATCCCCAGTTTTGACGCACTCATCACGGGTCATCTCCCTGAATACGCCAACGATTCCCGTGGCAGTAAAGCCACCTTGGCGCAGCTCTCCAGCATGAAGGCCGGCCACGACTGGACCGAGGACTACTACCTGCCGCTGAACGTCACCACCGACCTCTACTTTGGCCAAGACGCGCGCCAGCTTGTACTGCGCCAAGGCTTCGAACGCGAGCCCGGCAGCGCCTATGAATACAGCAGCGGCACCACTCAGCTGCTGGGTGTTTACCTGGAGCGTGCGCTGGGCGCCAAAGAAAAAGGACTGACCATCAGCAACCACCTGTCCCGCAGCTTGTGGCAACCGCTAGGCATGGAGCGCGAAGGCATTTACACCTTGGACCGGGCCGGGGGCGAAGGCGGCATCGAGCGTACCTATTGCTGTGTTTTCGCCACCGTGCGCGACTTTGCCAAGTTTGGCCAACTGCTTTTGCAGGACGGTCAGTGGCAAGGCAAACCCCTGCTGGACAAGGCCTTTGTTGAGCGCATGCGCCAGCCTGACCTTAAACCTTATTACGGCCACTCGCTCTGGATGGACTGGCAGTACAAGCACCCGTTTTATTTCATGCAGGGGCACCAGGGCCAGTATGTGATTGTGGTGCCGTCCAAGCAGCTGGTGGTGGTGCGCCTGGGCCAATTCCGCAACAAGAAGGACAAGGGCCCCAATGGGGTCACGCCGAGCGAGGTCTATCGGTTTGTGGATCAGGCGGTGGCGCTCGTGTCCTGAGCACCGCCCAGGCCTAAAGGGCTGCCGCCAACTCGAGTTGCTTGAGGCGGCGGGTGATGCGATCCAGAAACTCAAGGGTCACGTGGGACAGCGTCCGGTTTGAAGGAATCATGATTCCGACCCCAATCGCATTGATCGCGGGGTTGTCCAGCGGGCGCCAAACCACCTCGCCGCGCTCTATCTCGTCGATGAACCCAATCTTGGTGAAAAATGAGATACCGCGTCCGGCAATGATCATGCGTTTGGCCATGGTGGTCGAATTGCACGACATAGCGGGCACCAGGTCGTCCCAGAACTTGGAGAACTCGGATTGCACCAGGTCATGGATCGGTGAGATTCGGCTGATCTGGATAAAGGCTTGGTCGCGACAATCCTGGAAGCTGATGCTCGCTTTCTTGGCTAGTGGGTGAGAGGGTGCCATGACCACGCCCGGAGGGAACGGCGCTTTCGCCACCACGCTGACAGAGCTGGGCAGTTTTCCCAGATAGGAAATGCCTATGTCGTTGTCGCCCTTAGCCACCCGCTCCGACACCTCGCTGGGCAGTGCAGAGCTGATGGTGTAAGACACTGCTGGGTAACTGCTGGAGAACTCTTCCACGGCCGCGGGCAAAAACTCGATCAGAAGCGAATCCATGGCCGCGACGGACACGTGTCCTTTACGCTCGCCTTTGAGCGCGTCGAGCTCGGTGCGCATCAGGTGGTAGTCATGCAGCGTGCCGCGCACATGCTGCTGCAGCCGCTCACCCGCAGCGTTGAGTCGCATCCCGCTGGGAATGCGGTCAAACAGCTCGGCGCCCAACTCTTGCTCCAGGCGCAGGATTTGACGGTTGACCGCGCTCGAGGCCACAAACAGGTTGTGTGCGGCCTTGCGTATCGAGCCACAACGGGCGACCTCAAGAAAATACTTCAGTACAACGGCATGCATGGCCTGTCCGGTGGGTAGCGGCTACTTGCGGATCGTACTCGCAACCGAAGGATGATCACGCAATGCAGCACCCACGCTGCTGGCCCCGGCGGGGCTCCCGAACCCCGTGACCTCGGGGCTGAAAAATTCGCGGTTGATGGCTATGAAATGGGTCAGGTGTTTGGGTACGTCGCAGTCTTCAAAAATTGCCTCGGGCGGGCAAACCGACACGCAGATACCGCAGTTGATGCATTCATCCGGGTGGATGTAGAAGCTGCGCGGCCCTTCGTAAATGCAGTCCACCGGGCAACAACTGACGCAACTGGCGTCTTTGCAGTCGATGCAGGTGTCAACGATGACGTAGGCCACGCGAGCGCGCTAAGGGTCGATCAGCGACCGCTCCAGACTGGCTTGCGCTTTTGCTGAAAGGCCAGAACCCCTTCATTGCCATCGTCTGAATTCAGTGCCGCGACAAGGGCTGGCAATCGCATGGACTGCGCCTGCACC
>CALPLW020000126.1 GCA_943324505.2 Comamonas sp. lk
ATATGCACCGGCAGAAATCCCACCATCAACTCGCCGGACAACAGGTCTTGGGTGTAGCCAGCCGTGCCGCGGTAGGGCACATGAAGCATGGACAACTGCGTCTTGGTCCTGAACAGCTCCATGGCCATGTGGTGCGGCGTCCCGATCCCGGGGGAACCGTAGTTGATGGTGTCGGGTTTTGCTTTGGCACGCGCCACCAGGTCTTGCACTGTCTTAATGCCGGTGGCGGGGTTGGCCACCAGCATCAGGGTACCCCAAGCTGCCAGGGAGACTGGCGCGAAATCCTTCACCGGATCAAAGGGGACGTTTTTGTACAGCTGCGAGGCCATCAGCATGGTATTGGCCCCCATCAATACGGTGTAGCCATCGGCATTGGCCTTGGCGACCATGTCAGCACCAATGTTGCCGCTGGCACCCGCCAAATTTTGCACAATGACAGGCTGCCCCAGGCGCTCGCTCAAACGGGGCGCCACAGCGCGGGCAATCGTGTCCATGCCGGTGCCGGGCGTGAAAGGCACCACGATACGCAGTTGTTGCGCTGGCCAGGTTTGGGCCTGCGCAACAACGACCACAAGGGCACTTACCAGGCCCAGGCCGCCTTTGATTAATTTGCCGATCATGTTTGTCTCCACATCAGGTTGTTTTGATCTTGAACACCGATTCGGCATTGGTCTGGAAGAACTTCTTTTTGGCCTCTGCACTCATGGCCATATTGTCCATCGCCGTCACTTCGTCCGCCGCGTACTGGTAAGGGTAGTCCATCGCATACATGACCCGGTCCACGCCGACGATGTCCTGCGTGAACTTGATCGCCGGCTCCCAGGCCACCCCGCTGTTGGTGATGAAGAAGTTCTCGCGCAGGTAGTCGCTGGGCTTTTTTCGCAGCGGCTTGATGCTCTCGTAGCGGTTTGACAACACGGTAGCCCGGTGCATGTAGTCCAGGCGATAAGCCCAGAATGGCAGCGCTTCACCCATGTGTCCAATGATCAGCTGTAACTTCGGAAAACGGTCAAACACACCGGCGGTGATGATTCGCAGCGCATGCAGGCCGGTCTCCACGCCAAACCCGTAAATGGCGCCGTCCAGACCACAGTCCTGAAATGACCCGATCATGTTTTTCGGCAGCGAGTTCGGATGCAGGTAGATCGGCACGTCATGGGCCTCTGCCGCGGCAAAAATATCCCAGAATTTGCTGTCGGACAGGTACTCGCCCTGGGTATGCGAGTTGATGATGACGGCATTCATACCCAGGCGGGTCACGCCGCGTTCGATCTCCAGAGCGGCCGCCGCCGGGTCCTGAGGCGCCACGGCGATCATGCCGGTAAAACGTGTGGGGTGGCGACGCACCGCTTCAGCCAGTTCATCGTTGGCCACCCGGCTGAAGGCCACCGCCGTTTCCTTGTCCATCACCTGCACACCGGGCGCCGTGAGCGCAATCACCTGCCGGTCAATACCGGCTTCGTCCATATGTTGCAGGCGGATCTGGTCGAGGTCCTGCAAACAACGCATGATGTGCTGGGCTCGCGCGCTCGGGCTGCTCATGTAAAAACCCATCAGGCCCTGAAAGCCCGGATCGACGTCGGACTTGGTCAGAATTTTCCGGTAGATGTCGAGCATCTCCGCCGGTGCAAAGGCCTCTTCGGTGGCGATGCGCTGATAGGGGGCGCTGGGCTTCGATGGCGTCGGTGTCATGGTGGTGGCTCGTTGGCGTGAGGGCAATGTTACAAATGGAAACCGGGCTAGCCGGACACCGGCAGGTTGGCCGCGTCCAAGCCCCATTTGGCCATGGCGAGGTCATCACTGACACGGGCATCGACCCAGCGGGCGCCTTCAGGGGTCTGCTCTTTCTTCCAGAACGGGGCCTGGGTCTTGAGGTAGTCCATCAGGAACTCACAGGCCAGAAAACTTTGGCCCCGGTGGGCCGAGGTGACGGCCACCAGCACGATCTGGTCCATCGGCTGCAACAGTCCCACCCGGTGCACCACGCGGGCACCGAAGATGTCAAAGCGGCGATGGGCTTCATCGATCATGGCCTCGATCGAGGCTTCGGTCATGCCGGGATAGTGCTCCAGCTCCATGCTGCTGATGCTGCCAGCGGTACCCGCCGTGCGGTCGCGCACGGTGCCGACAAAACTGCACACCGCGCCAACCCGGCCGTCACCGGCGCGCAGTTGGGCAATCTCTTGCGCCAGATCGAAGTCGGCCGGCTGGATGCGTACGCGCGGCTTGGCAAGGTGGTCCGGGTTCATTGCAAGCGCCCTAACCGCCCGTGACCGGCGGGAAAAAAGCCACTTCGGCGCCCTCGGTCAGTGGGGCCGACTCCGCGCACATCACCTGATTGAGTGCCATGCGCAGCAACCGTCCGTGCGCCAGACTGGCAGAGTAAGCGCCACCGCGCGCAATCAAAGCGTCGCGCAGCGCCGCCAGCGTTGGCGCTTCGGTCTCTAGCGTCTCAGTCGACAGACCGATAGCCTCACGGATCGACGCAAAGTACTTGATGTGCACCTTCATGTCAGCAGCTCCGAGAACGGGACAAAGCGCGCCAGGTCGCCGGGAGCAATGGTCTGGCCAGGCGGGTTGTCCACCAAGCCGTCGCCCCACACGGCTGAGGTCAGCACCCCGGAACTCTGGTTCTCAAACAGGTCCAGCCCACCTGCCGCATTGCGCCGGACCCGCAAAAATTCTCGACGTTTATCGGCTCTAGGCCAGGTGAAATGGGCTGGTAGCGCTATAGTTTCAGGAGCAAGATCCAGCGCACCCTGCAGTTTTAACAAAAACGGCCGCACCAGCAGCAAAAAAGTCACAAAACTGGACACCGGGTTACCGGGCAGGCCGATGAAGTGGGCGTCCTGCACACGGCCATAGGCGAATGGCTTGCCCGGCTTAATGGCGATCTGCCACAAATCCAGTCGGCCCAGGGCCTGCACAGCGGGCTTGATGTGGTCTTCTTCACCCACCGACACACCGCCGCTGGTCAGTATCAGATCATGCTCTTGCGCGGCCGACTGCAGCGCGGCGAGGGTGGCATCTCGGCGGTCCGGCACGATGCCCAGATCGCTCACCTTGCAGCCAAGCCGGCTAAGGAGCGCCCGCAGGAAAAAGCGGTTGGAGTTGTAAATGCTGCCCGGCTTCATCTGCTCAGGCGCCACCTCGCCGGGCATGACCAGCTCGTCCCCGGTGGAGAACAAAGCCACGCGCGGACGACGTGCCACCTGCAGGCGGTCCAGCCCGATGCTGGCAGCCAATCCCAGCGACGCCGGAGTCAGGCGGGCGCCTCGGGCCAGCACCACCGCGCCCCGTGTCACGTCCTCACCGGCCCGCCGGATCCACTGGCCCGGCACGGGCAGCTTACGCAGCCGGATGGTCGGCAGCCCATTACCTTCAGCGGGAAGCAACTCGCAGTCTTCCTGCATCACGATGGCGTCGGCGCCCTCAGGCACCGGTGCGCCGGTAAAAATTCGAGCCACACTGCCAATGCTCAACGGTACGCCGCTGGCTCCGGCAGCAATCCGTTGGCTGACCGGCAGCACCGGGGCAGAGCCGACCAGATCGGCACAACGCAGCGCATAGCCGTCCATCGAACTGTTGTCCTGCGGCGGCACCTGCAGCGCTGACACCAGGTCTTGCGCCAACACCCGGCCATCGGCGTCAAAGGTTGAGACCGCCTCATGGTCAGCCAAGGCCTGGGCGTGCCCCAGCAATTCGGCCAGGGCCTCATCGAGTGGACGCAAAGGAGGCTGTGGCGGACGCAGCAGGGTCAAACGAACACCTCTGAACGGTAATCAAATCGCGCTTGGTTGCTGACTAGCCACTGCGCTATCGCCTCCGGGTCATTGAGATCAAGCAGGGGGCGCAGGGTAGGTTGCGGCAGGGCCTGGGGTGAGTCGGTGGCCAGCGCCACGATGAAGTCGTCATCGGGGTAGCGCGCGGGTTTGTTGGCGGAGGCGCGCCAGACCTCGATTTTCAGCAAATCCGAGTCCTTGAAGCCTTCCACCAGCACCCAGTCGACACCCTCATACAGTTCGGCCAGCAACTGGTGCACGGTGAGCTGAGTCTCCTGCTCGAATTCCCGCAGCAGTGCCAGCCGCCGGTTGGAGGCAATCACCACTTCGAAAGCGCCTGCCTCGCGGTGGCGGTAGGTGTCTTTGCCAGGGTGGTCAATATCAAAGCGGTGGTGGGCGTGCTTGACGACCGACACCCGCAGCCCCTGTAGCCTCAGCACCGGAATCAGTCGCTCAACCAATGTGGTCTTGCCAGACCCGGAGTAGCCGGCAAAACCCACGACCTTCATGCGCAATGCCTCTGGATATATGCCTTCACCGCCATGGCATCCGCGGCCATGTGGGTCACCCGCTTGGGCAGTGCCTCGATGCCGATGAAGGCCGGCGGCCGCTCCGGTTCAAGCCCTAAGGCCTCGACCAGTGTGGCGGCAAATTTGATGGGCAAGGCGGTTTCAAGCACGATCATGGGCACGCCTGGCTGCAGTTGCTCACGCGCCACCTTCAGGCCGTCGGCGGTGTGGGTGTCGATCATCAGCCCCAGACGGGCGTGGGTGTCACGAATCGTGGCCAAGCGGTCGGCATGGCTGCTGCGTCCGCTGGCAAAGCCGTAGCGCGGCCCGGCCTGGACAAACAGCGGGTCAGCCTGCAGGTCAAAGCGGCCTTCGCGTGAGAGACCCTCACCAAACAGCGCACGCACCCGCGCACCGTCGCGGCCCAGCAGATCAAACACAAAGCGCTCGAAATTTGATGCCTTGGAGATGTCCATCGACGGGCTGGAGGTCTCGTGCGTGTCGGCACTGCCTCGAACCCGGTAAACGCCAGTGCGGAAAAATTCGTCAAGCACATCGTTTTCATTGGTCGCCACCACCAGCCGGGAGATGGGCAGGCCCATCATGCGCGCCACATGGCCGGCGCAGACATTGCCGAAATTGCCGCTGGGCACCGCAAAGCTGACCTGTTCAGTGTCAGCCGAAGTGGCCTGGAAGTAGCCGGCAAAGTAGTACACCACCTGGGCCAGCAAGCGCGCCCAGTTGATGGAATTGACCGTGCCAATCTTGTACTGGCGCTTGAACGCCAGGTCGTTCGACACCGCCTTGACGATGTCCTGGCAGTCGTCAAACACGCCCTCGATGGCGATGTTGTGGATGTTGTCGTCCATCAGGCTGAACATCTGGGCCTGCTGGAACGGGCTCATGCGGCCGTCAGGGCTGGTCATGAAGACGCGCACGCCCTTCTTGCCACGCATGGCGTACTCGGCAGCACTACCGGTGTCACCACTGGTGGCGCCGAGGATATTGAGTTGCTCACCGCGCCGGGCCAGTTCGTACTCGAACAAATGCCCCAGCAACTGCATCGCCATGTCCTTGAAGGCCAAGGTGGGGCCGTTGGAGAGCGCCTCCAGGTACAAAGGCGTGGGCTGGCCGGCCACCTCGGGCTGCTCCAGCTGCTTCAAGGGAACGATGGCGCGGGTGCCAAAGACCGCTTCGGTGTAGGTCCGGTCGCACAGGTCGCGCAGGTCAGCCGACGGAATGTCGTCAATGTAAAGCGAGAGCACCTCATAGGCCAGCGCCGCATAGCCCTGTGTCTGGTAAGTGGCGCGCCAGCGGCCTAAAGTGGCGGGGTCGACCCGCGGGTAATGCTCCGGCAGGTACAGGCCGCCATCCGGCGCCAGCCCCTCCAGCAAAATATCGCAAAAACCCTTGCGATCGGGGTGGCCCCGGGTCGAGAGGTAACGCATGTCAGGCTAGCTCTTCCTTGCGGATGCGTGTGATGGGCGCCAGCACCGTGCTGAGCGCCTGCATTTCAGCCAGCGCGTCGTTCATGCGGGCTTCGACGCAGTCATGGGTCAGGATGATCAGGTCAGTCTGGGTCGAGCCCTCGCCACCCACTTCGTCGGCTTCCCGCTGCAAAACAGCGTCGATGCTGATGTCAGCCTGCGCCAGGATGCCAGTGACACGGGCAAGCACGCCAGCCTGATCGGCCACGCGCAGGCGCAGGTAGTAGCTCGTCACCACCTCGCCCATCGGCAGCACCGGCAACTGGGTCTTGGCCTGGTCAAGGGTCTGCGGTTGGAATGCCAGGTGGGGTACACGGTTGAGCGGGTCCACGGTGTGCAGCCGGGTGATGTCGACCAAGTCGGCGATCACGGCGCTGGCGGTTGGCTCGGAGCCAGCGCCCTTGCCGTAGTAGAGGGTGGTGCCCACCGCATCGCCTTGGACCATGACCGCGTTCATCGCGCCTTCCACATTGGCAATCAGGCGCTTGACCGGCACCAGGCTGGGGTGCACTCGCAGTTCGATGCCATGCGGAGTGCGCTTGGTGATGCCGAGCAACTTGATGCGGTAGCCCAGTTGCTCGGCGTATTTGATATCAGCCGCACCCAGTTGAGTAATGCCTTCTACATAAGCCCGGTCGAACTGCACCGGGATTCCGAAGGCGATGGCAGACATGATGGTGGCTTTGTGAGCAGCGTCTACGCCCTCGATGTCGAAGGTCGGGTCTGCTTCGGCATAACCCAGACGCTGGGCCTCCTTCAAGGCCACGTCGAAATCCAGCCCCTTGTCCCGCATCTCCGACAGGATAAAGTTGGTGGTCCCGTTGATGATGCCGGCAATCCACTGGATGCTGTTGGCCGTCAGGCCTTCACGCAGCGCCTTGATGATCGGAATGCCGCCCGCCACGGCCGCTTCAAACGCCACCATCACACCCTTGGCCGAAGCAGCAGCAAAAATCTCGGTGCCGTGCACGGCCAATAGCGCCTTGTTGGCAGTGACCACATGCTTGCCGGCGGCAATGGCCTCAAGCACCAGGGTCTTGGCAATGCCGTAGCCCCCAATGAGTTCGATCACGATATCAATCTCGGGATTGGCAATCACCGCGCGGGCGTCGCCGACCACCTGCACACCCTTCCCGACCAGCGCCTGGGCACGGGCCACGTCGAGATCGGCCACCATGGTGATCTCGATACCGCGACCGGCGCGCCGCCGGATTTCATCCTGATTTCTACGAAGAACATTGAAGGTGCCCGAGCCCACCACACCAATACCCAACAGGCCAACTTGAATCGATTTCATATATTTCTTAAGTCAAAAAAGGCTGTAAGCCACGCCAATTGGGCATAGTATGCTATTTATTTAATAGCAATTATGTATTATGCCGTTTGCGGTACCCGGCCAAAAACCGGGCTACGCGGCCGATGGCCTCGCGCAGGTCATCCTCATGCGGCAGGAAGACGATGCGGAAATGGTCAGGCGCCGACCAGTTGAAGCCAGTGCCCTGCACCAACATCACCCGCGTTTCGCGCAACAATTCCAGGAAGAACTGGCGGTCGTCCTCAATCGGATAAACCACAGGGTCTAAGCGGGGAAACATATAGAGCGCTGCCTGCGGCTTGACACAGCTCAGCCCGGGGATCGCCGTGATCAGTTCATAGGCAAGGTCGCGCTGCCGGCGCAGGCGCCCGCCCTCGCACACCAGGTCATTGATGCTCTGGTAGCCGCCCAGGGCGGTCTGTATCGCCCATTGGCCAGGCACGTTGGAGCACAGCTTCATGTTCGAGAGCATATTCAGGCCCTCGATGTAGTCGCCGGCATTTTTCTTGTCGCCCGAAACGATCATCCAGCCAGCCCGGTAGCCACAGGAGCGGTAGCTTTTGCTCAGCGAGTTGAAGGTCAGCGTCAGCACATCGCTCGACAGACTGGCGATGGCTGTGTGGTGCACCCCGTCGTACAGAACTTTGTCGTAGACCTCGTCGGCCATGATCACCAAGCCATGCTCTCGCGCAATGTCGACAATCCCCAGCAGCAAGTCATTGGAATACAGCACGCCGGTGGGGTTATTCGGGTTGATCACCACAATGCCCTTGGTGCGCGGCGTGATGCGGGCGCGGATATCGTCCAGGTTGGGCATCCACCCATTGGCTTCATCACAAAGGTAGTGCACTGGTGTCGCCCCGGACAGGCTGGTGGCAGCCGTCCACAGCGGGTAGTCGGGCTTGGGCAGCAGCAACTCGTCGCCGTTGTCCAGCAGAGCATTGGTGGCCATGGTAATGAGCTCGCTGGCCCCGTTCCCGAGATAAATGTCGTCCAATGTGACACCGAACACGCCCTGCTTCTGGGTCTCGTGCATCACCGCCTTGCGGGCCGCAAAAATACCTTTGCTGTCGGAGTAGCCTGCCGAATTCGGCAGGTTGCGGATCATGTCCTGCTGGATTTCTTCGGGCGCATCAAAACCGAACGGGGCAAGATTGCCGATGTTGAGCTTGATGATCTTCTGACCTTCATCCTCCATCTGCCGCGCCGCATCCATGATCGGGCCACGGATGTCGTACAGCACATTGGCTAATTTGGCAGATTTAAGAATTGTCTTCAAAGTCTCTCCAGCAACGCATCACAGGCAGCGAAACCTATAATTTGACCACAAATCTAAGGTGCGACGCACCAGCTTGATGCGGCGCAGCATTTTGTCAACCGCGGTCTCACCATGAAAATTCAACCTGACTTCATCAGTGTGCAATCCATCAGTGCTTACGGTCCAGGTTGGATTGGCTTGGCTGGTGAAAAAATAGCCCGCAGCTTGGTGCTGGGGTCTCGCGGCGAACGGTTGGACTGGAATTGCCACCACTTCGATCAACTTAGCGCTGTCCATTTTGCGCAACTTGCCGATCTTGACCCAGAACTGGTAATTTTCGGCAGCGGCCAGCGCATCCGATTTCCACAAGCCGCCTGGCTCAGGCCACTGATCGAGCAAGGGATCGGGGTTGAAACGATGGACACACAGGCCGCCTGCCGGACCTATAACATTCTGGCTGGTGAAGGCCGCCACGTCATCGTGGCACTGCTGCTGGAAAGCGTCTCAGCCCCCTGAGTCGACAGCCAGTACGCCTAGTCTCGAAGCCGAATTCAGGGTAAAATCCAAAGGTGTTGTCGGAGGCGACTGAAGCGCGGAACCGTGCGAGCCCTCCGTCCCGAACAAATGACGCATCCTGTCACACGAGATAAATAACCATGGCGATTGTTGTCAATAAACCCATCCCTGAATTTGATGCCAATGCCACAGGTGGTGTCAAAGTCTCCAACACCTCGCACCTCGGAAAAATCGTCATACTGTATTTCTACCCCAAAGATAACACCCCTGGCTGCACCACAGAAGCCATGCAGTTCAGGGACAAATATAAGGATTTTGTCAAAGCAGGTGCCACGGTATTTGGCGTGTCACGGGACAACATGAAGTCCCACGATGACTTCAAAATGAAACTGGAGCTTCCCTTCGAGCTGATTGCAGACACAGAAGAAAAAATGTGTCACATGTTTGGTGTGGTCAAAAACAAAATCATGTACGGCAAGAAGGTGAAGGGCATCGAACGCAGCACTTTTCTCATCGGCGCAGACGGCACCCTGAAGGACGAATGGCGGGGTCTGAAGGTCCCAGGCCATGTGGATGATGTGCTTAAGGCTGTCAAAGACCTCAAAAAGGTTGCCGTGGTCGCCTGACCATTTTTGCCATTGATCCAGGGCACCGATGGTGTCACAAGGCTCATGCATAATGAGTTTCATGGTCGCAACAACAGACGCTGGAAACACTTGATAAAGCCGCCCTGACCTTTGGCGGCTTTTTTCATGGCGCACCTGCTTCGACACTCCCTTACTTAGAGCCTCACACCCGATGCCACTGCCCACTGCCCCCGCCAAACGCGCTGCCCTGTTGTCCGAGCGAGAGTACAACGTACCAGCGCGCAGACCCGAAGCAGCGCGCCGCCCCGAACGATCCGAGGCGCCGGAAGCCGGACCAGTCAGCCTTGCCAACTTGGCTGAGCCCGGCCCTGTTGGCCCAGACCGAGTGCCCAGCAGCGAACGCAAGAGAGGCACACCCCGAGGCCGCGCCC
>CALPLW020000127.1 GCA_943324505.2 Comamonas sp. lk
GTCAAGGCCTTAACTGCCTATGCGGCGCTGGCGCCACTGATTCGTCAGTCAGGCACCTCTTTGAATAAGCACAAAGGCACCCACCCTCAGGGACACCGAGCGCTCAGGAGTGCTTTGTACTTCCCGGCGATGGTGGCGGGGAGGTACAACCCCTTGATTGCGGCATTCTGGCATCGCCTGAAGGCGCAGAACAAGCCCGGCAAAGTGATCGTGGTAGCGTGCATGCACAAGCTGCTGGCTATCGCCTATGGAGTTTTGAAGTCTGGAAAACCATTCAACCCTGATCTCCACAAGCAAGTAATCGCTTGACAATCACAACGGTGTCTTGACCTCGCTACACCAGGCACGCCGTCCCCGCCCTGGCTGGGCAAGGTTTCGCTCCGGCACTGCCGCTCGTCATTCCCGTCCACGACCAATGGGAATCCAGGGTTTGCGCGCGAGGGCCGTCAAGGTGGTGACGGGCTGAGCGGCATAGCGGCATCAAGGAGGAGCCCACAGGGCGGGGGACAGCCGCGGAGCCGCTCAGCCCGTCACCGCCTTGACCGGAGCGCCAAAAAACTGCAAAACGCTAGGTTCGAAGCTGCCCTTGCATCGCCAGCACACGGTCAACGTTGAGTTCAAGTTCCCGCATCTGATGATCATCCAGTGGCCGCACACCCGCCCGGCACAGCGGTGTGGCAAACAGTCCCTCACGGTGGCGCAGGTGCTTGAAGAAGCGGATGCTGGTGTCCAGGTGCTGGTTTGAAAAGGCCAGCACCGGGGTCAGCTGCTCGTGCAGGGCACGGGCCCCGGCCACGTCGCCGGCTTGAAAGCGCCGGTAAATCGCCACGTAAATCGCGTCCATAGCCGTGGGAATGAAGGCGTGGACGCCCCGGTGCAGGGCTTCGAGCATTTGCGCTGCGGCCCAGCCGCCGCTGACGTGCAGTGCGCCCTGGGTGGCTGCCAGCACCGCCGAGTACTTGGGTCCTGGCAGCGCCACCTCGATCTTCAGGCACTGGAACGCTGGCAGATCCTGCCGCAACAGCAGAATATCGTCCAGCGCCAAGCCCGGGCCGACAAAATCAAGGTCCTGCACCATCAGCATGGGCGGGCCAACCTGGGCCAGGGCGGCCATCTGGGCCACCAGGGCCTCCCCGCCCAGACCGGCGGGTGCCTGGCACAGCATGATCTGGGCGCCGAACTCTCGCGCCATGGCCGCCAGCGCCACCCTGTCGGCCTGCTCAGCGCTGCTGCAGCCGACGATGACTGGCACCCGGCCCGCTGTGTGTGCCAGAAAAGTCTGCGCCACCAGCCGCTTCTCAGTCAGTGTGAGGCTGGCGGTCTCGGCGGCTACCGCCAGGATCAGCATGCCAGCCACGCCGGCCTGCACCACGGCGTCTACCGAGCGCCGAATACCATCCAGGTCGACGCTGCCGTCGGCCAGAAACGGTGTGTTCATGCTCGGCACAATGCCGCGCAGAAACGCTGGGCCGGGCTGAGTCATTTCGGCCTACCTCTATTTGGGCACGCCGTAGCCCATGGTTTGCGGCAGCCACAGCACGATTTGCGGAAAAAATGTGATGGCCAGCAGCAAGAGCAGCAGCATCACCAGAAATGGCCAGCCTTCCTTCATCATCTCGCCAATGGGGATGCCGGTCAGCGCCTTGGTCACAAACAGCAGCATGCCAAAGGGCGGGTGGATCATGCCGATCATCATGTTCAGCACCACCAGCACGCCAAAGTGCACCAGGTCAATGCCCAGCAGCTTGGCCGCTGGCAGAAGCATGGGTACAAACACCAGCAGCAGCACCGACACATCCAGAAAGCAGCCCAGAACCAGGAACATCACATTCACCAGCAGCAGGAACTTGGTGGGCGACAGCTGCATGCTGTCGACCCATAGCGCCATCGCCTGCGGCACGCCCTCGGCGGTGAAGGCGTAGTTGAGCATGAAGGAGCCGGCCAGGATGATGGTGATGACCGCGCTGCCGCGGGTCGACTCCAGCACCACGCCCCAGAAGCTGCGCCAGGTCAGGGCCCGAAATACAAAGGCCGACAGCACCAGGGCGTGTAGCGCGGCTACGGCGGCGGCCTCGGTCGGGGTGAACACGCCCGAGTAGATGCCGCCCAGCAGCACGATGGGCATGGACAGCGGCAGGGCGCCACGCAAAATCAGGCCAGGCCATTCGCCGCGTGGCACCGGCTCGTCGCGCGGCATATTGCGTTTGACGGCGATGAAGTGCACCACGACCATCATCAGCCCGGCCATCAAAAAGCCCGGCACCACGCCACCCAAAAACAGCGCACCGACCGAGGCGCCTGACACCAGGGCGTAGATCACCATCGGGATCGAGGGCGGAATGATGGGCCCCAAGGTGGCGCTGGCCACCACCACCGCGCCGGCAAAGCCGCGCGTGTAGCCGGGTTTTTTGAGCATCTGGCGGATGGTGACCAGGCCCGGGCCGGCGGCATCGGCAATGGCGCTGCCGCTCATGCCGGAGAAGATGACGCTGACCAGAATATCCACCTGCGCCAGGCCGCCGCGCATGCGGCCGACCAGGATGCGGCAGAAGTCAAAAATGCGCTCGCTTACCGTGCCGGCGTTCATGATGTTGGCAGCGAACACAAACATGGGCACCGCCAGCAGCACATAGCTGTTGTACAGGCCGTTACCCACCTGCTCGGCCACCAGGCCCACGTCTTGCCGTTTAACCAACAAATAGGCCACGCCCGAGGCCAGCATCGAAAAGCCAATGGGCATGCGCAGCAGCATGCCGGCGACCAGCACGCCGGCCAAAATCAGAATACCGGTGGTCATGAGAGGTTCAACTCCGCGTCCAGGCCCACGCCGTGCAGCGCCTGCCAGATAGCCCAGGCACAGCGCAGCGTCAGTGACACCATCAAAAAGACCAGGGGCAAAAACACCCACATGAAGGGCAGGTTGAGCACCGGCGTGCCTTCGCGCGCCATGAAATGCACATAGTCCCAGGTGGCTGGCACGCTGGCCAGGGCCAGGCCACCGACAAGCAGGTTGCCAGTGATGCGCATCAGCTTGCGTACCGGGCGGCTTACGCTGTTCCAGATCAGGTCAAACATCACCTGCTCACGCTCGGGCACGATGAAGGCGGCCGCCCACATGATCACCCAGATGTAAAGGATGACGGCCGCTTCATCGGTCCAGGCCAGGGGTTTGTTGAAGCCGAAGCGGGCCGTGATCTGAATCACGAACACCACGAACAGCGTCAGAAAAAGGCCGCCGCCAATGGCGTTGGCAGCGGCCTTGAGCCAGCGGGACAGGCTCACTTGACGGCGTTGATGCGATCAACCAGGCCCTTGGGCCAGACTTTGGCGTAGTCCGAGTTCTGGTAGGCCGCCTGAACGGTTTTGCGGAAGGATTCCACGTCAGGCATGGTGACCTGCAGGCCTTCTTTCTTGAAGAAATCGACCAGTTGTGCCTCTTCCTTGATGCGGTTGTCGTTGTTGAAGGCAATGGCAGCCTGCGTGGCGGCGTTGACCTTTTGCTTTTGGGCGGCGCTCATGGCGTTGTAGCTCTTGCTGGAGATGGCGATAAAGATGCCGTCTGTCAGGTGGCTGGTCATAACGATTTGCTTGGTCACTTCGTAGAACTTGGCAGCTCGCACCGAAGGCAGCGGGTTGTCTTGGCCGTCCACAGTGCCGGTTTTCAGGCCCAGGTAGACCTCGCCAAAAGCCAGTGGCGTGGGCGTGGCGCCCAGGGCCTCGCCCAGGAATAGCCACTCTTTGGAGCCGGGCATGCGCAGCTTGACGCCCTTGAGGTCGGCCGGCGTTTTGACATTGCGCACTTCACGCAGATTGACCTGGCGGCTGCCCAGGTAACCAATGCCCAGAATCTGCACGTCCATCTTCTCGGCCACAGCCTTGTACATTTCGGCGCCAATCGGGCCGTTGAACACTTTTTGCTGGTGGTCGGGGTCACGGATCAGGTAGCCGGCGGTGTAAATCGAGTACTCGGGCAGGATTTTGGCGATGTCTTGGGCTGAAATAGCAGCCAGTTCCAGGTTGCCGCGCGCCATGGCGGCCGGCTCGGTGCCCTGTTTGAACAGCGAGCCGTTCAGGTTGATCTGCACATCAAATTCGCCGGGTGCGCTCTTGTCGAGCGCCTCTTTGAAAACGGTCCACATCTTGCCGTGCCAGTCTTCGGGTACGGCCGGGGTCGATATGCGCAGCATCACTTTACCCTGGGCCAGGGCGGGCAGGGCGGCGGTGGCGCCCAGAGCGGCGGTGGCGCCAAGCAGGGTGCGGCGGGTGATTTGTTGGGTGGTCATGCAGTGGTCTCCTAGTGGGGTTGAAAGTTATTGGTTTAAACGTGGGCAAGCAGTGCGCCTATCGCACGATACCCTTGTCTGACGGTTTGCGCCTCAGTGTTATCCAGAGGACTGAGCGGGGCGCGCATCGGCAGCCAGCGGTCGTCGCCGGTCTGTTCGGCCAGCATGGCCTTGTAAACGCCGACAAATGGCATGCCGGGCTTGATCGACAACAAGGCCAGCAGGGCGCTCATGAGTTGCGTATCTTCAGCGGTGACCCGTGCGGGTGCGTCGATCACACGGCGCATCAGCCGCGGCGCGATGTTGCCCAAGCCGTTGATGGAGCCTACGCCACCGGTGAGCATGACCGGGGCCACATGGGGCTCAGACCCGACCAGCACCGCAAGGCCGGGGAATGCCTTCACCAGCCCCAGGGCATGTGCCAAGTCGCCACCGCTGTCTTTGACACCGGCGATCTGGGTGGGGTGCCGTCGCAGCAGCTCTGCAATGGCGGCATGCGAAAAGCTGTAGGTGCTCATGGCCGGAAAGTGGTACAGCAGCACCTTGATGGCGTCACTGCCAATGCCCTCAATGACTTGCGATACCGCGTCCACGACACCGGCGTCGCGCGGTTGGTTGTAATAGAAAGGCGGCATGAACAGGTGCCGGTGGACGCCCAGCCGGGTGGCGTGCCGTCCCAGCGTGATGGCGTCGCCCAGCGCCGAGGCGGTGGTGGTGACCACCACCTGGTCTGGGCGGATGCCGCTGCCCAGCATCGACTCCAGCAAGGCCTGCCGCTCGGCAACAGTGAAGGCCGGGCCCTCACCTGTGGTGCCAAACAGGGTGACGCCGTCGCAGCCAGCGGCCAGCATGCGATGGGCGTGGGCGATGGCCAACGGCGTGTCCAGATCGCCTTTGGGCGATACGGGCAAGAGCAGGGCGGGCCAGAGGCCGTGAATGGCAGGTTTCAAGGGGATTCTCCTAATGGTTGGGGGCGTTCATAACCCGGCTACGGGCACTGTTGATGTGGGCATCGAGCAGCGCTGCCGCTTGCGGGGCATTGCGCTCGCGCAGGGCGGCGATGAAGCTGAGGTGTTCCTGCATGGCCGGGATCAGCCGGGCGGGCGTGATGACACTCTGCTCCAGGTTGATAAGTCGCACGCGCAGGCTGTTGACGCGGTAGAGGTCAGAGACGATCTCATTGCCCAGCGCGTCCACCATGCGGTCGTGCAGGCCCCAGTCCAGCGCCTGGGCGTCGTCCAGCAACTGGCCGTCGGTGGTGCTGGCCTTGTTGGCGCGCGCCAGGATCTGCTGGTGCGCTGCTTCAATGGCGGCCAGTTCCGAGTCGCTGGCGCTCTGCACGAAAGCCAGAACCGCCTCGCGCTCGATCATGCTGCGCACCTGAAAGGCGTTGCGGATCAGCTTAAGGTCAACGTGGGCGATCTGCAAGCCGCGTTGCGGCACGGTTTTGATCAAGCCGCCGGCTTCCAGCCGAGGAATCATTTCGCGCACCGCGCCCAAAGGCATGTCCAGCAGGGTCATCAACTCGCGTTGCGAAATGAACTGGCCCGGCAGAATGGCGCCGCTCAGAATCTGCTGGGTGAAGCCCTGGTAGGCGCGCACCCGCTGGCTGACCGTCTCTGGTCCGGTCACAGATAAGACATCAGTCGCTACTATTTTTGTAGCTACAAACCCTTGTCTCATAAGGCTATAACGCCTTTTTTGAGCAGAATATTGCCGTAGATACGGCCTTCACCGGTGGCCACCACCGCAAAGGCCTGCGCGGCGCGTTCGTAAAAAGCAAAACGCTCTAGCGACGCGGCTTGCGGGTGACCATGTTGGCGCAGCAGGGTGTTGAACTCGGCCACGGCGGGCGGCACGCTGCTGGCGTCGCCCACCACCTGCATGGTCAGTGCGGCGTGAGTCACAAAATTGTCCAGCGGCAGCACCGACAGTACGGCGTCCAACACGGCCGGTGCCGACAGGCCGGGCATGCGAACCAGGCGTTTGGCATGGGTCGCCGCCGGGAAATTAGCGTCTGCCAGCACAATCTCGTCGCCGTGGCCCATGGAGGCCAGGATGTGCAGCAGTTCGGGCGTCAACAGGGGCGACAAACCTTTGAGCATGGGTGGAGTGATCAGGATAATTGCTGTTGACGAACTAACATGTTAGCAATAGTATCAGGTGAATTTGCAGCCTGTCAACGATTTGCATCAATCCAGTTGCATCAAACTTCCACCATGTCCACTGCGTCTACCGTGCCCCCTGAGCCCCTCGCGCTGAGCGATGCGGCATTCATTGCGGGCGCTGAAGTGCCGGCTGCGCTTTTGGGGCGCTTGAATGAGTTGCCAGACTGGCGTCAGCACCTGGACCAGTTGCCGCTGCAATTGGCCCGTGATGGTTATGTGCTGCTGCGCGGCGCGCTGCCCCGTGACGCCGTGCTGGCCGCCCGGCGCGATGTGCTGCAGCGCCTGGCCGAGGTGGGCGAGATTGCCGAGCCCAGCGAGGCGGCCTTGGCCACAGGCCGCAGCCAGCGCGCGGCCTTGCACCCAGACCTGGGTGCATTTTGGCAACAGGTGTGTGAGTCGCCCGCCTTGCGCAGCGTGAGCCATGGCCTGGCGCTGGCCGATGTGTCGGCGGCCGTGCTGGGTTGTGCCACTGTTCCCTTTGATTTTTTGTGGCTGCGCACCATGGCGCAGGGCCGAGCCAGCCCACTTCACTTTGACCATGTTTATATGAACCGCGGTTCGCAGCGCCTGGTCACGGCCTGGATTCCCTTGGGCGATGTGCCCTTGCGCGCCGGGCCGCTGGTGGTGGTGGAGGGCTCGCACCGGTTTGAGGACCTGATCGCGCGCTACCGTGGCGTTGACGTTGACCGCGACAGCCTGCCGGGCTCCTTTCCAGAAGACGCTGTCGCTTTCGCCCAAGGCCGCCAGACCCGCTTGCTGACCACGGCCTTTCAGGCGGGCGACGTGATGCTGTTTGACATGTTCACCCTCCATGGCTCCTGCGACAACCGGCTGGGTGGCGGCCAGGTGCGCCTGTCTTGCGATGTGCGTTGGCAGGCGGCGGCTGACGCGCGTGACGATCGCTGGTTCGGCCACCCACCGCCCGGGCATGGCGGTTTGAGTTATGGTGGCCTCAATGGCGCGCGGCCTTTGGGTGAGGCCTATCTGGCGCGCTGAACTTCTGAAACTATGACAACCACACCGATTTTTCCACCCACCCGAGAAGGCTTGCCGCTGGGCCTGGGCGGTGCGCCGTTGGGCAATATGTTCGCGCCGGTGCCGCCGGCGCAGGTGGACGCCCTGTTTGAGACGGCGCTGGCCGACGGTTGCCGCTCGTTTGACACGGCGCCCCACTATGGCCACGGCCTGAGCGAGCTGCGTTTTGGCCAGATGCTGCGCGGGCAGCCGCCGGGGGGCTTTGCCCTGTCCAGCAAGGTGGGGCGGTTGCTCACGCCCGACGCGAAGGCGATGCGTGACCAAAATGGCTTTGTCGACGGCCTGCCCTTTAACCAGCACTGGGATTTTTCGGCACAGGGCGTGCGTCGCAGCGTCGAAGACAGCCTTCAGCGCTTGGGCCTGGCCGGTTTGGACACGGTGTTTGTGCACGACTGCGACGCTGCCAACCATGGCGAGCGCTACCCGCAAGTGCTCCAACAGGTGCTTCACGAGGCGCTGCCGGAATTGCACGCGCTGCGCCGGCAGGGGCTGCTGCGCCACATTGGCCTGGGGGTGAATGACGTGCAGGTGTGCCTGGATGTGCTGCAGGGCATGCGTGCCGATGCCGGCATAGACTGCCTGTTGCTGGCCGGCCGCTACAGCCTGATTGACCACAGCGGGCTGGCGGAGTTGCTGCCCCTGTGCCAGTCGCTCGGGGTCCGCATCGCTTTGGGTGGCGTGTTCAACTCCGGCATCTTGGCCACTGGCGTGCGCGCCGGCGCCGAGCTGCGCTTCAACTACGGCCCTGCCGCGCAGCATTGGGTGGCCCGGGTCGCGGCGGTCGAGGCCATCTGTGACACCTATGGCGTGCCGCTTCGCGCCGCTGCGTTGCAGTTTCCCCTGGCGCACCCGGCCGTCGAGGTGGTGATGCTGGGTGCGCGCCAGGCCACGGAGTGGCAAGACGCCGTAGCCATGATGCGTCATGCTATTCCGGCCGGGTTTTGGCAGGCCCTTCGCGATGGGGGCCCGTTGCCCGCCGAAGCCCCCACGCCCAAAGGTGCCTGATGCTGATCGACGCCCACTTCCACAGCTGGCAGATCGCGCGTGCAGACTACGGCTGGCTGACCCCTGAATTGGCCCCAATTTATCGTGATGTGAGCGTGCCCGACTGGCAGGTACAGGCCCAGGCCGTGGGTGTGACCGGCGGCATTTTGGTACAGGCCGCGCCAACCGAGGCCGAGACCGCGCACTTGCTGGCCTTGGCCGACCAGCACCCCAGTGTGTTGGGCGTGGTCGGCTGGGTGGACTGGCTGGCGCCCGATGCAGCGCAGCGCATCCAGGCCCTGGCACGGCACCCCAAGCTCAAGGGCCTGCGCCCCATGCTGCAGGACATACCCGACCCAGACTGGATTTTGCAGCCTTTGCTGCAGCCGCTGTTGGCGCTGATGGCCGAGCTGGGGCTGGTGTTTGACGCGCTGGTCAAACCGGTGCACCTGCCGCGCCTGCTGACCCTGGCCCAGAGGCACCCCAGCCTGAGCATCGTGATCGATCACGCCGCCAAGCCCGATATAGCTGCCGGTGAGTGGCAGCCCTGGGCCGATCAAATTCAAGCGCTGGCCACGCACACTGGAGCGGTGTGCAAAATGTCCGGCATGGTGACTGAAGCCGGCCCTAACCCGGCGCCGCAGCTTTGTCGCCCTTGGACCGAGCACGTGCTGGCCTGCTTTGGACCGGACCGTGTGTTGTGGGGCAGCGACTGGCCGGTATTGGAACTGGCGGGCAGCTATGCCGGCTGGTGGCAGGCGTGTCAGCAGTTCACCGCGCATCTGACTGAGGCAGAGCGGGCGGCTGTGTTTGGGGGCAATGCGCTGCGTGTTTACCGGGCGGGTGTTGATCCTTCAATGTCATGACTTCTATTCAACACGGAGCAGAATATTTCGAGCGTGCTGTATCGCAGGATCAGGCTGGCGGGGCATTCGGCTCCGCGGCTGTCCTCCGCCCTGCGGGCTCCCCCTTGATGCCGCTGCGCCGAACGCCCCACCAGCCTGATCTTGCGGGACGGTTAGTGCGCAATTTCTGGTTTGCAAATCTTCGTTTACCAATCATCTGTGCTGCCGAGGGGGTCGATTGGGTGTTGCGGCGAGGTCAAGGAAGGAGCCCGCAGGGCGGGGGGACACGAGCGGCAGCACCCAGTCGGGCCCCTCGGCTCGCCAATATTTTTCCCCAGTTACTATTTCACCAACAACTTAGCCACCTATGACCACCTCCACATTCCTTCAAGCCCAGCTGTCCCACACACTCCCAACGGACCACACGCGAGCCTTGCTGATTGGGCGGCTATGGCTGCCTGGTACCGGGCCGGTGCTGGTGACCCTGCACGATGGCCACTTGCATGATGTGTCGCCCTTGGCGCTGACCAGCAGTGGCTTGCTGGCGCTGCCCGA
>CALPLW020000128.1 GCA_943324505.2 Comamonas sp. lk
GGCAGGCCATAGGCGCTGCGCAGGGCGCGACGCAGGCCCCAGTTCACCAGAACGGCGGTGCACATGGCGCCGCCCAGAAATGCCAGAAGCATGCTCAAACTGCCCAGCGCCAGCACCACATGGCCCAGCACCAAAGCGTCTGCAATGCTCGATACCACGCCGGTCATGTGCGAGGTGTACTGGCCCACGGCCAGAAAGCCGCCGGCATTGGTGGCGCCGGCCACAAAGGTCAGGGTCACACCGAGACGGGTGTTCGCCTGGCTGGTGCGTTCTATGTCTGTCCAGCCGCGGATCCAGGGAATCATGGTGATCTCGCAGTCTGAAAGTTGGGTGGGGGGCTAACGCACCCGCAAGCCGGGCGTGGCCCCCGGCCCAGGGTTGAGAATAAAGATACCCGGCTGCTTTTTCTCATCAGCATGGCTGGCGGCCAGCACCATGCCCTCGGACACGCCGAACTTCATCTTGCGCGGCGCCAGGTTGGCCACCAGCACCGTCAGCTGCCCGGTCAGCTGCTCGGGCCGGTAGGCGCTGGCAATGCCGCTGAACACATTGCGCAGCCGCGGCTGACCGTTGGCGTCGGTCTCGCCGGCATCCAAAGTGAGGCGCAGCAGCTTGGTGGAGCCCTCTACCGCCTCGCACTGCACGATTTTGGCAATGCGCAGGTCCACCTTGGCAAAGTCGTCGATGCCGATCGGCGCGGCGATGTCTTCACCACCAGGCGCTACAGATTCAATAGCTAGAACGCCAGTATCCACGGGGGCTGGAGCCTCAAACAAGGCCTCAAGTTGTTTGGTGTCAACGCGCTGCATCAGGTGCTGGTAGCTGCCGATGCGGTGGCCGGCGCCCAACCCCACGCCAGCATCGGCCAGCGTCAGTGGTGCCACGCCCAGCAGCGCCTCGACCTGGGCCGCCAGAGTGGGCAGCACGGGCTTGAGATACACCGACAGCACGCGGAAGGCTTCGATGCACACGGTGCAGACGTCTTGCAGCCGCGCGTCCATGCCGGCCTGTTTGGCCAGCTCCCAAGGCTTGTTGGCATCCACGTACTCGTTGACCCTGTCTGCCAGCAGCATGGTGTCGCGCAGTGCGCGTGCCGTGTCACGGTTCTCGTACAGCTGGGCGATGGTCTCCTGCGAGCCTCGTAGGACCGCCAACAGTGCCTGCCCGTCGGCGGACACCTCGCCCAGGGCGCCGTCAAAGCGCTTGGCGATGAAGCCGGCCGCCCGGCTGGCGATGTTGACGTATTTGCCGATCAGGTCGCTGTTGACCCGAGCCATGAAGTCTTCCGGGTTGAACTCGACGTCTTCATTGCGGCCATTGAGCTTGGCCGCCAGGTAGTAGCGCAGCCACTCGGGGTTCATGCCCAGGCTCAGGTATTTGAGCGGGTCCAGGCCGGTACCCCGGCTCTTGCTCATTTTTTCGCTGTTGACGGTCAGGAAACCGTGCACATTGATGGCATCAGGCACCTTGCGGCCACTGAAATGCAGCATGGCCGGCCAGAACAAGGTGTGGAAGGTGATGATGTCTTTGCCAATGAAATGCACCTGCTCGGTGGCCGGGTCGGCCAGAAAGGCCTCAAACTGCTGCGCGCCCAGGGCCGCGTCGCCGGCGCGGCGCACAAACAGGTTTTTGAGCGAGGCCAGGTAGCCGATGGGGGCGTCAAGCCAGACATAGAAGTACTTGCCCGGCGCATCGGGGATCTCGATGCCGAAGTAAGGCGCGTCGCGGCTGATGTCCCAGTCGCCCAGGTCACGCTGGCCGTCCTCCTTGGGCAGCAGCCATTCCTTGATCTTGTTGAACACCTCGGGCTGCAGGTGCGGCACGCCGCGGGCGTTGCTGCCCTGGGTCCAGGCCTCGAGAAAGGCGGCGCAGCGCGGGTCGGACAGCTGGAAGAAATAGTGCTCCGAGTCGCGCAGCACTGGTGTGGCACCCGACAGGGCAGAGTAAGGGTTTTTCAGCTCGGTCGGGCTGTAGACCGCGCCGCAGGCCTCGCAGTTGTCGCCGTACTGGTCTTTGGCGCCGCACTTGGGGCATTCGCCCTTGATGAAGCGGTCGGGCAGGAACATGCCGCGCTCGGGGTCAAAAAACTGCGCGATGGTGCGGGTGGCAATCAGCCCGTTGGCCTTGAGGCTGCGGTAAATGGCCTGCGCCAGCTCGTGGTTCTCGGCGCCGTCGGTGGAGTGCCAGTTGTCAAAGGCGATGTGGAAGCCGTCCAGGTAGGGCTTGCGGCCGGCGGCAATGTCGGCCACAAACTGCTGCGGTGTCTTGCCGGCCTTTTGCGCCGCGATCATGATCGGTGCGCCATGCGCGTCATCAGCGCAGACAAAGTGCACCGCGTGGCCCTGCATGCGCTGAAACCGCACCCAGATGTCGGCCTGGATGTACTCCATGATGTGGCCGATGTGAAAAGTGCCGTTGGCGTAGGGCAGGGCGGTGGTGACAAACAGTTGGCGCGACATGGGGGCGGTGGCTTTCGGGCGGTGGAGGGCTGATTTTAGTCAGTGGGGTGGGCAGGGCCATCGATCGCTTTGCCATCTTGGAATTTAATGTGCCAGCGGACAGTTCCTGGCGGTTATTGGGTACTGCCCCAGGGGTTCAGGTAACCATTGGCGACCTGGGCGGGGCTGAGGGTGGGCAACCGGGCAGGCTGAAGACCTCAAACCTCATTGCGCAAGTTTGCTATCAAAATAGCTCCAATCGCCCGCTCTTAGCGCTGACACTGCAATGCCTAGAGGCTGCCCACACTTGACTGCCTTGCTCAGAACATCGACCATCGACGGCCAACCGATCAGGACGGCCCCAAGTAAATAGCCGTCCCGGATCACGATTTTGCGATACCGATAACTGGGAGCATCTTCATCCTGTACCACCTCATCACCCTCTTTCGCATCATGCTGTCCGACGGAAAACACGTCGATGCCTACCACCTTTAGAACGGTTGATAAAACAGGTTCCTGGTAGGTCACGTTTTCACCCAAAAGGTTGCGTGCTGCTACCTCTGCCTGTTCAACCGCCACGGGCCATAGCCCCCTTAATCGGGAATCGAACTCTGCAACATCGCCCACCGCATAAACGGCCGTCGCGCTGGTGGCCATGTGCTTGTCAACAATAACCCCTGTATTTACACGGATCCCAGCCGCTTTGGCGATATCGCTATTTGGCGAAATTCCTGCTGCCACGATGAAAATATCACAGCGCAGCAGTTCAGCACTTGCCAAATGCGCCACTGGATGACCCTCCCCTTCTGATACTAATTTCGTGATCTGGCTGCCCAACCGCATGTGTATTCCCAGGCTTTGCAAATAGCTTTGAAGCAATCGACCACCACGTTCATCGAGTTGCCGATGCAAAAGCCATTTGTTGCGTTCAGCTACGGTGACTCGCAAGCCAAGTTTGTGCAGCGCATAGGCCGCTTCCAGCCCAAGCAAGCCGCCACCGTAAACGACCACGTTTTCTGCGCCAGTTCGCTGGGCATAGGCCCGAATCGCCATCGCGTCATCAGCAGTTCTCAGGACGAAGCAACCCGGCGATCCCCAACCCGGCATCGCCGGTATAAAGCTGTCGCTGCCGGTGGCAAGCACCAGGCGATCGTAGGACAGGGTTTCTCCATCCGCAAGTTGAACCTCGCGTAGTTCGGTGTTGATGGCACGTGCGCTCGTATTGAGAAAAACACTTATCCTACGGTCGGTGTACCAGGCTTCCGGCATCAAGTACAAGCCCTGCATGGCGGATCTGCCGTAAACCAGGCGCGTGATTGCCATTCTGTTGTACAGAGAATGGTTCTCACGGGCGACCAGTTGGATCTCGCAATTCGGATGACGGCGCCGGACGTGATCCGCAACAGAGACGCCTGCTATGCCGTTGCCGATGATCACCACGTTCTTGATCGTGAGGTCAACTGATGTTGCCGTGTCAGCAAGCAGAGTTTGCGCCTTGTCCGGAACCAGTGCGATGTGTACACAACCTTTTTGAAGGCGGGCTGAACATGCCAGCCGGGTGTTGGCTGCATGTCCGAGCCGCGCCAACGTGCTGCGCTCGTCGTCTTGCATCGGGGTGAGGAATTCTGCGCCCTCGTGGACGGCCACAGGGTCAGCGCCGCATACACCCATCCGGCAGCCAGCTTCAATTTTCCCCCCGCAGCTCTCAACCAGTTCCAAAAGAGATTGCCCTGCTTGCGCTGGAATCGTCTTGTTGTCTGGCACGATGATTAGCGACGCTGGGGATGCCTTGCCCACAGCCGTGAACGCCGCGGAGGCATGCTCGCCGAGTTTTACTGGCTGAGACGCCGTTCGTTGGGCCGTTTGCGCGACGAACTGGTCCTCGGCTCTGAAGCTGCGCCAAATCCAATGCAGTGCAAGCATCACGACGGCGATGCGAATGCTCCAGACACCCCGCTGTGGCACATCCCAGTTGCCGGACAGGAGGCTAATGCCCTGAAACCAGGATGCACCTGCAAACCAGTAATAGATAGTAAATGCCAGCGCCCCAAAAATAACCGTGAGTCGGTTGGTAGGCAATTTCAAAAATGTATCCAGCAAATGAAAGACCGATAAGCTTAGGCCACCGGCGACCAGCACGGTACCAAAAACAGTGGTGGCATCGGAGCCTGTGGGCAATGAATAGAAAGCCAAAATAAAGCCAGGAAGGATTCCAACAAAGATCCTGCGGTAACCCGAATAATGCGGGTCTGAATCGTATTGATCGGCCAGATAGGCTACGCCGGGGTTGAAGTCATAACAGTTCTTGCTGCAACCAACGCACGGACGGCAGTGGGAATTTCCGACCAGCAGCATAGGGGTTTGTCCATAAACCCGTTGCACTGGCAGCATGGGGCAAATACTGCTGCACCATCCACTCTTACCCTTGAAAACGACACCACCAAGAAAGGCGCCCACCAGACCAATGACAATCAACAACCCGGTCGCCATGCCACTGGTGTCGAAAAGCCATTTGCGACTTGAAACCAGCAGGAAGAAAAGGGCAATACCAAAAACATAGCTGTATTCGCGAATGAGAGGTGTATGGGCAAGGCCGCGGGTGAATCCTAACAACCGTGGCGTTTGATTGAGTGCCGCCATGGGGCAGACATTTCGCCACACCCCTGGCGCAAGCATGAAAACGGCCGGAAGTATGGGAACCAAGACCATCCAGAACAGAGTAAGACCGATTTCGGGCACCCGGAACAAAAGAGTTGCAATAACGATTGCAATACATACGCAGGTCCAACGCAATACCATCCAGACCTTCAACGACAGCAGTGTTGGTAATTGAAGGTAATTCGGAAATCGGTTCAACGCACTGGCGTTTGTGTTCTTGCCAAATGAAACTGCTTGACTGGAACTGGTCGTCATAGTTGTCGCCCCCGCAGAGCCAGTTTGGTCATCTCGCGCAGCCGAAGGGAAAGAATACGGCCAAGATCCAGTAAGGCAAGGCGTGCGATGTCGGGGTGGCGCACGGCGAGGATTTCAAATGCGTCGGGTGTGATTCCGTATAACTCGCCTTCAGTTAGTGCCACAACGGACGCGGATCGTGGATGGCCATCAAAGAATGCTTGCTCACCAAAGATGGAAAGTGGTTCGATGAAATAGACATGGCGAACAGCGCCTTGAATGTCCTTGGCTACGACTTCCAGACGACCACGTGCGACAAGATAAAAAGTCCGGCTGATCTCCGACTGTGAAACCACTGTCTCGTTGGCGCGAAATACGAGTCTTTGAGCAACGGACAGAAATCGCTTCCAACCATCTTCGTCCAGCTTAGCCAAAAATTCTTCGGTTTTCTGAACTTGCGCCTGACCGTCAGTCTCAAAAAAAGCAGATAAATCCATTCGATCTCCATAGTATCCTCAAGGCAACCACCCCACCCAGTTTAATGGACACGCACCCCGAGATAATGGCCTATCAGCTCCACTCATAGCAGATCGAGTCAGGAACAAGTATGGGCTGACAGAGGTCGGAGTATCGCGCCCGGCTAAATAACTGTCTGATTCTTCACAATTTATCTTTCTGTTTTTGGTAGCTTTATTCATCCATCGATTTGCCGCCACAGCAAGCAAGGTGTTGGCGGCCTTTTGCCCTGCCCTTTGACCGCAGCTTGAACCCTCGCCCTATACGGGCAACGGCACTTCGCTAGACTACCCGTCAACAGGAGCAATCAATGGCAGTGACAGAACAGGCGGTGATGGTCGCACTCTCGGGTGTGGTCGATCCCAATACCGGGCGGGACTTTGTCTCGTCCAAATCGGTCAAGAATTTCACCTTGAATGACGGTGATGTGGCCTTTGAGGTGGAGTTGGGCTACCCGGCCAAAAGCCAGATACCCGGTTTTCGCAAGGCGCTGATTGCCGCTGCCAAGGGCGTGGCCGGTGTCGACAACGTGTCGGTCAACGTGGTGAGCCGTATCGTGGCGCATTCGGTGCAGCGTGGCGTGCAACTGCTGCCCAAGGTGAAGAACATTGTGGCGGTGGCCTCGGGCAAGGGCGGCGTGGGCAAGAGCACCACCGCGGTCAACCTGGCGCTGGCGCTGGCCGCCGAAGGCGCCAGTGTGGGCCTGCTGGATGCCGACATCTACGGCCCCAGCGTGCCGATGATGATGGGCATCGATGGCCGGCCGGAGAGCGCGGACGGCCAGACCATGGAGCCGCTGGAGAACTATGGCGTGCAGGTGATGTCGATCGGCTTTCTGGTGGCGCAGGACGAGGCCATGATCTGGCGCGGCCCGATGGCCACCCAGGCGCTGGAGCAACTGCTGCGCCAGACCAACTGGCGCGAGCTGGACTACCTGATTGTGGACATGCCGCCCGGCACTGGCGACATTCAGCTGACCCTGTCGCAGCGCGTGCCCATGACCGGTGCCGTGGTGGTGACCACGCCGCAGGACATCGCGCTGCTGGATGCCAAAAAAGGCATCAAGATGTTCGAGAAAGTGGGGGTGCCGATTCTGGGCATCGTGGAGAACATGGCGGTGCACGTGTGCAGCAACTGCGGCCATGTCGAGCACATCTTTGGCGCCGACGGCGGCCGGCGCATGGCCGAAGACTACAAGATGGATTACCTGGGCGCACTGCCACTGAACATGCAGATTCGTCTGCAGGCCGACAGCGGCCAGCCCACCGTGGTGTCGGACCCAGACGGCGAGGTGGCTGGCATTTACAAGGCGGTGGCGCGCAAGGTGGCGCTGTCGATCGCGGCCAAGAACAAGGACTTTTCAAGCAAGTTCCCGTCGATCAAGATCTCCAAGGACACCTGAGCACGGCTGGCCCAGCCCGCACATGAACCTGCTGTCGTCGCTGCGCTACCTGGTGGCGCTGCATGAGCATCGGCACTTCGGCCGGGCCGCGCAGGCCTGCTATATCACGCAGCCAGCACTCTCCAACGCGCTGCGCGCGCTGGAGACCGAGTTCGGGGTGGTGATCGTCAAGCGGGATCGTGCTTTTGCTGGGTTCACGCCCGAGGGCGAGCGCGTGCTGGCGTCGGCCCAGCGCATGTTGCATGAGCACGCCATCCTGCAGCAGGAACTGGGCAGTCAGCCCGAACTGCCGCAGGGCGTGGTGCGCATCGCTGCCGTGCCAACGGCCATGCCTATCGTGGCTCGGTTTGCTGCGCTGCTGCAGTCCCGCCATGTCGGCATCCGTCCGGCGGTGCTGTCGATGAGCTCGGACGAACTGGAGCAAGGCCTGGCCGACCTGTCGATTGACCTGGCGCTGGGTTACACGGAGCGCATGAGCCTGCGTGACACCCGGTTGGTGGCTTGGCCGCAGTACACCGAGCACTATTTTTTGCTGCGCCGTGCTGCCAAAACCCATCCCCAGAGTTTGCAGCGTGGGCCGGCCATGACCTGGCAGGAGGCCGGTCGCCTGCCGCTGTGTTTGCTGACCCCTGACATGCACAACCGCAAGATCGTCGACGCCGCCTTCACCAGCGCCGGGGTGTGGGTGCAGCCGGTGATCGAGACCAACTCCATCCTGACGCTGGCGCTGAGTGTGCTGGCGGGCAGTGTCTGCACTGTGATGCCTGGCGCCCTGGTGGGTACGGTGCGCGCTTACGGCGAGCTTGAGGCCCTGCCACTGGCCAGCCCCGAGGTGCAGACGCCCATCGGCTTCATGTCGCACGCGGCAGCCCGACCCTCACGCGCGCTGCAGGCCGCGCTGACTCTGGCGCAAGAGCCGGCCTGGCTGCAGCAGGCCGCGACCCACAGTGGCTTGCTCGTGTTGTGACGGTCGCAAACTGGCCAACCCACAGCCACCGGTTGAACTGCCTAGAATGTCTGTCCCCCACTGCACAGACACAACCCCATGCCCCACGGTTTTATCCGCATTCGCGGCGCGCGCCAGCACAACCTCAAGAACCTTGACCTGGACATCCGCACCGGCGAGCTGACGGTGGTCACTGGCCCCAGCGGGTCGGGCAAGTCGAGCCTGGTGTTTGACACGCTGTACGCCGAAGGGCAGCGGCGCTACGTGGAAACTTTCTCCGCCTATGCGCGTCAGTTTTTGGACCGCATGGACAAGCCCGCGGTGGACCGGGTGGACGGCGTGCCGCCAGCGATCGCGATTGACCAGACCAACCCGGTGCGCTCCTCGCGTTCCACGGTGGGCACCATGACCGAGCTCAACGACCACCTCAAGCTGCTGTTTGCCCGGGCCGGGGCCCTGTTCGACCGGGTCACCGCACAGCCGGTTCGGCATGACAGCCCCGACAGCATTTACGCCGAACTGCAGGCGCGCCAAGCCGCACTCGGGCCGGCGCTGGCCGAGGCCCGGGTAGTGCTGACTTTTCCGGTGGAACTGCCGGCCAGTGCCACACCCGACGAAGTGGCGCAGTGGCTGTCGCTCAGCGGCTTCACCCGGGTGCAGGCCGAGCGTGAGGTGGCCAGCCCCAGCGGGCCGCGCAAGGTGCTCGATGTGGTGGCCGACCGCTTTCGGCTGGCTACGGCTGAGCGCGGCCGCGTGGTGGAGGCGATCGAGACCGCGCTCAAGCGCGGCAGCGGCCGGCTGGCGGTGTATGTGCTGGGGGCGGATGGGGAAAGCGTGGCTGAGCTGTGGAAGTTTTCCACCGGCTTGCACTGCCCCGACAGTGACCTGCGCTACGCCGACCCGATTGCCTCGATGTTCTCCTTCAACTCGGCGGTGGGCGCCTGCGACACCTGCCGTGGCTTTGGCCGGGTCATCGGCGTTGATTACGGGCTGGTGATCCCCAACGACAAGCTCACGCTGCGTGCCGGCGCCATCAAGCCGATCCAGACCCCGGCCTGGCAGGAGGCCCAAGACGACTTGATGCGCCACGCCGAGGCCGCCGGTATTCCGCGTGATACGCCCTGGTACAAGCTCACCCCGGAGCAACAGCACTGGGTGATCAACGGCTCGCCGCAATGGAACGGCAAGTGGAACCAGCACTGGTTTGGCGTGAAACGCTTTTTCGAGTACCTGGAGACCAAGTCTTACAAGATGCACATCCGGGTGCTGTTGTCCAAGTACCGCAGCTACACCCCCTGCCCGGTGTGCAGCGGCGCCCGCCTGAAGACCGAGAGCCTGCTCTGGCGCATTGGCAGTCAGGCTGATGCCGACGCCGTGCTGACGCCCGCCCAGCGCTTTCTGCCGGCTGGCGTGGCCTGGTCGCGCACCCAGCTTGAAGCACTGCCGGGCTTGTGCCTGCACGA
>CALPLW020000129.1 GCA_943324505.2 Comamonas sp. lk
GCCAGCCCTTCAAGCAAAGTCAGCAGCTGCGAGCTGCTCAGGCCACCCGGTTCGGGGGTGCCCGTACCGGGTGCAAACGCCGGGTCCAGACAGTCGATGTCAAGCGTCAAGTAGCAGGGGCGTTGACCGATGCGCTCCAGCACGCTGGCCAGTACCGGCTCTAAGGCCACGCCATCCAGCCCACGCAGCTGTCGCGCCGTGAAGATCAGACCACCCTGGTCCTGCACATACTCGCGTGCCGCACGCTCGCCACTGGAGCGCAGTCCAATCTGCACCGTGTGCGCAGGACTGACCAGGCCTTCGGCGATCGCCTCATACGTCCAGGTGCCGTGGCCCGAAGGCTCACCAAAATGGTCCTGCCAGGTGTCGCAATGGGCGTCAAAGTGCACCAGCGCCAGTTCGCCATGCTGGGCCCGCGCAGCACGAAGCAAAGGCAGGGTGACTGAATGGTCGCCGCCCAGAAACACGCAGTGGTGTCGCGCCATCAGGGCTGCTGCCTGCATCTGGATCTGCTCTCGCACCAGCGCGAGGGGAGAGGCATTGGGTATTCGCATGTCGAGCGAGTCACCCAGCAAGCTCAATGGTGAAACACCGAACCAAGGGTGAATGCCGTCACACAGCATCAGGCTGGCACGGCGAATCTCCTGCGGTCCAAAGCGCGCGCCCGGCCGGTTTGTCACTGCGCCATCAAAGGGCACGCCAACCACCGCAAACGGTTGATCCTGCAGCGGCGCGGCGGCCAGAAAACGGTTGCTGTTGTTGGCATATGCAAATTGGCCCAAACCCATGACTGCCCCTGACTGATGTGACATAACCTGAACTTACACCATTTGCACCAAAGCCTATGGTGCCAATTCACCGGCCACTCAGCAAACCGGTCCCAAACGGGACAAACCCAAGCTCAGGCATGATGCGGGCCTTGACCACTCTCGCATTTAGCAACCCGCCCTGTGGCACACACCCAACAACCGCTGCCAAGCCCTGTCCCGCCGACGACTCACCCTCTCATAGCCTACCTATTTTTGGCACTAAGCATGTCTTTAGCGGGCAGCTATGTGGCGCTGTCTAAACCGTTGGTCTTAGCCCTGCCGGTACTGCTGCTAGCCTGGATACGTTTTGGCATTGGTGCCATTGCCATGGTGAGCTGGCTGAAAAAGCCATCCCAAGAGGCCTCAGTTTCCCCCGCCACCCACCGCCTGGTTTTTCTGGAGTCACTGTTGGGCAACGTTTTGTTTTCAATCTGCATGCTCTACGGCGTCAGCATGACCAGCGCCGTCTCGGCCGGCATCATTCTGGCGTCAATACCTGCGGTGGTCGCGCTGCTGAGCTGGTGGTGGCTGGGCGAGCGAATCAGCCCGCGGGTGGCTGCGGCCATTGGATGTGCCGCCTTGGGCTTGGGCCTGCTGGCGCTATCAAAACAAGAGCTAGAAAGCCAAGCGGCACAAGGGCTAGAGGCCAATTTTCTTCATGACAATCGGCTATGGGGCAACCTGCTGGTGTTCGGTGCTGTGCTGTGTGAATCCGCTTACGCCGTGATCGGCAAGAAGCTCACCGGCGTTCTCAGCCCTAAGCGGATCACAGCGCTGATCAACCTATGGGGCCTGGCATTGAGTACGCCCATCGGCCTTTACCTTGCCCTGCGCTTCGACTTCGGCTCAGTGTCGTGGTCAATCTGGGCACTGGTCCTGTTTTATGGGCTGGCAGCCAGCGTTGGCACGGTGTGGCTGTGGATGACCGGCTTGCAGTCAGTGCCCGCCGCCCGGGCTGGTGTTTTCACTGTGATGCTGCCAATTTCGGCGGCACTGGTCGGCGTGCTGGCGCTGGGTGAGACGCTGGGCGGTTTGCAACTGGTGGCCTTTGCCATGGCCCTTCTCGGTGTGATGCTGGCGACCATGCCGACACGCGTGGGACCAATCACGGTCAAAAATGCAAAAAAATCGGCTCTCTCCAATGAAAAAAGGGATATTCCCCTTTGAAACACATGCTTTCTCCAGTAGCATGCTGTCTGCCAGCGAAGAAGCGGTTTTTTTCTGGTGACTCATCAACTTCTAGAAGGTAAATACATCATGGCAACTGCAAAGAAAGCCCCAGCCAAGAAGGCAGCCCCAGCTACCAAAGCTGCGCCAGCCAAAAAAGTCGCCCCGGCCAAAAAAGTAGCCGCCAAGGCTGCACCCGCCAAGGCCCCGGCCAAAAAAGCGGCCCCCGCAAAAAAACGCGTCGCAAACGCTGCTTTCATGAAGGCCCTGACACCCAGCGCCCACTTGGCTGCTGTGGTTGGCGCCAGCCCCCTGCCCCGCACCGAAGTGGTCAGCAAGCTGTGGACGTACATCAAAAAGCACAAGCTGCAAGACGCCACCAACAAGCGCATGATCAATGCTGACGCCAAGCTGAAAGAAGTGTTCGGCAAGGCGCAGGTTTCCATGTTTGAAATGGCTGGCCTGATCGGCAAGCACCTCAAGTAAGCAGGCCCTGCGGCCAAGCTGAAAGGCCGGCGAAAGCCGGCTTTTTTTACTTGTGCGGCCAGCTCCATCTCGGTTTTTTAGCGCGACACGATCAAGCCAGGAGTCTTCATGATCGACCAACTGATGGCGTTGTTTGCTGATTGGCGCGCCTTCGAGGCAGCGCACCTGCTCAGTGATGGCGTTCCGGACTACCGTGCACCCGCGCTGCAAGACAAAAAAAACAGCTTGCCAGCTTTCCAGGAGCGGCTGACCGCATTGACCTCTGCCGGCTGGCCGGTTGCGCAGCAAATTGATCATTGGATACTGCGTGCCGAAATGAATGGGCTTGATTTCAACCTGCGGGTGCTGCAGCCCTGGGCACGAGACCCTGCCTTCTACCGCTCCCTCTGGAGCGAACAGAGTGACACCCCTGATCACGAGGGCCCTTGCCACCATGCCTTGATTGAGCTCTGGACCTATGAGTTTCCGCTGAGCCTTGCGGACGCGGCCCGACTCGCAGCAGAGCTCCGCACGGTCCCACCACTCTTGACGCAGGCGCGTGAGAACCTGACGGGCAACGCCAAAGACCTTTGGCTGGGTGGCATCTATGTGTTCCGCAACCAGCTCGGCGACTTGGACGCGCTTGCGGCAAAAACCGCCCCCGCAACGCCAGAGCTCGACGCGGCCATCGAGCAGGCGCGGGCGGCGACACTGGCTTTCGCAGACTGGCTGACGCTGCAAGGCGCTGGTAAAACCGGCCCTTCGGGCCTGGGCCGGGAAGCCTACAGCTGGTGCCAGCGGCATGTCCATCTGGTGCCGATGACCTGGGACGAGGAGGTGGCGCTGCTGCAGCGCGAGTTAGCCCGGGCCCAGGCCTCGCTCAGGCTGGAAGAGCACCGCAACCGCCACCTACCGCCGCTGGTGGTGATCAACAGCCCCGAGGACTACGAGCGCCGGGCGGCGCAGAGTGTGGCCAAGTACATGGCCTTTTTGCGCGACAAGCAAATCCTGCACGTGCAAGACTATATGGCGCCAGCCCTGAGTGCGCATGTTGGGCGCTATTTCCCAGAAGAGAGCCGCCATTTTTTTGCCATCGCCCGTCAGCACGAGCCCATGGCGCTGTGGTGCCACTGGTACCACTGGTTCGAGCTGGCGCAGATGCGCGAAGCCCCGCACCCCAGCCCGGTACGCCGTGGCGCACTGCTCTACAACATCTTTGACAGCCGGGCTGAGGGCCTCGCCACGGCCATGGAGGAGATGATGATGCACGCCGGTCTGTATGACGACAACCCGCGCTCGCGCGAAGTGGTGTGGATCCTGCTGGCGCAAAGGGCGGCGCGTGGCCTGGCATCGATGTTCCTGCACGCCAACGAATTCACGCTGCAGCAGGCGATGGATTTCCAGGTTGCCAATACCCCGCGCGGCTGGATGCGGGCCGACCTTCCCCTGCTGCAGTTCGAACAGCACCTGTACCTGCGCCAACCCGGCTATGGCAGCAGCTACATCACGGGTAAAGCCCTGCTTGATCGTCTGCTGGGCGACTACGCCAGTCAGCGGGGTAACGCCTTTGTGCTGGCTGATTTTTTCGCGGATGTGGGCGCCGCCGGCATCATCCCCTGGCCGCTGGTGCGCTGGGAACTGACCGGTCTGGATGACCAGCTGCCGCGTGATGTCGCGTGATCCGGCCTGAGTAGAATGACCAACGTCTATAAAGTGACCTCTTGTTACGCTTTCTCCTAACCCGCCTTAGCCTGATCATCCCGACCTTTCTCGGGATGACGCTGTTGGCATTTTTTTTGATCCGCCTGGTCCCGGGCGATCCGATCGAAACCCTGGCCGGTGAACGCGGCATTGACCCGGTGCGGCACGCGGCGCTGCTCAAGGCCTACGGCTTAGACCAACCGGTGCTGGTGCAGTACGGTATTTACATCGGCCGCGTGCTACAGGGTGATCTCGGCAAGTCCATCATCACCCATGAGCCGGTGCTGAACGAATTTTTGGCCTTGTTTCCTGCCACCATCGAATTGGCTCTTTGCGCCATGATGTTTGCCCTGTTGCTGGGCATTCCGGCAGGCATCCTCGCGGCGGTCAAGCGCAATTCCATCCTGGACCATGGTGTGATGGGCGTATCTCTCACCGGCTACTCCATGCCCATTTTCTGGTGGGGGCTTCTGCTGATCCTCTTGTTTTCGGTGGCACTGGACCTGACGCCGGTGTCAGGGAGGCTGGACGTCAAATACTTCATTGAGCCAACCACCGGCTTTTTGCTGATTGACTCTCTGTTGTCCAAAGACAAGGGTGCCTTTTGGTCGACCGTGGCGCACCTGATCTTGCCGACCATCGTGCTGGGCACCAACCCGCTGGCGGTGATCGCGCGCATGACCCGTTCGGCCATGCTGGAGGTGCTGGGCGAAGACTACATCCGTACTGCCCGTGCCAAGGGTCTGTCTAATTTGCGCGTGGTGTCTTTGCATGCGCTGCGCAATGCGCTCATCCCGGTGGTGACCGTGATCGGCCTGCAGGTGGGCGTGCTGTTTACAGGCGCCATCCTGACTGAAACCATTTTTTCCTGGCCGGGCGTGGGCAAGTGGTTGATCGAGGCCATCAGCCGGCGAGATTACCCGGTGCTGCAGGGCGGCATGCTGCTGCTGGGCGTCGTTGTGATGCTGGTGAACCTGCTGGTTGACCTCACCTACGGCATCATCAACCCGCGCATCCGGCACCAGTCATGAGCAACAGCATCGCCGCCACCCCCACCCCAGCTGCGCCAGCCCAGCCGCTGCGCGAATTCTGGGGCTACTTCAGTGCCAACCGTGGCGCGTTGGCGGGTTTGCTGATCGTGGTACTGGTCCTTCTGACCGCTGTGTTTGCACCGCTGCTGGCCCCGCATGCGCCCGAACTGACCAACAACACCGTCTTTCTCAAGCCGCCGTTCTGGCAGGCTGGTGGCTCGATCAGCTACCCCCTGGGTACGGATGCGATTGGCCGGGATATCTTGTCCCGCCTCATTCATGGCGCCCGACTGTCACTGGTGATCGGGCTGGCAGTCGTGGCCCTGTCGGTGGTGGTGGGCACGGTGCTAGGCATGACAGCAGGTTATTTTCGCGGCGTGTTCGAGATTGCCGTGATGCGGCTGATGGACATCATCCTGACCCTGCCCAGCCTGCTTTTGGCGATTGTGATCGTGGCCATCCTCGGGCCTGGGCTAATGAATGCCATGCTGGCGGTGGCGATCGTGGTGCTGCCTCACTATGTGCGCATCACCCGTGCGGCCGTGATCTCTGAAATGTCACGCGACTACGTCACGGCAGCCCGCATGAATGGCGCCGGGCACCTGCGTCTGATGTTCAACGAGGTGCTGCCCAACTGCATGGCGCCACTCATTGTGCAGGCCTCACTCGGTATTTCGACCGCGATCCTGGACGCCGCGGCGCTGGGATTCCTGGGCTTGGGCGCCCAGCCGCCGTCTCCGGAATGGGGCACCATGCTGGCAGACGCCCGCGAATTCGTGATGCGCGCCTGGTGGGTGGTCACCTTCCCCGGGCTGGCGATTCTGATCACCGTGCTGGCTTTCAACCTGCTTGGCGACGGTCTGCGCGACGCCTTCGACCCCAAACTCAAACGCTGACTCAAACGCTGACGCCCCACCATGGCCCTGCTCGAAATCGAAAACCTGTCCGTCGAGTTTCCCTCGCGCAGCAGCGTGTTGCATGCCGTCGAGGGCGTCAGCCTGTCGCTGGACGCGGGTGATGTGCTGGGCATCGTTGGCGAGTCAGGCTCGGGCAAGAGCGTGACCATGATGGCGTTGATGGGCTTGGTGCCCTACCCTGGGCGCGTCACGGCCAGCAAGATGCGCTTTGATGGCCACGACCTGCTGGGCCTGTCCACGAAAGAACGCAGCCGCCTGACCGGCAAAGATGTGGCCATGATTTTTCAGGAACCGACCACCAGCCTCAACCCCTGTTTTTCGGTCGGTTTTCAATTGGCCGAGACCCTGAGGGTCCACCTCGGCATGGACAGCAAGGCGGCCAAGCGCCGCTCGATCGAGCTGCTGGAGCAGGTGGGTATTTCGGACCCGGAGACCCGCCTGAAGGCCTACCCGCACCAGTTGTCGGGTGGCATGAACCAGCGGGTCATGATCGCCATGGCCATCGCCTGCAACCCCAAGTTGCTGATTGCCGATGAACCCACCACAGCGCTTGACGTCACCATCCAGGCGCAAATCCTCGATCTGCTGCGCAGCCTGCAACGCGAGCGCGGCATGGCGCTGGTGCTGATCACCCACAACATGGGCGTGGTGTCGGACATGGCGCAGCGGGTGGCCGTGATGTACGCTGGCCAGATCATGGAGCAGCAGCCGGCGCAAGCCCTGTTCCAGCGGCCGCGCCACCCCTATACCGAAGCCCTGATGGCTGCACTGCCTGAGCGCAGTGACGGCAGCGCCCGGCTGTCGACCATTCCTGGCATGGTGCCGGGCCTGTATGACAGGCCCACAGGCTGCCTGTTTGCACCGCGTTGCAGGCACGCCGCCGAAGACTGCCGCAGCCAACGCCCGGGTCTGGTCAACGGCCTGCAAGCTGCAGTCCGCTGCCACCACCCCTTGAGCCTAAACGGCCAGCCAACAGTGGGAGCACTTGCATGACCGCCGTGGTTGAAGTGCATGACTTGCGCCAGGTCTACCGCATTGGCCGCGGCCTGTTCCGCCAGCCGGACCAGCTTCAGGCCGTGGCGGGGGTGTCTTTTTCAGTTCAACCAGGCCGCACGCTGGCCGTGGTGGGCGAGTCGGGCTGCGGCAAATCGACCTTGGCACGCATGGTGGCCTTGATCGAAGCACCGACGAGTGGGCGACTGGCCCTGGGTGGTGTGGACGTGCTCAGTGCTGCGCCAAAGCAACGGCGCGAACTGCGCCAGGCGGTGCAACTGGTGTTCCAGAACCCTTACGGCTCGCTCAACCCGCGCAAAAAGATTGGTGCCATTCTGGAAGGGCCGCTCGAGATCAATACCCGACTCGAGGCCCCGGAGCGGGCGCAACAGGCGCGCGCCATGCTGGCCCTGGTGGGCCTGCGACCCGAACACTATGACCGTTACCCACATATGTTTTCGGGTGGCCAGCGCCAGCGCATAGCGATCGCCCGTGCGTTGATGCTCAAGCCTAAACTGGTGGTGGCCGACGAGCCTGTCTCTGCACTCGACGTGTCCATTCAGGCCCAGGTGCTTAACCTGCTGGCCGATCTGCAAGCCGAGCTTGGCCTGGCCTACCTGTTCATCTCACACGACCTTGGCGTGGTGCGCCATATCGCCCACGATGTGCTGGTGATGTACCTGGGCCAGACCGTGGAACAGGGCGACAAGGGCCGCATTTTTGCCCAGCCGCTGCACCCCTACACCCGGGCCCTGCTGGGCGCCACGCCGGGGCTGGTGGGCAGCGGTGCGGCCGTGCCGCGAACGGTGCTCAAGGGCGAGTTACCCTCGCCTCTGAATCCGCCACCCGGCTGCGTGTTTTCCACCCGTTGCCCGCTGGCCGCCGAGCGCTGCCGCACGGAGCGTCCGGCCCTGCGCGAACTGGCCGGGCGGCAACTGGCCTGCCACCTGGCTGAACAATTGATCGAACCCGCTGCGCCGCAGCATTAACCCCAGAGGAGACTTCACGATGATGCAACCCCCAAAGCTCGCCCGCCGCATGCGGCCCAGCAAGAGCGCCCTGCTCTGCGCCCTGGCGCTGCCGGCCCTGCTGGCACTGGCACCGGCCTCAGCCAAAACTCTGGTGTACTGCTCAGAAGGCAGCCCCGAGAATTTTTCACCCAGCATCAACACCACGGGGACCTCGTTTGACGCCCTGTCGCCCATCTACAGCCGCCTGGTTGAATTTGAGCGTGGTGGCACATCCATTGTGCCGGGTCTGGCGGAACGCTGGACCGTTACGCCTGACGGCAAGGAGTACACCTTCTTCCTGCGCAAGGGCGTGAAGTGGCACAGCAACAAGAACTTCAAGCCCACGCGTGACATGAACGCCGATGACATCATTTTTGCCATCGAGCGCCAGTGGAAGGACAGCAACCCCTACTTCAAGGTCACCAGCCCCAACCACTCCTATTTCATGGACATGGGCATGGACAAGTTGCTCAAGTCGGTTGAAAAAATTGACGCGATGACGCTCAAAATAACCTTGAACAAGCCTGAGGCCCCGTTCCTGTCGGGTTGGGCCATGGAATACGCAGGCATCCAGTCCAAGGAGTACGCCGACGCCATGCTCAAAGCCGGCACCCCCGAGAAAATCGACCAGGAGCCGATCGGCACCGGCCCGTTCTACCTGGTGCAGTACCAGAAAGATGCGGTCATCCGCTACAAGGCCTTCCCCGAGTTTTACGCTGGCAAGGCCAAGATCGACGACCTGGTGTACTCGATCACAACCGATGCCTCGGTGCGCTGGGCCAAGCTGCAAAAGGGCGAGTGCCACATCATGCCCTACCCCAACCCGGCCGACCTGGACGCCATGCGCAAGGACCCCAAGATCACGGTGCTGGAGCAACCGGGCCTGAACGTGGGCTACCTGGCCTACAACACCACCAAAAAGCCGTTTGATGATGTGCGGGTGCGCAAGGCCATCAACATGGCGATCAACAAGCAGGCCATCATCGATGCGGTCTACCTGAGCACCGGCGTCGCGGCCAAAAACCCGATCCCGCCAACCCAGTGGTCCTACAACAACGCCATCAAGGACGATGCGTTTGACCCGGCTGCGGCACAGAAGCTGCTCGCCGCTGCTGGCCTGCCGAATGGTTTCACCACCGACCTGTGGGCGATGCCTGTACAGCGTCCCTACAACCCGAACGCCAAGCGCATTGCTGAGCTGATGCAAGCCGATTTGGCCAAGATTGGCGTCAAGGCCGAGATCAAGAGCTTTGAGTGGGGCGAGTACCGCAAGCGCTTGCAGGCGGGCGAACACCAGATGGGCATGCTGGGTTGGACGGGTGACAACGGTGACCCAGATAACTTCTTGCACACCCTGCTGGGCTGCGACGCCGCCAAGACAGGTGGCAGTAATGTGGCCAAGTTCTGCTTCCAGCCCTACGAAGAGCTGGTGCTCAAAGCCAAGACCCTCACCGACCCGACCGCCCGCGGCAAGATGTACGAGCAGGCGCAGGTGATCTTCAAGGAACAGGCGCCCTGGTTCACCATCGCCCACGCGGTGCAGCTCAAGCCGGTGCGC
>CALPLW020000130.1 GCA_943324505.2 Comamonas sp. lk
AGCGCCACCACCACCTGCTCACGGGCCAGGGTATTCACCGTGTCGCGGGACAGCTTGATGTTCACGCAGACCGGAATGTCGTAAGCCACCACCGGTAGATCAACCGCGTCGCGCACATAGCGGAAGTGGTCCAGGGTCTCGGCCTGGTTGGTTCGCGTGTAGTAGGGCGCGGTCAGCACCAGCGCCTGCGCGCCCAGCGCCTGGGCCTGACGGCCATGGGCGATGCAGTGGTCGGTGGTGGCATCCATCACGCCCACCAGCACCGGTACGCGTCCGGCCGCCTCCTGCACTGCAGTCTCGATCACCAGCCCGCGTTGCGCCGGGTTGAGGAACACGCATTCGCTGGTGGAGCCCAGCACGAACAGACCGTGCACCCCACCGTCAATGAGGTGGCGCAACACCGCGCGCAGACCCTGGGGGTCAATCTGACCGTCATGGTCGTAGGGCGTGGCAACGGGGGGAACAATGCCGTGGAGCTTGAGCGTTGAGGTCATGGGTAAAACAATCGGTCAGGACATGAACAGCCTGGGCAGGGCCAGGATGAAGGGTGGGTACATGATCATCAGGATCTGCACGATGATCAAGGGAATCAGCCAGGGCATGGTCGCCCGGATCAGCCGGTGCATCTCCACACCATGGCTCTTGGACACCACGAACAGGATCATGCCCATGGGCGGTGTGAGCGTGCCGATCATCAGCGTGAAGATGATGTTGACGCCCAGGTAAACCGGGTCGATGCCCAGCGCTGCCGCCAGCGGCATGAACGAGGGCACCAGCACCAACAGCAGCGCCAGCACCTCGATGAAGCAGCCCAGGATCAGCAAGAGCACAGTGACGGCAAACATGAACTCGGTCGGCGTGCTGGCCACCGACATCAGCAGCGCGGCGATCTGATCCGGCGCCTTCTCCCGCGCCATCACCACCCCCATCATGGACACGCCGCCAATGATTAGGGCGATGGTGGAGGACATCATGGCCGTCTCGTAAATCGCATCCCACAGCTTGCGCCAGGTCAGCTCACGGTAGACCAGCAGGTCGATGGCAATCGCGTACAACACCGTAACCGCCGCCGCCTCGGTGGGCGAAAACACGCCACTGAAAATGCCGCCGATGATGACCACCGGCGTGAGTAGCGCCGGGAAAGAAACGATGAAGGAACTGCGAATCTGCCGCCAGGTGGCACGCGGGTGCACCGGCAGACTGATGCGTCCGGCCACGATATACAGCATGATCATCATGGCCAGCGTGCACAGCAAGCCCGGCACGATACCGCCCAGAAACAGACCGCCGATCGACGCGCCTGACACTACGCCGTACACCACCATCGGGATGCTCGGGGGCACCAGCGGCCCCAGGATGGACGACACTGCCGTGAGTGCAGCGGCCAGGTCATGGGGGTAGCCAGCCTTCTGCATGGCCTCGGCTTCGATCTTGCCCAAGCCCCCGGCATCGGCCACCGCCGAGCCCGACATGCCTGAGAAAAACAGGCTGGCCAGAATGTTCACATGCCCCAGCCCGCCGCGCACATGTCCGACCAGATGCGTGGCAAAACCAAACAGGTTACGGGTGATGCTGGAGGAGTTGAAGATGCTGGCCGCCAGGATGAACAGCGGCACCGCGATGATGGGAAAGCTGTTGAGACCATCCACGATGCGCTGAACCGCAAAGTTGATGCCGATACCGGTATACAAAAAGTAACCGACCGACACCACGATCATCGATACGGCGATCGGGATGCCGACAAAAATCAGCACCATCCAGGTGACGATGAAAATCAGGAAGGTCATGAGGGGCTCCAGGGCTGTGGCTGACGCTTGCCCGCCAGCCGCAGGAACAGCCGCATCGCCCAGAGCAGGGCGCCTACCGGCAGCGCCGCGTACAACACCGCGTCGGAGACCATCAGGGTCACCGATTCATCATTCCAGGTGCGCAGCACCCCCTTGAAACCCAGCCACGCCATGTAGAGGGCCAGTACACCCGTCATGGCGTCGATCAGGCGGTAGACCGCGCGGCGCAGCGCCGCGCTCCAAAGCGACGGCACCATGTCCATGCGCAGATGCTGCTGGTACCGTTCAGCCTCGCTCAAGCCCAGGCAGGCCATCCAGACCCAGAGCCAGCGAATCAGCTCCTCAGTCCACACCTGCCCCGGGAACAGGCCTAAACGCCCGGCGATCTGCAATAAGATGACCAGGCTCAGGGCGATCAGCAGCAGGGTGCTGAGCACCCCCTCAGGCGAGTAGCGGTTGGGCGTCATCGCGGCAGCGGCCGTTAGTTGGTGGCCATGATGCGGGTGATTTCGCCCTTGCCAAACTCAGTCTCCAGCGTGTCGTAATACGGCTTCATGGCGGCACGGAAGGGCGCCGTGTCGACCGTGGTCACGCCCAAGCCTTTAGATTTGAAAAACGCCACCAGGTCAGCTTCGCTCTTCATCACGCCGGCCGTGGCCACCTTGCCACCCGCCATGATGGCCTCCTCCAGCCACTGCTTCTGGGTGGGGTTGAGCTTCTTCAGGGCCTTGTCACCTACCAGGATCGCCGAACTGGCAATGAAGTGACCGGTCAGGGCAATGTGCTTCTGCACCTCGTAAACCTTGGTGGCCTCAATGGTAGGCAGCGGGTTCTCCTGGGCATCGACCTGCTTGGTCTGCAAGGCCATGTAGAGCTCGGCAAAGGCGACTGGCGCCGGCGTAGCGCCGACCGCCTGGGCGTAGGCGATCAGGAAGGGCACATTGGGCGTGCGCATTTTCAGCCCCTTGAGATCGGCCATGGAATTGATCGGTTTGTTGGCGGTGGTATGGCGGGTGCCTTCGTACCAGACGTCCATCAGGTGCACGCCTTTCTCGCGGAACTTGGTATCCATGCGCTGGCCATACGGACCCTTGACGACCTTCTGCAGGTGCTCGTAGCTGGAGACCACATAGGGGGCGCCAATCAGCTTGAGCTCGGGAATGATGTAGCTCATGTCGGGGTAGCCCGTCATGGTGATGTCCAGGTCACCGGCCTGGGTCTGCCCGACCATGGCCTTGAAGTCGCCGAGCTGCGCGCCAGGAAAGACCTTCAGCGTCATGGTGCCCTTGGACGACTCCTCGAGCTTGCGTTTGACCTCCAAGATGCCCTTGTAGACCACATGGGTCTCAGGCAGTTGCGTACCAAAGCTCAGGGTCAGGTTTTGCGCCATGGCGGAAGCCGAGACACACAGTGACAGTAGGGCAGCGAGTGGTTTCCAGATTTTCATCATCAGTCTCCTTGTAAAAATGGTTCGGGAACGGTGGGTAAAAAACTCGTCAATGCGGACGCGTCGGCGGCGCGTCCATCAAATCCAGCCGGCGGGAAATTTCCTGGAAGTGGTGGCGGTGCGCGCGCTCCAGCGCTTGCACATCGCCAGCCTGCACCATCAGCGCCACGGCCAAGTGGTCTTGGGCGGTGGCCCGCTGTGCTAGCGCATCGGGCTGTGGCAGGTGATCTGACAGCCGGTTAAAGACCTGCCAGAACAGGTCGACCAGGCTCAGCAGGAAGGCATTGCCCAGGCATCGAAACAGGGTGGCGTGAAAGGCGCGATCCAGCTCGGCAAAACTCTGGCGCCGCTCGCTGCGTTCCAGCATCTGGCCGCCAAGATCATGCAGCTCCTCGATGTCCGCGGGACTGATGCAGGCCACCACCTGCGCAATCATGCCGACCTCCAGCGCACAGCGCACCTCCAGCAACTCGCGCAAACTCGAGCCCTGCGCAGCAATCGAGTACGGCAGGTTGTGCAGGATCGGATCAAAGGAGAAGTGGGCGACGAACACGCCTTCGCCGTGCCGGGTGCGGATGATCCCCAGGGACTCCAGCGCCTTCAGGCCTTCGCGCAGCGATGCGCGCGACATGCCCAGCTCCTGGCACAGCACCGCCTCGGACGGTAGCGGATCTCCCCCCTTGAGCTCATGCAACTCGATATAGCGTTTGACCTCGGTCGTGGCCAATTGGTACGCTGGCAGTCGGGCAAAAGTTTTCACAATCAGGCAAAGGGCAGAGGGATTCGTCGGAGTTCAGATGTCAGACATGTTCGGGGTATTATTCGCAAGCACCCCTGCCCTGCACAGAGTGTTTACCCTAGTGCAGCTGTCCAACGGCATCACACCAGTCTGGAGTCCGGATTCATGACCATGTCCTCAAACCCACTGCCGAAGGGCATCTGGGGCACCATTCTTTTGCCCATCGCCGAGCACGACCAGATTGACTGGGGTGCGCTGGCTGAAGAGCTCAATGTGCTTACAAACAGTGGTCTAGCTGGTATCTACGCCAACGGCACGGCAGGCGAGTTTCACAACCAGACCGAAGCCGAGTACGAGCAGCTGGTCAGCCTGGTTGCACAAAAAGCCCGGGCCGCCGGCATGCCCTTCCAGATCGGGGTCTCCAACACCAACCCGCGCGTCGCCCGAGAGCGCCTGCGGAGACTGCAGGCAATCCAACCGAGCGCCGCTCAGTTCACCCTGCCCGATTGGTGGGCACCGTCTGCGCCCGAGCTTCACAACTTCGTCGTGGGCCTCCAAGCAGCAGCGGGTGACATCCCGCTGATCCTCTACAACCCTCCACAAGCCAAATTACGACTGAGCCTGGAGCAAATCGCCCAACTCAGGCTACTGGCACCTAATTTGATAGGGGCCAAACTGCCGGGCGGCGATGCCGCCTGGTATGCCGAGCGCCGCCGCTTACTGCCTGATTTTTCAGTGTTTGTGCCTGGTCATACCGTCGCATTCGGACGCCCTCTCGGCGCCGATGGTGCTTATTCGAATGTGGCCTGCCTCGGGCCTCGCGGCGCGCTGCACCACTGGCAACTCAGTGCCACGGCGCCCGAGGCTGCAGCCGACCTAGAGCGCCGCATCCAGCAATTCATGGCGCAGCAGGTGCTGCCTCTGGTTGGCAGCCACGGGCTGTCACACCCGGCGCTGGACAAAATGATGGCGGAGGTTGGCGCCTGGGGACCGGTGCGGGCTCGCATGCTGTGGCCTTATGCCTCAGCCCCGCAAGACGCTATCGAGCGTGCCCGTGCTGCACTGCGCGAGCTGTTGCCAGAGTTCATCTGAGCAACCCGCCCGTCAACCCCGCACCTCGCCCTCGCCCAGCACCACGTACTTGAGGGAGGTCAGGCCTTCGAGGCCAACCGGGCCCCGGGCGTGAAACTTATCGGTGGAGATGCCGATTTCGGCGCCCAGCCCGTACTCGAAGCCGTCGGCGAAGCGGGTGCTGGCGTTCACCATCACGCTGGCTGAGTCAACCTCGCGCAAAAAGGCCTGGGCATGCATGTGGTCGCGCGTGATGATGGCGTCGGTGTGGTGGCTGGAGTAGCGGTTGATGTGGGCAATGGCCTCGTCCAGCCCGGCCACCACCTTGATGCTGATGATGGGCGCCAGGTACTCCTCGCTCCAGTCGCTCACTTGCGCCGGCACTAGATTTGCTACAGTATTAGTAGCGACACCTTCAAGCGCAGCAAGGGCTGGAGCCCGATTTGACTCAAAGATGGCCAGAGTCTCAGGGCAGCCCCGCATCTCGACCCCCTTGGCCGCAAAGATGGCTGCCATGCGCGGCAAAAATTCTTGAGCCACACCCCGCGCCACCAGCAGGCTTTCTGCGGCATTGCAGGGGCTGTATTTTTGGGTCTTGGCGTTATCGGTGACTTTGAGCGCCATGGCCATGTCGCAGGGGTCGTCCACATACACATGACAGTTGCCGTCCAGGTGCTTGATGACCGGCACTTTGGCATCTCGGCTGATGCGCTCGATCAGGCCCTTGCCGCCGCGCGGGATGATGACATCGACAAACTGCGGCATGGTGATCAGCTCGCCCACCACGGCACGGTCAGTGGTTTGAACCAGCTGCACGGCGTCGGCCGGCAAGCCGCTGTCGGTCAAGGCTTGTTGCACCAACAAGGCCAGCGCCTTATTGGACTCGATCGCCTCCGAGCCGCCACGCAGGATGCAGGCGTTACCGCTCTTGATCGACAGGCTGGCAGCCTCGATGGTCACATTGGGCCGGCTCTCGAAAATCATGCCGAACACCCCGATCGGAACCCGCATCTGGCCCACCCGGATGCCGCTGGGCTGCTGGCGCAAACCGGTGATTTCGCCAATCAGCTCGGGCATGGCGGCGAGTTGTTCACAGCCCTGGGCGCAGGTCTCGAGCACCTTGGGGCCGAGCTTAAGCCGGTCCACCAGGGGAGCGGCCAAGCCGGCTGCAACGGCGCGCGACAAGTCTTTGGCGTTGTCAGTCTGCAGCATCGGAGTGGCCTCACGCAACAATGCAGCGAGGCGTTTCAATGCTCTATTTTTTGTAGCTGCATCGGCTTTGGCCATCAGGGCCGAGGCTGCTTTGGCCCGGGCGCCCAGATCCAGGCTGTACTGCGTGATGTCGAGCGCGTCCATACCCGTGCCCTGCCCTACCAGGCGGCGATCGCCCCGTCGGTGCGCGGCTCGGTGCCGCCGCACAGCACACCCTGGGCGTTGCGCCAGATGATCTGGCCACGGCCAAAGGCAATTCGGTTGCCCGACCAATTGACCTCATGACCCAGCGCCGCCAGACCATGGAACAGGTGTTCGGGTGTGGCGCGCTCGATATTGACACGTCGCCCGCTCTCCCACTCCCAGCGCGGGGCGTCGAGCGAGGCCTGCGGGTTCAGGCCAAAGTCGACCGTGTTCATGACCATCTGCACGTGGCCTTGAGGTTGCATGAAGCCGCCCATCACGCCGAACGGCCCGACCGCCGCACCGTCCTTGGTCAAAAAGCCCGGGATGATGGTGTGATACGGCCTTTTCCCGGGCGCCAGGCAGTTGGGGTGGGCAGCGTCCAAGGAGAAGTTGTTGCCGCGGTTGTGCAGGCCGATGCCCGTGCCTGGCACCACCAGGCCGGAACCAAAGCCCATGTAATTGCTCTGGATCAGCGACACCATGTTGCCTTCGCCGTCAGCTGTGCTCAGGTAGACCGTACCGCCGCGTGGCGGCTCGCCTGGCGCGGGGCTGGCCGCCTGCGCGCCAATCAGGGCGCGGCGTTCGTCGGCATAGGCGTCCGACAGCAGATCGGCCACTGACACCCGCATGTGCGCCGGATCGGCAATGTGCGCCAGACCATCGGCAAACGCCAGCTTGATCGCCTCGATCTGGCGGTGGTGCGTCAGCAGCGTGTCGCGCTCCTGAAAGTCAAAACCCTTCAGGATGTTCAGTGCCAGCAGCGCCACCAGGCCATGTCCATTGGGCGGGATCTCCCAGACGTCATAGCCGCGGTAATTGACGCTGATGGGTTGGCACCAGTCCACCTGGTAGGCGGCCAGGTCGTCCAGCGTCAAATGGCCCCCAGCGGATTGCACGCAGGCGGCGATCTTCTCGGCCAGCCTGCCACGGTAAAAACTGGCAGCGCCGGTTTGGGCAATGTCTTGCAGCGTGTCGGCGTGGCCCGCCGAGCGCCATACTTCTCCAGCTTGAGGCGCATGCTCGGGCGCAAAAGTGTCAAACCAGGGTTTGAAGTAAGGCGCCTTGAACTCTTCGCGAAACAGCCGGGTGGCTTGCTGCCAGGCAAATGCCACCGTCGGCGATACCGGAAAACCGTCGCGCGCCAACTCGACCGCGCGGGCCATCGAGGTGGTCAAGGGGAGACGCCCGAAGCGGCTGGCCAGCGCCGCCCAGGCTGCCGGAGCCCCGGGCACTGTGACCGGCAGGGGCCCGTACTTGGGCATGCTGGTGTGGCCTAGACCGGTCATGTGGTCCAGGGTGAGGCTGCGCGGCGCTGGACCGCTGGCGTTCAGACCATGCAGCTTGCCGCCATGCCAAACCAGCGCAAAAGAATCACCGCCGATGCCGTTGGCCGTGGGTTCCACCACAGTCAGGGCGGCCGCGGTGGCAATGGCGGCATCAATGGCGTTGCCGCCGGCCTGCAATACAGCCAAGCCGGCCTGAGCGGCCAGCGGCTGAGAGGTGGCGACCATGCCGCGATTGGCATAAACCACCGTACGGCGGGAGGCGTACGGGTAATGGGAGGCATCAAGGTTTAACATAGTCACACGATGGTAGCATTCATAAATCACGTTCCCGCCCGGAGAACTGCGACCATGCACTGCCCACCAACACCCCACGCACAGCAACTGCCCCAAGGGGCCAGACGATGACCTGGTCTATCTTGGCCCGTGAACCCGACGGCCGCTTTGGCATCGCCATTGCCAGCCGGTTTTTCTCAGTCGGCTCACTTTGCATTCACAGCCGGCCCGGCGTGGGGGCGATCGCAACCCAGGCCCTGATGAACCCACTCTACGGACCGCAGGGGATGGCACTGCTGGCGCAAGGCCTCTCGGCCCAGACGGTGGTGAGCGCGCTCACCGGTGCCGACGCTGGCCAGGCCCAGCGGCAATTGCACGTGCTTCCAGCGCGGGGCCCGGGCGCCGCACACACCGGCAGCGCCTGTGTTGACTGGTGTGGCCACCTGCTAAAGGACGATCTCAGTGTGGCCGGCAACATGCTCGCCGGGCCCCGCGTGATTGAGGCGACGGCTGAGGCCTTTGCCGCCAGCGCCGGGCAGCCGCTGGCCCTGCGCCTCATCAACGCCATGCAGGCCGGGGAGGCGGCTGGTGGCGACAAGCGCGGCAAGCAGTCGGCAGCGCTGCGCATCCAGGGCGACCAGGATTACCCTGAGCTGGACCTGAGGGTAGACGATCACGCCGAGCCACTGGACGAGTTGCAACGCCTGCACGACAAGAGCCTGGAGCGTTTTCAGCCCTTCATTGCCTGCCTGGCGACGCGCGAGCGGCCAGCCGGCGAGCTGGAGCGCAGCCGCATCGAGGCCCATATTGACCAATTCCATGCGGCCTGGCGTGCCCGGGCCTGAGCGTGGCGCTGCTTGAAGTCACCGACCTGAGCACCCGCTTCGTCACCGACGGCGGCGAGTTCGCCGCAGTCGATGGCATCAGTTTTTCGATCGAGGCCGGCAAAACTCTGGCCATTGTGGGCGAGTCGGGTTGCGGCAAAAGTGTCACCTCGCTGTCCATCATGGGCCTGGTCGGGCCGGCTGGCCGGGTGGCGGCGGGCTCGATCCGGTTTGACGGACGTGAGCTGGTCGGGCTGGCCCCGACCGACATGCAAGCCCTGCGCGGGAATGCCCTCGCCATGATTTTCCAGGAACCCATGAGTTCGCTCAACCCAGCTTTCACCGTGGGCGAGCAGATCGTCGAGGTGCTGCTGCGGCACCGCCCGATTGGCCGCCAAGAGGCCGAGGCACTGGCGCTGGCCATGCTGGAGCGGGTGCGCATTCCAGCGCCAGCGCAGCGCTTTCATGAGCACCCGCACAAGCTCTCTGGTGGCATGCGCCAGCGCGTCATGATTGCCATGGCCCTGGCCAATTCACCCAGGCTGCTGATTGCCGACGAACCCACCACGGCGCTGGACGTCACCATCCAGGCTCAGATTCTTGAACTGATGAAGAGCCTGCAGCAGGACATCGGCACAGCGGTCATGCTGATCACGCACGATTTGGGTGTGGTTGCCGAGGTGGCCGATGAGGTGGCGGTGATGTACGCCGGGCGCATCGTGGAGCAGGCGCCGGTGGCGGCACTGTTCAGCCAGCCACAGCACCCCTACACCGTGGGCCTGCTCGGCTCCATGCCGCGGCTGGACGGGCCACAGA
>CALPLW020000131.1 GCA_943324505.2 Comamonas sp. lk
ACGAAACTGGGTCATGGGAACTTCCGGGTGAGGTGGACAAACAGGTGCGGGTGTTGGGTGGGCTGCTGGGCGGGTGACCAGTAACGGGTAGCGGCTAGCGCAGCCTCAGAGCAGCAGCGCGGCCAGCGCTGCCAGCGCGGCGGTTTCGGCGCGCAGCGTACGCTGGCCGAGGCTGACAGCGATAAAGCCACTCGCCAGTGCGGCCTCTTCCTCAGCCGGGCTCAGGCCACCCTCGGGGCCGGACAGCAGGGTGCTGGGCACATCCGGCGCCAATGGCGCCATCGCCTCACGCAGTCCCGGGCTGTTCGGCCGCAGCGACAGCAGCAGTCGGGCGCCGCCGCCCGTCACCGGCAAATGGGCCAGCCAGGCGCTCAGTGTGCTGACCGGCTGCACGGGCGGCACCCGATTGCCGCCACACTGCTCGCTGGCTGCCACGGCCACACTGTGCCAGTGCGCCACTTTTTTCTCGGCGCGCTCGCCGCTCAGCCGCAGCACGCTGCGTTCGGTCATCAGTGGTTGCAGGCCGCTGACGCCCAGCTCAGTGGCTTTTTCCACCAGCCAGTCCATGCGCTCATTGGCCGGCATGCCCAGGGCCAGCGTGACCGCGCGGCACGGCGCCCGGTCCAGCGGCTGGTGGATGCCGATGCGGACCTGCACCTCGCTGCGGCCCATCTGGGTGACTGTGGCCTCAAACTCGCCGCCCTCGCCGTTGAACAGCGTCAGCGCCTGGCCTGGCTGCAGCCGCAGCACCTGCACATGGCGCGCCGCCTGCGGCGGCAGGTTCAACAGAGCGTCAGGCTGCAGCGGCGCCGGGCAATAAAAACGGGGCATGGCGGGCAATGCTATTTAATAAATAGCAAACAATGCAGGCTGGACGTGGCCTGGAGCCTGATTTGGCTCATCAATGACTCATACCCGGCCAAAGGCATAGCCGATCGGCGCCGCCACGCCCTCGACCTGGTCCAGCAGCCGCAGCAGCGGCTTGAGCTCGCGGTAGCGGCTGCAGGTGGCGCGGATGTAGCCCAAGAAGCGCGGCGTGTCGGCCAGGTACTGCGGCTTGCCGTCGCGCAGCGTCAGCCGTGCAAAGATGCCGGCTACTTTAAGGTGGCGCTGCAGCCCCATCCACTCCACGCCCCGGTAAAACTCGCCAAAATCGTCTCCCACCGGCAGCCCGGCCCGGCGGGCCCGCTCCCAGTAGCGCACCGTGATGTCCAGGCAAAAATCTTCATCCCAGCTCAGAAAGGCGTCACGCATCAGGCTGGCCACGTCGTAGGTGATCGGGCCGTAGACCGCATCCTGAAAATCAAGCACGCCAAGCTGGTCGCCCGCCACCATGAGGTTGCGCGGCATGAAGTCGCGGTGCACATAAACGCTGGGCGCGCTCAGGTTCTGCGCCATGATGGTGGCAAAGGCGGTGTCCAGCGTGGTTTGCTGGGCGGCATCCAGCGTCAGGCCGCGGTGCTGGCCCAGGTACCACTCGGGGAACAGCCCCAGTTCGCGTTTGAGCAGCGCTTGGTCATAGGGCGGAAGAACATCGGGTTTTGAGGCGGTTTGCCAGCCTACCAGGGCGTCCACCGCCTGCAAGTACAGGCCCAGATTGGCCTGCGGCTGGGCCGGGTCGATGGCCTGCATCATGGTTTGCGTGCCCAAATCGCTCAGCAGCATGAAGCCATGGGGCTCGTCCCAGGCCAACACCTCAGGCGCCAGCAGACCGGCCTGTTGCATCAGTTGCGCCACTTTGACAAAGGGGTGGCAATTTTCCTTGTCCGGCGGTGCGTCCATGATGATGCGGCTGCCGGCCGCGCTGTCGATGCGCAGGTAGCGCCGGAAACTGGCGTCTGCCGAGGCAAGTCGGACCGAGCCGGCGTACAGTCCATGACCAGCTTCCAGGCCGGCCAGCCAGTGTTGGAAAGCGACTTCGCGTGCTGGGTCAGGCCACAGGGGAGATACGGATGGCTCGGGGGCGTGGGAGTGAACAGGGCTCATGGATAATCGATTCTACAAAGCTGTGCTTAGGCACGGTGCCCTTTCACCCTTCGCCTGATGCGCTTGCTACTGCCCCTACCGCCAAACCAGTCTGCCGATGCGCTCTCCGCTGCCTGATCTCAAGCACTGGCTTGACCACCGCGTCTGGTGGCTTGCTGGAATAGTCGTCCTGCAGGCGGGCTGGGCAGGCGCTCAGCCGATCGTGCTGGTACCCGGTCCTGAGCCGGTTGAGGCCGTCCTGACGATCAAGAGCAGCGGCCAGTTGCAGGAACTGATTGCGCCCCAGGTGCCCCGGGACCTGCCGGTCTTTGTCAGCGGTGAGCGCTTGTACGGCCGCCCGGATCTTGAGACCGTCATCGAGGGCGCAGCGCAGCTGCGCCGGGGTGATCTTGTCATTCAGGCCGATCGAATGGAGTACTACCAGCCCGATGACCAAGCTCGCGCGCGCGGGCAGGTCCGTGTGAACCGCGACGGCAACGTCTACGAAGGCCCACTGCTGGAGCTCAAGCTCGAGTCGTTCGAAGGGTTTTTCAGCCAGCCAAGCTACTACTTCCGGAGCAATGATGCCCACGGTGAGGCCGCGCGCCTGGATTTTTTGGATGAACACCGAATCGTGATCCGACAGGGCACCCTGACCACCTGCACCCGCCAGCCGGGCCCGGGCTGGTTGCCAGACTGGATCTTGCGGGCGAGTACGCTGCGACTTGACAACGAGGAAGAGGTTGGGACCGCTGAAGGTGCGGTGCTGAGCTTCATGCAGGTTCCCCTGCTGCCAATACCCTACCTGAGTTTTCCGTTGAGTGACCAGCGCAAGTCGGGGCTCCTGCCGCCTACGCCCGGACTGGACGACGTTAACGGCATTGAGCTGGCACTGCCCTATTACTGGAATATCGCGCCAAACCGGGATGCCACTGTGACACCCACCCTGATGAGCAAACGCGGGCTTAACCTGGCCAGTGAATTCCGCTATTTGGAAAATGACTACTCAGGCCAACTGCGCTTTGACCTGATGCCCAATGACCCGCTGCGTGGTCTGAACCGCTGGGGCTTGACGGCCAACCATCAAGCCAACATGCCCAACCCATTCGCGACGGGTTCCCTGGCCTTCAGCCTGCGCTTGAACCGTGTCAGCGACGACAACTATTGGCGTGATTTCACCCGCAGCAGCGCCACCTTGACACAGCGCCTGCTTGCCAACGACGCCAACCTCAGTTGGGCAGATGGTTATTTCTCCAACAGTGTGCGAACCCTGAAGTGGCAGACCCTGCAAGATCCTGCGTCGCTCATCATCCCGCCCTACGACCGGCTGCCGCAATTGGCGACGCGTTACCAGCGGGATGACCTCCAAGGTTATGACCTGAGCCTTCAGGCCGACTACACCCGGTTTCAGTCAAGCCGCGCGCTCACCGGCCAGCCCGACGGCGAGCGTGCCTTCACGGTGTTTCAGGTGGCCCGGCCCTGGCTGATGCCTGGCGGTTTCGTGACGCCACGGCTGCAATTGCACGCCACCGCCTACCAGTTCGATGTGCCGCTGGCCAACGGTGCCATCGCAGCCAACCGGGTGGTGCCGACGCTGAGCCTGGACAGCGGGCTGGTTTTTGAGCGCGACGCCAATCTGTTTGGGCGCAAGCTGCGCCAGACGCTGGAGCCGCGCGCGTTCTATGTGCACACTCCCTACCGCGACCAAAGTATGCTGCCCAATTACGATTCGGGCGCCAATGACTTCAGCTTTGCCACCATCTTCACTGAAAACGCCTTTGTCGGCAACGACCGCATCGCCGACAGCAACTTGTTGACCCTTGGCCTGTCCACGCGGCTGCTCGATCCGGACACCGGCGTTGAATCGCTGCGTTTCGGGGTGGCGCAACGGCTGCGCTTTACCGACCAGAACGTGACCCTGCCGGGCGGGGCGGCCGTGGCTGACCGGCTAAGTGACCTGTTGCTGGGTACCACCATCACCTGGGACCCACGCTGGACCTTTGACACTTCGGTACAGTTCAATGCCAGCACTGAATTGCCGGTGCGCGCTACCGCCGGCGCGCGCTACAGCCCTGGTCTGTACAGGGTGGTGACTGGCGCCTTCCGTTTTCAGCGTGACAGCAGCGAGCAGTTGGACTTGGGTTGGCAGTGGCCGATCAATGACCTGTGGGGTGACCGCGGTCAGGATCTCGGCGCCGGGCGTGGGCAGGGTGGCGGCCGCTGGTACAGCGTCGGCCGACTCAATTACAGTCTGAGCGAGGGCCGTCTGGTCAATACCGTGCTGGGGCTGGAGTACGACGCCTGCTGTTGGCTTGGGCGGGTCGCGCTTGAGCGGCTACAGACCAGCAGCACGTCAGCCACCTCCCGCATCATGTTTCAGCTGGAATTCGTCGGCTTTACGAGGCTCGGCGTCAACCCTCTGCAGACCCTGAAAGACAATATTCCGGGCTATCAATTGCTGCGGGAAACCGGCAGCCCTCCCAGCCGTTTCAACAACTATGATTGAGTGATGATGATGTTTCGTTTTCTGCCACCGAGCTTGGCTCTGGCGTTGGGATTGGTATCGGGGATAGGTGTAGAGGCTCAAGGCCTGCAACTGCAATCCAGCCAGAGTCTGTCGCTGCCAGCCCCAGTGGGGACACGGCAGGTCGATTTTGTGGTGGCCCTGGTCAACTCCGAGCCCATTACCAACAGTGAGTTGCAGGGCGAGCTGCAGCGTGTGCAGCAGCAGTTTGCTCTCCAGCGCCGGCCGTTGCCTGACAAAAACGAGCTGGCACGCCAAGTGCTGGAACGGCTGATTGGCGATCAGATACAACTGCAGCTGGCCAGGCAATCGGGAATTCGCATTGACGAGGCCGCGGTGGACCTGGCCGAACAGAACGTTGCCCGCCAAAATCAGTTGAGCGTGGCCGACATGCGCCGGCAGTTGGTCGCCGAAGGTGTCTCCATGCCGCAGTTTCGGACCCAGCTCCGCAACCAGCTCACCCTGACCCGCTTGCGCGAGCGAGAGCTCGCGCCGCGTGGTCGGGTGACCGAACTGGAGATCGACCAGTATTTGCGCGAGGCCCAAAGCAACAGCGGTCCGACTACGCAGCAAATCAACCTTGCCCAAATTCTGGTGGCGGTACCTGATGATGCCAGCGACGCTCAGGTGGCCACCCTGCGAGCCCGCGCCGAGGCCTTGTTGGCGCGCATTCGGGCTGGCGAAGATTTCAACAACCTGGCCCGCACTGCTTCAGACGCACCAGACCGCAGCAATGGTGGCCAGTTGGGGATGCGCACGTCCGACCGCTATCCATCCCTGTTTGTCGACGCCACCCAGGCCCTGGCGCTGGGTGAGGTGAGCGCCTTGGTCCGCTCAGGCGCGGGCTTTCACCTTCTCAAGGTGATGGAGCGACAGGACGCCAATCTGCCGCCTGCCACAGTGATGCAAACCCGTAGTCGGCATATTTTGCTGCGGCCTGGTCCCCAGCTTAGCGAGGCCGCTGCAAGGGACCGCCTTTTGGGTTACCGCGGCCAGATTCAGGCTGGCCAGGCTGACTTTGCTGCGCTGGCCCGTCAGCATTCGGAAGACAGCAGCGCCGCCCAGGGGGGTGACCTGGGCTGGGCCAACCCAGGCATGTTTGTCCCCGAGTTTGAGCAGATCATGAACCGACTGGCACCAGGGCAGGTAGGCGAGCCCCTGGTGTCCCGGTTTGGTGTTCACCTGATCGAGGTGCTGGAGCGGCGCCGCGTGGAAACCAGCCAGCGGGAACAGCGTGAAGCGGTGCGCGGCTTGCTTCGCGACAAGAAACTGGAAGAAGCTTACCTGCTCTGGGCTCAGGACCAACGCAGCCGCGCCTACGTGGAACTGCGCGAGCTTGCGCCGTGAGCGGCGCCCAGCGCTTACCCGCCCATGCCGCAGCCAACTGGCGAACCCGATGAAACACGTGGCGCGCAAGCGCTTTGGCCAACACTTCCTCGCAGACGCCGCCGTCATTGATGCCATCGTGGCCGCCATTGCGCCGCGGCCGAACGAGCTCATGGTCGAAATTGGTCCGGGCCTGGCCGCCCTGACGCAGCCGCTGGTGGAGCGACTCGGGCACTTGACGGTGATTGAGTTGGACCGTGATCTGGCGGCCCGGCTGCGGCTGCATCCGCAGCTGACGGTGATTGAATCTGATGTGCTAAAAGTCGACCTGGCCCTTGTCAGGCCTGTCGACTCCGCTATCAAAATAAGAGTAGTTGGCAACCTGCCTTACAACATTTCCACACCCATACTTTTTCATTTGCTCGATCAGGTGCACCTGATTGAAGACCAGCACTTCATGTTGCAAAAAGAAGTGGTCGACCGCATGGTGGCGCGCCCGGCCACCGCAGCCTATGGTCGGTTGAGTGTGATGCTGCAGTGGCGCTACGCCATGGAGACTGTGCTGCGGGTGTCACCGCACAGCTTTGAGCCGCCGCCGCGGGTCGACAGTGCCGTGGTCCGAATGGTTCCGCACCAGGAGCCAGTGATGCTGTCGGTGGCGCTATTGAGCGAGCTGGTGCAGGTGGCGTTCAGCCAGCGCCGCAAACTACTGCGCCATACGCTGGGCCGCTGGCTGGAGACCAAAGCCTATGCCGGCAATTTTGATGTGCAGCGGCGGGCCGAGGAGGTGCCAGTGGGTGAGTACCTGGCGCTTGTTGGTCATCTTGAACGCCAGCCGGCGTGAAGCCGGTCTAGGCGCGTCGGTCATTAGCATCACGCATTAAAAAGGCCCGCCGAAGCGGGCCTTTTGTAAAGACTGAGCGCCTGCCTCAGGCAGCTGTCAGCCAGTAACCGGCATTGAAAGGGCTGCTCATGCGCAGCGCCAGGGGCGACACGTCGAGCAACTTGTCGGTTGGCATTTTTTCGCCGGACTCGGTGGTGAGTTCAATACCGGTCACGCCAGGGGCGGTCGCGGAGTTGCTGGTTGCCTCATTCGCCCGTTCTGCTTGGCTGGTGTGTGCAGAACGGGCTACAGAAAAGAATAGAAGCAACGGAACGGTATTTTTCGATCCCCCCAGTAGTCTGCTGCGTCACGGAAAATATCGAGCAGTTGTTCGCGCGCTTCCTTGTCGAAGCGGGCGTTCGCGGGGACATGCTCCAGCACCACAATGAAGCCTGGCTGGGGTCCCGATTTGTGCAGCGGATCAGTCATGCCGTCGTAAAGAGCATCAAAATTCTTCCCGACATAGGACGACAGCATGAACTGCTGACCAATCAGGTCGAGAACTTCCTGCTTGGTCTGAGCATTTGCTAGATTGGCGTACAGGAAATGCTGGCCGAGGGTTTGCGCTGCATCTTGCAACTCCTGCACCCGAAAGGCGCGGATAGACTGCACGATGTTGCTGCGGATACCCCGCAATGGCGTCTCAGCTGCTACGCGATCCGGCGCAGCGTTGGCTTGACGAAGTGGCATATTCATCCCCTCCTCACTTTCTAATAAACTTAAACCAATAAAAAAACTCAGGGTTCAATCCTGCGAAAGCTCGTGTAGTGGTCGGCCGTGTAGTAACAGGCGTCAGGCGCCTTGGCTTGCCCACCACACACAATGCGCCGCTTGCCCCGGTTGCTGGCGCCAGGCGTTGGCACCGTGTATTCCCGGTAATAGCCGCGCTTTTGGGCTGGCAGCAACTGCTCACGGTTGCCAAAAACACTTCCATCCTTCTCATGGACAAACGGACCGCCCTGCAGAATGAGCGCATGAATCTGCGCCCCCTGCTTGGGCAATTCGGCCAACGAGATGGTGGCGGCTGAAACGCCGGCGGCGGTGCCCTTGGCCTGTGCGCCCCCGACCAACCCCCCCAGCAGAATTCCAGCAACAACCCATTTCAGGGTTGGCGACCACACCATCCTTTAACTCCCCGTGATACTCCGGGTAAACCCGGAAACTCCGATGAACGAAGTGTCGCGTATTTGCCGAAATAAAGCAAGTGAATGCTCAAAAATTAAGCACAAAAATAGTGTGATTTATCAATAAGCAAGCGCACACTTGTTATTTTGAGCTTACCGACTTGCGTTGGCGTCGGCGACAGTGAGTGCTGTCATGTTGACGATACGTCGGACGGTGGCGCTGGGGGTCAAAATGTGCACTGGTTTGGCCGCGCCCAGCAGCACCGGGCCAATCGCAATGTTGCCGCCGGCGGCGGTTTTCAACAGGTTGTAAGAAATATTGGCAGCGTCGATGTTGGGCAAAACCAGCAAGTTGGCATCACCAGACAGGGTACTGTTGGGCATGAGGCTCGCCCGGCCCTGTCCGTCCAGTGCCATATCACCGTGCATTTCGCCGTCGACTTCGAGCCAGGGCGCTTGTACTCGCAGTAGCTCCAGTGTTTGGCGCATCTTCACGGCACTGGGCTGGATGCTGCTGCCGAAGTTGGAGTGCGACAGCAGCGCGGTTTTGGGCCGAATGCCAAAGCGCATCATTTCTTCGGCCGCCATCACGGTGATTTCGGCAAGTTGTTCAGCGGTCGGGTCGTAATTGACATGGGTGTCGACCAGAAATACCTGTCGGTCGGGCAGCAAGAGGGCGTTCATACAGGCATAGGTGTTGACACCCGCACGCTTGCCGATGACCTGGTCGACGTACTGCAAATGCAGGCCCGTGGTGCCCCAGGTGCCGCAAATCAGCCCGTCAACCTCCCCCTTGTGCAGCAGCATGGCCCCAATCAGGGTCAAACGCCGACGCATTTCGATTTTGGCTGCCTGCTCGGTCACGCCCTTGCGCTCGGTCATGCGGTGGTAAGTCTGCCAGAAGTCGCGGTAGCGGTGATCCGACTCCACGTTGACCACAGCGTAGTCAATGCCTGCGCGCAGTCGCAGGCCAAATTTCTCCACCCGGGCCGCGATCACGGCGGGCCGTCCGATCAGGGTGGGCAGAGCCAGGCCCTCGTCCACCACGATTTGCGCGGCACGCAAAACCCGCTCTTCTTCGCCTTCGGCGTAGACCACCCGTTTTTTGAGCGCCTTTTTTGCGGCCGAAAAAATCGGCTTCATGGTGTTGCCGGAGGCATAGACAAAGCTTTGCAGGCGTTCGCGGTAGGCCTCCATGTCGGCAATCGGGCGCAGGGCCACGCCGCTGTCTGCAGCCGCCTTGGCCACCGCTGGCGCGATCTTCATCATCAGGCGCGGGTCAAACGGCTTGGGAATCAGGTACTCCGGCCCGAAAGCCAACTCTTCGCCCGCATAGGCGGCAGCCACCACCTCGCTTTGCTCGGCCTGCGCCAACTCGGCGATGGCGTGGACCGCCGCGATCTCCATCTCGACGGTGATGGTGGAGGCGCCGGCATCCAGGGCGCCACGAAAAATATAGGGAAAACACAGGACGTTGTTGACCTGGTTCGGGTAGTCGGTGCGGCCGGTGGCCATCACGGCGTCACTGCGCACTGCCTTGACGTCTTCCGGGGAGATTTCCGGATTTGGGTTGGCCAGGGCAAAAATGATGGGGTTCGCTGCCATCTTCTGAACCATGGCGGGTTTGAGCACACCACCGGCGGACAACCCGAGAAAAATGTCGGCGTCTGCAATGATGTCACTCAGGGTTCTTGCCTCGGTTTTCTGGGCAAAGACGATTTTGTCCTCGTCCATCAGCTCGGTACGGCCCTCGTACAC
>CALPLW020000132.1 GCA_943324505.2 Comamonas sp. lk
AACTCGGGCATCAGCTTGGGGTGCGGGTAGCTGGACAGGCCCTTGCCGCCGACCTCTTGGCGGAAATTGAGCAGTTGCTCCTCGCTCAGGCGGCCTTCCAGATAGGCACGGGCGTACACGCCGGGCGACACGTGCCCTTGTATGTAGAGGCAGTCGCCACCGTGTTCTTTACCAGGCACGGCGCTTTCAGCGTGCCAAAAGTGGTTGAAGCCTGCGCCAAACATGTGCGCCAGTGAGGCAAAAGAGCCGATGTGACCGCCCAGGTCGCCCCCGTCGACCGGGTGATGCCGGTTGGCCTTGACCACCATGGCCATGGCGTTCCAGCGCATGTAAGCGCGCAAGCGCTCCTCAATTTCGATGTTGCCAGGGCAACGCTCTTCCTGGTCGGTTTCTATGGTGTTGACATAGCCGGTATTGGCTGAGAACGGCATGTCGATGCTGTTTTGCCGCGCATGCTCCAGCAGTTGCTCCAGCAGAAAGTGCGCCCGCTCTGGGCCCTCGCTCTCGATGACGGCGGACAGGGCGTCCATCCATTCACGGGTTTCTTGGCGGTCGGCATCGTTGGCCGCAACGCTGAAGGGATGATCGGGTGCTGCAGACATGTCTATCTCCTGTGGCTTGTTGCCAACTTTAATACGGTGCCGAAATTTTCCCACAAAATCTACAATTTTTCAAATAATGCTATAAGAATTCATATTATGAAATTAATTCGCAAGGTTCAAGCGGGCATCAGAGCGAACACTGAACGTGGTCTGGGCCACTCACCTACACTCGGCTCATGCCACTACCGCAGCAGAAACGAGTAACCGGCCCGGTCAAGAATAAGCCGCTGGCTAAATTTCGTGCATGGTGGTGGCACCTGACGCCGCAGCGGCAAGACCGCTTTGCCGTGCTGGCGCCCTTGGCCGCCGTGCTGCTGTTTTTGGCCGCCATCGTCGTGGCCTTTGCTTACCTGCGGCTGGAAGAAATCGACCGGGAACAAGAAGCCGTTCGGCGTGATGTTGAATACACACAGCAGCGCCTGCGCCTGCGCTTGCTGGAGCGGCAGGAGCAATTGATGCAGTTGGGCCGGGAGATGTCCAACCGGGAGCTCGACAAGGAAGATTTCCAGACACGCGCCGAAGCCATGATAGGACAGCACCCTGAACTGCAGGGTCTCAGTTGGATTGACGAGCGTCGACGTGTCAAATCCAGTGTGGGTACCGCCAGCATGTCGGCCGTCCAACTGCGCACGGTCGGCAGCACGATCAAAAACGGCGAGAACGACAGCTCCTACAGCTCAGCACGCGACCTTCAGCAGCCCATCTACACACAGCGCAGCGAATCGCCGGAAAGTCCAGCCCTTTTGCAATTGCATGTGCCACTCAGCGACCGAGCCCGCTTTTTAGGCGTCTTGTTGGCCGAATACTCGGTTGATGGGCTGTTTCGCTATGGTGTACCGTCAGAGGTGTCAGCACGCTATGCGATTTCATTTCACGACGCCAAGGGAACACTGCTCGCCGGCACCAAAATCCCTCCCCGTGGTCCCGCCACAGGTTTGCTGCCCTGGATCAGCCAGGCCAATGCCTATGAGGTGCCGGTGTCCCCGGTGGGCAATGGTCTGCTGATTCGAGGTCAGGCTTACCGCACCTCGCTCGGCGTTATCGGTAGCGGTCTGTTCTGGCTGGTGACAGCACTGAGCGCCATGACAGCCTGGATGCTGATTGCCAATTGGCGCCACACCCGCCGACGGTTACAGGCACAGCAGGCCCTGGTGTCCGAGACCAGCTTCCGCCGCGCCATGGAAAACTCGATGCTTACGGGGATGCGCGCGCTTGACCTGCAAGGCCGCATCACCTATGTCAACGCCGCTTTTTGCCAGATGACCGGCTGGAGCGAGTCTGACCTGGTCGGGCGGACCGCACCGTTTCCCTATTGGCCGGACAACGACACTGCCAACCTGACGGCTAGGCTCGAAGAGGAACTGTCCGGCAAGACCACACCAGGCGGTATCCAGATGCGGGTCAAGCGGCGCGACAGCACGCTGTTTGACGCGCGGCTGTACGTGTCGCCGCTGATTGATGCCAAGGGCACTCAGACCGGCTGGATGACCTCCATGACCGACATCACTGAACCCAACCGTATCCGGGAGCAGTTGTCAGCTTCGCACGAGCGCTTTACCACTGTGCTTGAAGCATTGGATGCGTCCATTTCAGTTGCCCCGCTAGGCAGTGATGAACTGCTGTTTGCCAATAAGCTGTACCGCCTTTGGTTCGGCACGCCGGCTGGCGGCCACCTGCGCCTGGTGGCTCAAGCGGGCGTAGCACCCGGTCCGCCCAATGACGAAGTACAGGACGATGTGGACGCCTTTGCCGGCCTCCCCACCAACCTGCTACCCGACTCCGACGCGGAAAGCGCAGAGGTTTACATCGAGACGCTCGGCAAATGGCTGGAGGTTCGCACCCGCTACCTGAGCTGGGTCGACGGCCGGCTGGCTCAGATGGTGATTGCGACAGACATAACGGCACGTCGGATGGCCGAAGAGCAGGCAGCAGCCCAGACCGAACGAGCGCAAAACGCCAGCCGCCTCATCACCATGGGCGAGATGGCCTCCAGCGTGGCGCATGAACTCAATCAACCGCTGACCGCCATCAACAACTACTGCAACGGCATGCTCTCGCGCATCAGAGCCCGGCAAATCACCGAGCAAGACCTGCTTGGGGCGCTGGAAAAAACCGCCAAGCAGGCCCAGCGTGCCGGCCAGATCATCCAGCGCATCCGCTCTTTTGTGAAGCGCAGCGAACCCAACCGTACCCTGTCTGAGGTTGCGGTCATGGTGGATGAGGCGCTGGAGCTGGCTGAAATCGAGCTGCGTCGGCGTAACGTCCGGCTAACCCACTATGTCGCGCCGCACCTGCCTCAGCTGATGGTGGACCCGATCCTGATCGAGCAGGTGCTGCTGAACCTGCTGAAGAACGCGGCCGAATCAGTGGATGCGGCGCAACGACCATCGGCTCAACGCAATGTGAAGCTGCGCGTGACGCAGCAACGCGTCAATGATCGGGATGTGATTGATTTCAGCGTCACAGACAGTGGCCGTGGCCTCACGGCTGAAGTCTCAGCCCGGCTGTACGAAGCGTTTTACTCCACGAAGGCTGATGGCATGGGCATTGGCCTGAGCCTGTGCCGCTCCATCGTGGAGTCGCACCTGGGCCGAATGAAAGCTGAGAACCTCTACAATGGCTCCGACGCCAGTGGCTGCATTTTTTCATTCTGGCTGCCATGCATTCAGGCCGAGACCCCATCAGGCACCGAACCCCAACTGACCGCGAAAGACGCGCACTGACACCATGAGCTTGATCCCCAAAAAAGGCACTGTTTACGTGGTCGACGACGACGAGGCGGTGCGTGACTCCCTTCAGTGGCTCCTTGAAGGCAAGGACTACCGGGTACGTTGCTTCGAATCAGCTGAATCTTTCCTCAGCCGCTACGACGCGCGCGAAGTCGCCTGCCTGATCGCAGACATCCGCATGGGCGGGATGACTGGCCTGGAGTTGCAAAGCCGGCTGATCGAAGTCGGCTCGCCTCTGCCCATCGTGTTCATCACGGGTCACGGCGATGTACCCATGGCGGTGGATTCGATGAAAAAAGGCGCGATGGATTTCATCCAGAAGCCGTTCAAGGAAGACCAGCTCGTCACCCTGGTAGAGCGAATGCTGGACCAAGCCAAAGACTCGTTTGCTGAATTTCAAAGCGCCGCAAGCCGCGATGCCCTGATGGCCAGGCTGACGCTTCGAGAGGCCCAGGTGCTGGAGCGCATTGTCGCCGGTCGCTTAAACAAGCAGATTGCGGATGACCTGGGCATTAGTATCAAAACGGTGGAGGCGCATCGCGCCAACATCATGGAAAAACTCAACGCCAACACCGTGGCTGACCTGCTCAAGATCGCGCTCGGTCAAAACAGCGGCAAGGCCTGAGCCATGCATGAACCCGGTCAACTTATCGATGGCGTGGCCCTGTCCCGCCAGCTGCGCACTGAAGTCGCCAGCCGAGCCGTAGCCCTCAAAGCGCGGGGCATAACGCCCGGTCTGGCCGTAGTTCTGGTCGGCGAGAACGCGGCCTCTCAGGTCTACGTGCGCAACAAGGTCAAGGCCTGTCAAGAAAGCGGCCTGCACTCGGTGCTGGAGCAATACCCGGTTAGCACGCCTGAAGACGCTCTGCTCGCACGCATCGACGCGCTCAACCGCGATCCAGCGATCCATGGCATCTTGGTGCAGTTGCCGCTGCCGGCCCACATTGACGCTCAAAAGGTGATCGAGGCCATCTCGCCAGCCAAAGACGTTGACGGTTTCCATGTCAGCAGCGCCGGCGCATTGATGGTCGGGCAAGCTGGTTTCTGGCCTTGCACACCCTACGGCTGCATGAAGATGCTGGAGAGCATCGGCTACGAGCTCAAAGGCAAACACGCGGTGGTGATCGGTCGCAGCAATATCGTCGGCAAACCGATGGCGCTGATGCTGCTGCAAAAAAACGCCACAGTGACCATCTGTCACAGCGCCACAGTTGACCTTAAGGCCATGACGCTGCAGGCGGATGTGATCGTGGCTGCTGTGGGCAAACTCAATGTACTGACAGCGGACATGGTCAAACCAGGCGCGGTCGTGATCGACGTTGGCATGAACCGCAATGCACAGGGCAAACTGTGCGGCGATGTCGATTTTGACGGCGTCAGGCAGGTTGCCAGTCACATCACGCCGGTGCCCGGTGGCGTGGGTCCCATGACCATCACCATGCTGCTGGTCAACACCCTGGAAGCCGCCGAAAAGGTGGCCCTTGCCGCTTGACAACTCACGTCCATGAACCCATTACTTCAGTTCAACGCCTTCCCCCTGTTCGACCAGATTCGTCCCGAGCATGTCGCACCGGCAATGGACGAGCTGTTGGCCGCTGCCGATGCCGCCCTGAACACCGTGACCCAGGCTGACTTTGTGCCCCGGTGGGAAGCCATTGCTGGCGTGCTCGACGTGGCCACCGAGCGGCTTGGGCGCGGTTGGGGTGCCATCAGCCACCTCAATGCCGTGGCCGACACCCCTGAACTGCGCGCCGCCTACAACGCCGCCCTGCCCCGCATCACCGAATTTTTCACCCGGCTGGGTGCCGACGAACGGCTCTATGCCAAGTACAAGGCCATTGACCCAGCCAGCCTGAACCCTGAACAGCGCCAGGCTCACCACAATGCCATGCGCAACTTTGTGCTGGGTGGTGCCGAGCTGCAAGGCACGGCGCGTGAGCGCTTTGCCGCCATCCAGGAGCGTCAGGCGGCGCTGAGCCAGCAGTTCAGCGAAAACGCCCTCGACGCCACAGATGCTTTTGTCTATTCCGCCAACCTGGACGAACTGGACGGTGTGCCGGACGATGTGATCAAAGCTGCCCAAGCCGCCGCCCAGGCAGACAGCAAGGGTGGCTACAAGCTGACCTTGAAGATGCCTTGTTACTTGCCGGTGATGCAGTTTGCCCGGAGCAGTGCCCTGCGTGAGCGGCTTTACCGCGCCTATGTCACCCGGGCATCAGACCAGGCTGACGAGGCTATGCGCAAATTTGACAACACCGCCCTGATGGGCGAGATGCTGACACTGCGCCGGGAAGAAGCCCAACTGCTGGGCTTTGACAACTTTGGTCAGCTCTCGGTCGCCCCGAAGATGGCCGATTCACCCGAACAGGTGATCACATTCTTGCGCGACCTGGCCCAACGGGCGCGGCCCTTTGCCCAGCGTGACCTTGCCGATTTGCGCCAATTTGCCGCCACCGATCTGGGCTTGAACGACCCTCAGTCCTGGGACTGGCCCTATGTGAGCGAGAAGCTCAAGGAAGCCCGCTACGCTTTTAGCGAGCAGGAAGTCAAACCCTACTTCACGGCACCCAAGGTGCTGGCCGGCTTGTTCAAGATCATTGAAACCCTGTTTGATGTCAGCATCGCACCCGATACCGCGCCGGTCTGGCACCCCGGGGTTGGCTTTTACCGGATTGAGCGGGCCGGGCAACTGGTGGGGCACTTTTACCTGGACCCCGCTGCGCGTTCAGGGAAACGAGGCGGCGCATGGATGGACGATGTGCGCTCCCGCTGGCTGCGACCGGACAGCGGCCAGTTGCAGACCCCGGTCGCGCAACTGGTCTGCAACTTTGCCGAAGGTGTTGGCGACAAGCCCGCGCTGCTCACGCATGACGATGTCACCACGCTGTTTCATGAGTTCGGTCATGGTCTGCACCATCTGCTGACCCAGGTGAACGAACGCGACGTATCAGGCATCAGCGGCGTCGAGTGGGACGCGGTGGAACTGCCCAGCCAGTTCATGGAAAATTTTTGTTGGGAATGGGACGTGCTTCGCCACATGACGGCGCATGTCGACACCGGTGAACCTTTGCCGCGTGCCTTGTTTGACAAGATGCTGGCCGCCAAAAATTTCCAAAGTGGCATGCAAACGCTGCGCCAGATTGAATTTTCACTGTTCGACATGCTGTTGCATGCGGAACATGACCCTTCGAAGGACCTTCTGCCCCTGCAGCAGCAAGTGCGGGACGAAGTGGCGGTGTTACAACCACCGGCCTGGAGCCGCACCGCCAATACCTTCAGCCATATCTTTGCCGGCGGTTATGCAGCCGGCTACTACAGTTACAAGTGGGCCGAGGTGCTGAGCGCCGACGCTTATGCGGCTTTCGAAGAAACAGCCGGCGTCGATGGCCTTCCCAACCGGGAGACCGGCCAGCGCTACCTGCAGACCATACTGGAAATGGGCGGTAGCCGGCCTGCCATGGAATCCTTCAAGGCCTTCCGTGGCCGTGAGCCGCAGCTCGATGCCTTGTTACGACATCAGGGCATGGCGACACCGGGCTGACTGCCGCTGGCGTGATGCTAACGATGACGGCTCCCGAGTGCATGGCCCGTTGGGTGGCTGGCGTCGCTGCCGCACTACTAGCCGGCGCACTGGCCGCACAACCGGTTTACCGCATCGTTGGCGCTGATGGGCGGGTCACCTACGCTGATACACCGCCCGCGGTAGCGGGGCAGAACAAAGTCAACGAGGCTGGTCGTGCGCCCGAGGCCGAGCTAGCCGTGCCGCTGCCTTTCAGCCTGCGTGCGGTGGCGAGCCAGTACCCTGTCACCCTCTACACCACGGCAAATTGCGCACCCTGCGCCACGGGCAGGACCCTGCTGGTTCAACGCGGCATCCCGTTTGCCGAGAAAACCATCACCAGCCCGGAAGATGCCGATGCTTTACAAAGCCTGAGTGGCGAAACCGCCCTTCCCCTCCTCACGATTGGCGCCCAGCAGATCAAGGGCTGGTCAGAGGCGAAGTGGCAATTGTTTCTGGACGCAGCCGGCTACCCAAGGTCGTCGCAGTTACCACGCACTTACCGCCTTCCAGCGGTCGCACCCCTGGCAGCGCTGGCCCCGGCTGTGGTGGCACTCCCCGGGCAAGGCACACCCGCCAATCCGGCCGCCGTGTCGGTTCCAGCAGTCGCATCACCATCGGTGCCGACCCGCCAGCCAACAGCGGCACGCCCTACGCCATTTGGCGCCATCAACCCCAACCCTGCCGGCATCAGGTTCTGAGGCCAGCGTCCTCATAGCTCACGGTGCGCACGCCATCGGCCGTGCCCAGCAGACAAATCTGCGCCTTCTGGTAGGCAAACACGCCCACCGTGACCACCCCCGGCCATTGGCTGACCAGCGTCTCAAACGCCAGTGGATCCACGATGTCCAGGCCGCTCACATCCAGAATGATCTGACCGTTGTCGGTCAGCAAAGTCTGGCCGCCCGCCATTCGCACCTTCGCCTGGCCCCCAAGCGCTTCAAATTGCCGCCCGATCCGGCGCGCGGCCATAGGGACCACCTCAACCGGCAGCGGGAAACGGCCCAGGCTTTTGACCAATTTGGACTCATCGGCAATGCAGACAAATCGGCGCGACTGAGCCGCCACAATCTTTTCACGGGTCAGGGCCGCGCCACCACCTTTGATCATGTACCCACGGGCATCGATCTCATCAGCGCCGTCAATATAGACCGCCAGCTCGTCCACCTCATTGGAATCGAACACCGGGATGCCCAGGGCTTGCAGGCGCTGCGTGCTCGCCAGCGAGCTTGAGACCGCCCCCTTGATGTCGCCACGCATGGAAGCCAAGGCCTCGATGAACTTGTTGACGGTGGAACCGGTGCCCACCCCAATGATCTCGCCAGGGACCACGTAAGCCAGGGCGGCGACGCCGACCAGGGTCTTAAGTTGGTCTTGGGACAGGGTGACGGCGGGGGCTTGGTTTTTCATCTGGGAGAATCGGGCTGATCTTAGAAGTTGTCGTACTCACACCGCTTGAATTATCCGATGCCGCTACTCCCCTACGCCCTGGCCCGTCCCTTTTTGTTTGGTTTGGACCCGGAGGCAGCCCACGATCTCACGCTGCAAGCCCTGGCCCGAACCCAGGGCACACCCCTCCAATGGGCCTATTGCGCGCAGCGGATTGATGACCCGGTGGTGCTTGCCGGCCTGCGTTTCCCGAACCGGGTCGGCCTGGCCGCCGGTCTGGACAAGAACGCCCGCTGCATTGATGCGCTGGGCGCCATGGGCTTTGGTTTTGTCGAGGTGGGTACCGTGACACCACTGGCGCAGCCAGGCAACCCCCAGCCTCGGATGTTCCGTCTGCCGCAGGCACAGGCGCTGATCAACCGGCTGGGTTTCAACAACGACGGGCTCGCTGCCTTTATCGCCAATGTCACGCAGTCGCGCCATCACCGGCAGCGAAGCGCAGCCAGGACCGGCATGCAGCCCGCGATGCTGCTTGGGCTCAATATCGGCAAAAATGCGGCGACCCCCATCGAACAGGCCACCGACGACTATCTGCTGGGCTTGACGGGCGTCTACCCGTTTGCTGATTACATCACCATCAACATCTCCAGCCCCAACACCAAAAACCTGCGCGCCTTGCAGTCAGACGAGGCGCTGGACAGCCTGCTCAGCGCGCTGGCCCACCGCCGAGAAGCCTTGGCGCAACAACACAGCAAGCGCACGCCGCTGTTTGTCAAAATCGCGCCCGACCTGGAGCTAGAGCAAGTGCAGGCCATTGCTGCGGCACTGAAGCGGCACGACATGGACGGCGTCATCGCCACCAACACCACGCTAGCCCGCGACGCGGTGCAGGGCCAGCTACATGCCGCAGAGGCCGGCGGCTTGTCTGGTGCACCAGTGCTGCTTGCAAGCAACCGCGTCATCACCCAGTTACGCGCCGCGCTGGGCCCAGGCTTTCCGATCATTGGGGTCGGGGGCATCATGAGCGGCGCGGACGCGGTGAGCAAAATCCGGGCTGGGGCCGATGTGGTGCAAATCTACACCGGCCTGATTTACCAAGGCCCAGCCCTGGTTAGACAAGCTGCACTTCAGATAAAAAAAGGGCTCTAGGCCACGTCTGCATTAAATAGTTTGCTATTATTTAGATAGCAATTTTGGGTTTTCTCATCACTTGGTTGATCATGGCTTGCCAACGACAGGCGGCAGCCTGTGGTGATCAGGTTGGCGGGCATTCGGCTCCGCGGCTGTCCCCCGCCCTGTG
>CALPLW020000133.1 GCA_943324505.2 Comamonas sp. lk
AGGTGCGGGGCCTTTGGGCACAAACACTGTCATAAAATACCAGTCCTCAGGCAAAGCCGCCTCGCATCCCACCTCGCTTGGTATCATTGATTCGTGACTGCTTTCGCTGCGTCCAACTCCGTCCTTGCCGGGCAACCCTTTACTGACGCTTCAGCCGTTGGCAAAATCAGCCCCCGCCTTGGCTGCGGCGGATGCTTTTCCCGCGCCGTGGTCAGGCAAGGTTTTGGCCGCTAGCCCTTTGCCAGCATAACTTTTGTGCTATGAATATGATAGCGTAATGATGACTACGAGTGACCGCAAGCCTTTTGAAATTGCGCGCGATGCGTTGAAGCAGATCTCGGCGCGCAAAATGCTACCCACGCCAGCCAACTACCAGGCGATTTACAACGAGATCGCCGGTACCCCCAATGACCCCCCGTTTCCGCTGGAGCGCCTGCGCGACATCGCTCGTGCCCTGCCGGCCAAGACGCCCGGCCAGCTCAAACAGCGTGCGCTATTTGAATCTGCCATTGGGCAGCTCAGTTGGTCAGGTGTCAAGAATGCCCTCGTCGCTTACGGTGGCTTCACACCAGCGGCGGCACCCCATGGCGCTGGCGCGTCGCTCGTCCCCGGCTCGGCGGTCACCCCGGTCCCAGCGCAAAGTGCGCCTGCGCTCACGGCTGAGTTTCTGGCCCAGATCGCCCGCATGATCGAGTTCATGATGCCCGCCTTGGGCGACGAGGACGAGCGCTTTGGCGAACAGGCCCGAACCCTTCTGGCGGCCATGCGTCGCCCGGCGGCCGAATCAGACGTCGGCGCAGTGAAACTGATGCTGGCCAACTTCAGCCACCGGGTCTCTTTTGCCGCTGAGGAGCAGCTTGAAGTCAAGTCCACACTGCTCAAGCTGTTGCAACTGATCATCCAGAACATCGGCGCGCTGTGCGTGGATGACCGTTGGCTCAAGGGTCAGACTGACGCGCTGATCGCTGCGGCCATGCCGCCCCTGACCCTGCGCCGGCTGGACGACGTGGAGCGCCGGCTTAAAGATGTGATCCTCAAGCAGTCGCAAGCCAAGGAGCGGCTGCTCGATGCGCAGACTGAAATGCGACAAATGCTGGCCGTGTTTGTCGAGCGGTTGTCACACATGACCGAATCCACCAGCGCCTACCAAGGCAAACTGGAAGAAACCGCACGCCTGATCGAGCAGGCCAAATCCTTCGCCGAGATCACGCCGGTCTTGAAGGAGATTGTTGGAACCACCCGCACCATAGCCAGTGACAGCCTGTCGGCACGAGATCAGTTGCGCGACATGCAAGAGCGGGTCGCGGCCTCGGAGGTCGAACTTGCCAAGCTGCACCAACAACTGGACCGAATCAGTGCCCAAGCCCGGCACGACCCGCTCACCGGCGCGCTAAACCGCAAGGGTCTGGATGAAGCGTTGGAGCGGGAAGTGTCGAGTGTGCGCCGAAAAGGGCTGCCGCTATGCATAGGCATGCTTGACATTGACAACTTTAAGTCGTTGAATGACCGGCTGGGACATGCTTCAGGGGACTCGGCGCTGACCCACTTGGCCAATGTAGCGCGCGAAGTCATGCGACCGCAGGACTCTCTGGCCCGCTACGGCGGCGAGGAATTCGTGCTTCTGCTGCCCGACACCACCCTTGACCATGGCATTGAGGCCATGACGCGACTGCAACGTGAGCTGACCAAGCGGTTTTTCATGGCTGGCAGTGAGAAGATCTTGATCACCTTCAGTGCCGGTGTGGCGCAGTTGGGCGAGGAGGAGAGTGGCAGCGAGGCGATCCGGCGCGCTGACCAGGCCATGTATCTGGCCAAACGGGCCGGCAAAAACCGGGTGCTGGGCGCCTGAGCGCCTGAGCGCCAAACTTAAAAGGGGCTGTCTCCATGCGTTATTTGCTGCTTGGCCTAGTGGTGTTTCTGGGCGTGCATTCTGTGCGCATCTTTGCCGAGCATTGGCGCAACCAAGTCAGAGCGCGGCTTGGCCCGGCGGCCTGGAAAGGCCTTTACAGCCTGTTTTCTCTCGCTGGGTTGGCCCTGTTGATTTGGGGTTTTGGCCAGGCGCGGCAACAACCTGTGCAGCTCTGGAACCCACCCACGGGCATACGGCACCTGGCGTCTGTGCTGATGCTCGCGTCGTTCGTGCTGCTGGCAGCCAGCTACGTGCCAGGCAACCGCATCAAGGCCCGCCTGCGCCACCCCATGGTGCTGGCGGTGAAGTTCTGGGCGCTGGCTCACCTGCTGGCCAACGGCACGGCGGCACATGTGCTGCTGTTTGGCGCTTTCCTCGGCTGGGCTGCACTTGATTTTCGGGCCGCCCGGCAACGTGACCGACATCAGCACATTCGCTATCCTGAGGGCACCACGGGCGCGACAGGTGTCACTGTAGCCGTTGGCGTGGCGGCCTGGATAGGCTTTACCCTGTGGTTGCATGGTCTGCTGATCGGTGTCCGCCCACTGGGTTAACCATGAGCATTCGCAACCTGGACTCGTTATTTGAGCCCCGCTCAATCGCGGTGTTCGGGGCTTCACAGCGCGCGGGCAGCGTCGGCGCCACGGTCTGGCGCAACCTGAGTGGGGGTGGTTACACCGGCACGCTGTATGCCGTCAACCTGCGCCCGGGCGCACTGGGTCAGCAAGTCGCCTACACACAGGCCGCCGACTTGCCCACGGTGCCTGAGCTCGCCGTGATCTGCACCCCGCCAGTCACTGTAGCAGGGCTGATCGACGAGCTGGCCCGATTGGGCACCCGCGCCGCCGTGGTCATGACCGCCGGCATGGACGAAAAGCAAAAACAGGCAATGCTGGATGCAGCACGGCCACACCTACTGCGCATCATCGGGCCAAACTGCATCGGTTTGTTGGCGCCGCACAAGGGCCTGAACGCCAGCTTTGCCCACGTGAATGCGCAACCGGGGGAGCTGGCCTTTGTGTCGCAGTCGGGGGCGCTGGTCACGGCCATGCTGGACTGGGCGCGGGGTCAGGCCATCGGCTTCTCGCATTTTGTGTCACTGGGTGAGCATGCTGACGTCGATTTTGGCGACATGCTCGACTTCCTGGCCAATGACCCGAAGACACGCGCCATCCTGCTTTACGCCGAGTCCATTGAGTCGCCACGCAAATTCATGTCGGCGGCCCGCGCTGCCGCGCGCAACAAACCGGTGATCATCGTCAAGGCCGGCCGATCGCCCCAGGGCCAGCTGGCGGCAGCCTCGCACACCGGGGCGATGGCCGGTTCAGACCTGGTCTTTGACGCGGCCATTGCCCGGGCAGGCATGCTGCGCGTCAACACGCTACAAGAGTTATTTCTTGCGGCTACGACCCTGTCACGCTTTCGGACCAACACCAGTGACAGCCTGACCATCCTGACCAACGGCGGTGGCGCCGGCGTCATGGCGGCCGACGCGGCGGCCTTTGCCGACGTGCCGCTGGCCACCTTGAGCGAGGCAACGCGGCAAAAGCTCGATGCTGTGCTGCCCGCCAACTGGTCGCACAGCAACCCGGTGGACATCATTGGTGACGCACCGGTAACCCGCTACCAGCAGGCGCTGGCCATCCTGAATAGCGACCCCAACACCGGTGCGCTGCTGTTCATCCACGCCCCAACAGCCATCGTGCCAAGCGCCGACATTGCCCAGGCACTGGTGCCGCTGGCTCAGCACGACCCCCACATAGCGCCGCGGTTAATGAGCTGCTGGCTGGGGGATGCTGCGGTGGCGCAGGCGCGGAAAATCTTTCAGGACGCCGGCGTGGCCAGCTACGACACGCCCGAGCAGGCGGTGCGGGCTTTCTCCATGTTGCTGCGCTACCGCCACAACCAGAGCGAGCTGACTCAAGCGCCACCCGCCACGCTGGCCAACCAGCGCCCGGACAGCGCCAGCATCCGGCACATTGTGCAAGCCGCGCTGGCCGCCGGCCGCGCACTGTTGAGCGAGCCCGAGGCGAAAGCCGTGCTGCAGGCCTGTGGTATCCCGGTGGTGGCTACGCAGCGGGTCGCTGCCACGGCTGACGCCGCCGCCCAGGCTGCCACGGCGTTGGGCTTTCCGGTGGTGCTGAAGATATTGTCGGATGACATTTCGCACAAGTCAGACGTGGGCGGTGTCGCCCTGAACCTGGCCGATGAGGCCGCCCTGCGCCATGCCGCAGACACCATGCTGGCGCGGGTGCAACAGCAACTGCCGCTGGCACGGGTTCAGGGATTTACTGTGCAGCGCATGGTGCAACGCCGCCATGCACAAGAACTGATTGTGGGCAGCGCGATTGACCCCGTGTTTGGACCGGTGATCCTGTTCGGACAGGGCGGTACTGCGGTCGAGCTCATGGCCGACCGGGCCGTGGCCTTGCCACCGCTGAACGTGCCGCTGGCCCGTGCGCTGGTGGCGCGCACCCGGGTGGCCCGCCTCCTGGCGGGCTGGCGAGATACCCCGGCTGTTGACGCCAACGCCCTGCACAGCGTGTTGATGGCGGTGTCACAACTGTTGGCCGAGATCCCGGAAATTGCCGAGCTTGACATCAACCCACTGATCGTCAATTTTGAGGGTGCCATCGCACTGGATGCGCGCATCCGGCTCAGCGCGGCGGGGCCGGCTGGCGCCGACAATTTCGCCATCCGGCCCTACCCGGCACAACTGGAAGAGCAACTGCTGTGGCAGGGCCGGTCCATCTGCCTGCGCCCGATCCGCCCGGAAGACGAAGCCCAGCACATGGCATTCCTGCAAGCCCTTGATCCTGAAGACGTGCGGATGCGGGTGTTTTACAGCCGGCGCAGCATAGCGCGCAGTGAACTGGCCCGCTTGGTGCAGATTGACTACGCCCGCGAAATGGCGTTTGTGGCCCTGGCCGAAAGCCCGGATGGGCAGCTGCAGACCCTGGGCGTGGTGCGTGCCATGACCGACCCCGACAACATCGAGGCCGAGTTTGGCGTGATCGTCCGCTCTGACCTCAAAGGCAGCGGACTGGGCCTGTTGCTGATGCAAAAAATGATTGCCTACCTTCGCAGCCAGGGCACACAGCGCCTGGTCGCCACCGTGCTTGACTACAACGACCGGATGCTCAAGCTGGCCCGTGAGCTGGGCTTCGAGGAGGGCGCCATCGGCACGACGGACGACGGTGTCCGTGGCATTCTGCTCAAGCTCACTTGATCCCAATCACCCACTGGATCAGCATCTTGGCAACAAAGCCGGTCATGCCAAAGGCCAGCCCTAGAAAAATCACAAAGGTGCCGAACTTGCCCGCCTTGGATTCCCAGGCCAGATGACCAATGATGAACAGCATGTAGAGCATGAACGCCCCCACGCCAAAGGTCAATCCGAAGCCGGCAATCTGCTCCTCGCTATAGCCCCACATCAGCCTGGCTCTCGCGGCGGCAGGCCAGACACATCGACCAGGTCCCGGTAAGCATGCCAGCTGGCGTGCCCCAACATGGGTACCACAAAGACAAGCCCCAGCAACAGCGGGCCCAGACCCAACAGCGTAAACCCCATGATCAACGTGGCCCAAAACGCCAATGGCAACGGGTTCATCAGAACCGCACGCCAACTGGTCAACACCGCTGTGAGCAGGGTCACGCGCCGGTCCAGCAACAAGGGCATGGCAATGACGGTAGAGGCAAAGATCGGGGCAGCCAGCACGCCCCCCACCGCTAGCCACAACTCAAACAAAAAGCCCTGGGGCGCCAACACCACGTGCCGGATGAAGTCGATCGGGGTATGAATAGGCACTGGTGCCAGCAGCGTGATCAAGGCGGCCGAGGTGACCACCCAGCCGGTACCCGCCAGCGCCAGCAAGGCGCCAAACTGCACCAGGCACCAGTAGTCGTTGCCCCATTTGTTGAAGTGGCTGTTCTGCCAATTCAACCAGGTTTTGAGCACCAAGCCGACATTGGCTGGTTCACCGCGCTCCAAGGCGCGGCTCAAGGCATACAGGCTAGTGGCCAACACCGGCGCCACCACCAAAAAACCCGACAGGGCACCGGCCATCAGCCAAAACCGATCTTGTGCCAATGCCAAAATGCCCAGGCCGAACAGGGCAAGCACCAGGCCGTGGGCAAAGCTGATCCAGCCGCAAAGCGCCATGTCACGCCAGGCGAGCATCAGCCAATGCACGGGGCGCAGCAGGTCCAGGCGGTGGACCGCCGGTAAACGCGCTGGGGGGATGGTCATGACCGGGCCAAGTGTAGAGTTTGATCGCCCGGCCGGGCTTGATCTGCGTCAAGCAGGCAGCAGCAGGGGCACTGCATAATCACCCGCTTTACTGTCGTCAGGACCCACCATGCCACGCCCGATTCTTGCCGAAGCCCAGATTCACCCCGCCATACGGGAACAGATCACCCGCCACGAGCACGCTATCGTGGAAGAAGTGCAGGCAGCGGTGGCGCAACACGCGGTGGTGGTGGTCGGCATGGCCTCAAACCCCTACCCCAAGAAAGCACGCAAAGCGCTCGACGCCGCGGGGGTAGCGCACCATGACCTAGATTACGGCAGCTACTTCAGCATGTGGCGCCAGCGCAATGCACTCAAACTGTGGACCGGCTGGCCAACGTTTCCCATGGTGTTCGTCAAGGGCACCCTGGTCGGGGGTGCCAATGACCTGAATAAACTGATCGCCAGCGGCGAGCTGAAAAAGCTACTGGCCTCATAAGAAAAGTGGCCCTAAGCCCCGTCACCATTGGGTTGTTAGCTATTGTTTAAATAGCTAGGTCTTCTGGCACGACAAACTCAAGGCTTGGCTTTTGGGCGACCATGGTGCGGCATCGTGCTGGCATCAAACACTTTTTGTTGTTCGGCCGTCAGCGCGGCGTAAAAAACCTTGGTCGCCTCGTCACGCTGATCCATGGCCGTCATGTGCTGGCTGCGCAGGGCCCTCATGCGCTCCAGCCGCTCGGGCGTTGTCAGTTTCTCAAGGGCGGCGGGGTCCGGGCGTTTCGCCATCATGTCGGCCGGCATCTTATGTGCTGCAAGCAATGTGGTCCAGGCGCCTTCTTGGGCGGGTGTGAGCTTGAGGCGGGCCTTGAGTTCGGCGGCGAACTTGTCCATGCGGGCCTGCATCCGGGCAGGGTTCATGTGGTGCATACCGTCGTGCATACCATCGGCCGGGCCTGCCATCATGGCAGCGTGACCGCCCGAGGGCGGCATTTGCGCCAGCGCGGCAAAGCCTGACAGGGCCAGCAGACCGGCCAACAAGGTGGGTTTGAATCGTGAAACCATGGGGATGTCCTTTGGATTGGGCCGGATGCTCAGGGATTGGCATCAAGCTGAAAGGCAGTGTGGCTCGACTGTGTAAGCGCAGCATGCGTCAGCGCTAAGCCTGTGTAAAGTTTCATGAAAAAGCCAGCGCAAATTGGTGGGATGATCGGCGCGGGCTCGCTCAAATAAATTGTCAAGAAGGATGCTTGTGTTCAAAAATGTGATCGTTTACCGGATCGGGGCCGGTTGGTCCGCCACCCTGGCGGAAATTGAAGAACGGCTGGCTGCCACGCGCTTTGTCGCCTGCGGGCCGAGCCAGGAAAAGTCATCTGGTTGGGTGGAGCCGCGCGGTGTGGCGCAGGGGCCGCTGGTGGAGTCGGTGGCCGGGCAACTGGTGCTCAAGATGATGGTCGAGACCCGGGCCCTGCCGGCGTCGGTGGTGAACCGCAAAGCCGAAGAGCGGGTGGCGCAGATCGAGGCCAGCACCGGCCGCAAGCCGGGCAAAAAGGAGATGCGAGACCTCAAGGACGACATCAGACTAACGCTGTTGCCCATGGCCTTTACCAAATTGGCCAGCATCACGGTCTGGATCGACCGCGAGGCCGGTTGGCTGGTGATTGATGCGGCCAGCCAGGGACGGGCCGAAGAGGTTGCGGCGGCGTTGGTGGCGGCGTTAGATGGCTTCGCCATCACCCTGCTCAACACCCAGATCTCGCCCACAGCTGCCATGGCCCAGTGGCTCGACACCCAAGAACCGCCGGCCGGCTTTAGCGTGGACCGTGAGTGCGAGTTGAAGGCGGCCGATGAATCACGCGCCGTGGTGCGCTATGCCCGCCATGCGCTGGACACTGAAGAGGTCCGTCAGCATGTGGCCACTGGCAAGCTGCCCACCCGGCTGGCACTGACTTGGGCGGGCCGGGTCTCGTTTGTTCTGACGGAGAGCCTGCAACTGAAAAAACTGGCCTTTTTGGAGGGCGTCTTTGAAACCTCTGGCGCCGAACGGGCCGACGGCTTTGACGCCGATACCGCCATCGCCACCGGCGAATTGCGCAAACTGCTGCCGGATTTGCTGGAAGCGCTGGGGGGCGAGGTGGTAGTCGGCTAAGACCCGACTCAGGCCGCTGGCAACCCCAGGCCGGTCATCTCGGCCGACACCTGCTGCCAGCGCACGTCAAAGTGGCCACGCCCCTTGCCAGTGCCAGCGGCAGCCGCCAACAGGGCCTGACGGGTGCCCGCCAGCACGCTGTCAATGACCGGTACGCTGACGTCGGCCTGGATCAGCTGCGCCAAACCGGCCAGGCCCGCGCCGCCCAAAATAATGGCGTCTGCCCTGAAGTCTTGAACCGCAGCCTGACATGCTGCTGCCAGCAGGGCCCGCGCTGCCACCGGGTCAGCAGCGAGCTGGGCGCCGGTCGGCGTGACGGTGTGAATGCCAGCAAGTTGGTCGCCGTAACCCAGCATCTGGGCCAGGCGCGCCAGCATCGGCTGCCACCGCACACCCCCGGTGACGATAGCAAAGCGGCCATGAGCGGCCGCCTCCACAAATGCGGCCTCGGCCAGGCCGGTCACGGGGACACGGCTGGTGTCGCGCAAAGCAAGCAGCCCCGGGTCGCCAAAACAGCCAATCAGCACCGCATCGGGCGCTGGTTGGTCATCATTAGCCAGTGCCGCGGCCCAAGAGTCCAGTACCGCATGGCCGGCCACTGCATAGCTGGCTTCACAGGCGATGTAAGGCGCACCAAAACGGGCGGTCACCGTCCGCACACGGACATCGGGTCCGGCAGCGCGCTGCGCATGGGTCTGTAGCAACGCACTGACAGCGCTCGAGGTGTTGGGGTTGATGATCAGGAGGTGACGCATGCGCTTGAGTTTAAGCTGCGGGCGCTCCCTGACAAGCAAGAACGGCTCGATACCAAATACCGCCGCCTTTTTCAATGGATTTACGTCGCGGCTAAGAGTACTGGGCAAACCCTTTGGCATTCAACATCGAGGTGCTCGTTTTGCCATTTCAAACCACGCCAAGTATGAATACCGGGCGATCCTAAGTTGCAGTTTTCATAATCCATGCCCTAAACAAGTTTCAATCCACGCCCGGCATTAATACCGGGCGATCCCGGGGTTGCTGTTGGGGCTCGGGTTGCGCCGGGGCTTGTTTCAATCCACGCCCGGCATAAATACCGGGCGATCCTGCCAGCGTCTGCCCCGCGCACCAGGCGCACCAGGCGCACCAAGTTTCAATCCACGCCCGGCATTAATACCGGGCGATCCTGATGTTGGTGGCAGATTACAAGGGGTAAAAATGTTTCAATCCACGCCCGGCATTAATACCGGGCGATCCCGTGACCAGCCGCGATGCAGAGTCGCTAC
>CALPLW020000134.1 GCA_943324505.2 Comamonas sp. lk
ATGGGCTCGCTGGCGGTGTATGGCGCCAAGGCCCTGACATTTAGGGCTTTCGACGCCTTACCCATGGCCACGTTAATGCGCGGCCTGACCATTGGCGCGTCGCTGATGGCAGGCGCGTTCATTGCCAAACGCCTGGTGCTGCGGCTGGACGCCACACGCTTTCAGTTGCTGATGGACGGCCTGTTACTGGTGGCAGGGGCCACCATGCTGTGGGCTGCCCTTCGGCCCGCGCTGTAAGGCCGCTCACACCACCAGCGGCTCGTCTTGCATGGCCTCCAGCTGGTCCTCCAGCATCTGCACCTGGCCCTGCCAGTAATCGCTGGAGCCAAACCACGGAAAGTTGATGGGGAACGTGGGGTCGTGCCAGCGCCGTGCCAGCCAGGCGCTGTAATGGATCAGGCGCAGGGTGCGCAGCGGCTCAATCAGCGCCAGCTCGCGCCGGTCAAAGTCACGAAACTGCTCATAGCCATCCACCAGCGCGCCCAGCTGGCGGCTGCGCTGCTGCCGGTCACCGCTGAGCAACATCCACAGGTCTTGCACCGCTGGGCCGGTTCGGGCGTCGTCCAGGTCGACAAAGTGCGGCCCGGGCCCGGCCGCAGCCGGCACGTCCAGCGGTGTCCACAAAATATTGCCAGGGTGACAGTCGCCATGCAGGCGCAGTTGCCGGATCACCGAGTCTTCAGAGTCTTTTTGGCCTCTAGCCCCCGTCAATGCTGGGTAGTTAGCTATTAAATCAAGAGCATTTTGAGCGGCGCGAGTCCAGGCCGACTGCACATCCAGCGGCACCTTGTCGTGCGCTAGCAGCCAGTCGCGTGACTCGGTGCCAAAACTGTGCAGGTCCAGCGCCGGGCGGCTGGCAAACGGCCGGGCCGCGCCCACGCTATGGATGCGCGCCAAAAAGCGACCAATCCATTCCAGCACATCGGGGTCGTCCAGCTCGGGCGCGCGGCCACCCCGGCGCGGGCTCACACTGAAGGCGAAACCACCAAAATCATGCAGGGTGCGACCGTCCAGCAACAAAGGCCCCACCACCGGGATTTCGGCCGCCATCAGCTCGGCCGAGAACGCGTGCTCCTCCAGAATTTGCGCCTCGCTCCAGCGCTGCGGCCGGTAAAACTTGGCCACCACCACCTGGCCGTCTTCCAGGTGCAGCTGATACACCCGGTTTTCGTAAGAGCTCAGCGCCAGCAAGCGACCGTCACCGTACAGGCCGACGCTGGCGAGCGCGTCCATCACGCCGTCCGGGGTCAGAGTTTCAAACGCATGGCGTGGGGCGGGCGGGGGCGAGGTGTCAGACATGGCTGCATTGTCGGCCGTGTGCCATCAGCGCCCGGTGCCAGCCTAGTCTGTGAACTCAAGCAGGTCTCATGAGTGACACACAAGTGACTCGCCGGCCCTATCGCCCGGCTGCCGGCTTGCCAAAGCCGCCATTAAGGGCGTAACATCAGTCCAACTAAGAAAGTAAGCGTGGAGACGGTTTTGGGCGATACGGGCAACCCCCTGGTAGGAACTTGGCATTTGGTGCGTTGGGACATCAGGTACGACGGTGGCCGCGCGCCTTCGCTACCGTTTGGCGCCTCAGCCACCGGCATGATCCTCTACACCCAAGACGGCAGCATGAGCGCCTGCATTGCCCAGGCCGATCGCGCCAATCTGTCGTCTGACAGCGTGCGCAGTGCCCCGGTGGCGGAGCGGCTGGCCGCTTTCGAGAGTTTTTTCCAATACGCCGGTCGCTACCGTGTCCAAAGCCAGGACGGCCGGCTGCAGGTAGTTCACAGCGTCACTCACTCGCTGAACCCCAATTTTGTCGGCACCGAGCAAGTACGCTGGATCGACTGGCCGGCGCCCGGCGAGCTGGCCCTGTCGGCTTCTGACAGGGTGCCCGGCACGGCAATAGCACGCCATCATCGGCTTTTATGGCAGCGCAGCCCCCAACCATGACAAACAGCTTCTTCGAAACCCACCAGGCGCGGTTCAAGCGGGCGCAGGCGGCCTGCGCCCAGCGCGACTGCTGGAGCCCCTTCCCAGAACTGCCCGGCAAATACCCGGACGCCGAAACCGCACAGGCCAAAGGTCTGGCTGCCTTCAATGCCCGACTCGGTCAGGACCAGCCCCACCACTTTGACCTCGACCAGCCTGGCACCGTTGGCACACTGGGCGAAGAAATTTCACCGTACACGCAACGACCTCTCCGCATCCTGTACCCGCAGGCAGATCCAAACCAGTTGTTCGAAGCGGCAAGCAAGGCCATGACCGACTGGGCCCAGGCACCGATCGACGAGCGCATCGGCCTGCTGCTGGAGGTGGTCGACACGCTGTACCGTGAGCATCTGTTTGACATCGTGCACGCCGTGATGCACACCGCCGGCCAGAGTTTCAACATGGCCTATGCCGGCTCGGGCGTCAATGCGCTCGACCGGGCCATCGAGGCCCTGGTCTACGCCCACCAGGCGCAACACGCGGTGGCGCCGCAAGCCCGCTGGGAGCGTCAGTTTGGCCCCTCGACCATCGTGCTGGACAAAACCTACCGGCTGGTGCCGCGCGGCGTGGCGGTCTGCTTTTCATGTGCCAGCTTCCCGACCTGGAACGCCTGGCCCTCGATCATGGCCAGCTTGGCCACCGGCAACGCCGTCATCGTCAAGCCGCACCCGGCCACCGTGCTGCCCATGGCACTGACCGTGCGCGTTTTCCGGCAGGTGTTGCAGGCAGCAGGCTTTGACCCGAACCTGGTCACACTGGCCCTGGACAGCCAGGCCGCGCCGATTGGCAAGCAACTCGTCAAGCACCCGGCAACGGCGATGATCGATTTCACCGGCAGCGTGCGCTTTGGCCAGTGGGTTGAGCAAAACGCCCACCCGGCGCTGAGCTTTACCGAGACCGCCGGTTGCAACACGGTGGTGCTGGCGTCGGTCACTGATCTGGACGCGGTGCTGCGCAGTCTGGCCACCACGCTGTGCCTGTTCAGTGCCCAGATGTGCACCAGCCCGCAAAACATCTATGTGCCTGCCGCGGGGGTGCAAACACCACCGGGCTTGGTCAGTTTTAACGAAGTGGCGCAGCGCCTGGCCGATGCCGTGGCGGCGCTGACGCGCGACCCGAAAAAAGCCGCCATGATCCTGGCCACGGTGCAGTCTCCACAAACGCTGGCGCTGCTCGCCGAGCTGCAAAGCCAGGGGGCACAGCGCGGCACCGTGTTGTTGGCACCGCAGGCCTACCCGCACCCGGACTGGCCAGCCGCCCGTACCAGCACACCCTTGATGTTGCAGGTCAGCAAGGCCGAGCGCGACCTGTACGGCGAAGAGCGCTTTGGCCCGGTCAGCTTTGTGATCGCCTGTGACGACGCCGATGATGCGCTGGCCCAGGCCACGCGCGATGTACGCGAATTCGGCGGCCTCACGGCTTTTGTGTATGCCACCGACGAGGCCTACATCACCCAGGCCGAGGACGCCTACGCCCGCGCAGGCGCCCAACTCACCATCAACTTGACCGGCGCCATGCCACTCAATTTTGCCGCCGCCTACAGCGACTACCACGTCACCGGGCTGAACCCTGCAGGCAACGCCGCTCTGACACACCTGGCCTTTGTGGCCAACCGCTTCTGCATCACTCAATCGCGTCGGCCCGCCCGGGCTGATGCCACAGTTAACTCCAAGTAGAGGAATCAACCATGGGCTACAACGAAATCCCTGTCCTGAATGGCGGCTTCGCGCCAATCGACCAAGAACTAACGATCGACCTGACCGACATCGAAGGTGAAATCCCGAAAGACCTGACCGGCATGTACGTGCGCAACGGCCCTAACCGCCGTTTCGAGGCACCCGGCCGTTACCACTGGTTTGACGGCGATGGCATGCTGCACGCAGTGCGCTTCGCCAATGGCAAAGCGCAGTACCAAAACCGCTGGGTCATGACCGACAGCCTGCAAGAAGAGCTCACCGCCGGCACGGCACTGTGGCAAGGCATCAAGGACCCGCCGCGCAAGGACCGGCCCGACATGCCGATCAAGAACACCTCCAACACCGACGTCAAGTACTACGCCGGGCACCTGGTGTCGATGTGGTACCTGGGTGGCTCGGTCTACCAGTGCCGCCCCGGCGACCTGTCCACCGTCGGTCGGCTGCCGGTCGACCCGCGGCTGGCGGGCCTGCCGATCTCGGCCCACTCCCGGGTCGACGAACGCACCGGCGAATTCCTGTTTTTTGCCTATGGCAAAGAAGCGCCTTACATGCACTACGGCGTGATGGACCGGCTGGGTCAACTCAAGACCTTCATGCCGGTGCAATTGCCCGGTCCGCGCCTGCCGCACGACATGGCGATCACGCCCAACTACACCATCCTGCACGACCTGCCGCTGTTCTACGACATGGACGCCTTTGCCGCCGGTCGGCACAAGCTCAAGTTTCACCACACGCTGCCCTCGCGCTTTGGCGTGGTGCCGCGCCATGGCTCGCCTGACCAAATCCGCTGGTTCGAGGCCAACCCAACCTATATGTACCACGTGTCCAATGCCTGGGAAGAGGACGACGGCCAGGGAGGTACCGAGATCGTGATGACCGGCACACCGTTCCGGCTGCCCACCGACATGCGCGGCAAGGTTGATGTGGAGCGCTTCCCCAAGATGCTGGCCAATCTGGAACATGACTTCATGTTCTACGAGTGGCGCTTCAACCTGCGCACTGGCCAGACCAAGGAACGGGTCATCGACGACATCATCAACCAGGAGTTCCCGGTGATCAACTCCTGGATGCAGGGCCACAAGACCCGCTACTCCTGGAACGTGCTGATGGGCCGCAGCAACCGCGCTGAAGACCCGCGCTTCTGCGGCATCGCCCGCTATGACCTTGAAAAAGACAGCTGCACCACCTACCACGCCGGCGTGCACAAGTGGTTCAGTGAGGCCCCCTTCGCACCCAAGGACAACTGGCAAGCCGAAGACGACGGTTACTTGGTCGGCTTCATGTGGGACGACCTGAGCAAAAGCTCTTGGGTCACCATTCTTGACGCGCACGACGTGGCCCAGGGCCCGGTCTGCCGTATCCGCCTGCCGCAACGCGTGCCCAACGGCTTTCACGCCACCTGGGTCAGCGGCGAACGCCTGGCGCGCGGCTACTGAGATGGTGCTGGTCCAGCCGGAAACCATCGCCGCTTACACCGCAAAAGGATGGTGGGGCCAGCAGACGCTATGGGATCTGTTTGTGCAGCAGGTCAGCGCGCGCGGCGATGCGGAAGCCGTGGTCGACGCCTGCAACCGCAGTGATTTCGCCCATGGTGTGCAGCGGCGCCTGAGCTGGCACCAACTGGCTGAGGACATCGACAAATTCAGCTTGGTGTTGTTGCAACAGGGCCTGCGCCGCGATGACATCGTGGTGGTTCATCTGCCCAACTGTGTCGAGCAGTATGTGGTCTACCTGGCCTGCGCCAGGCTGGGCTTGATCGTGACACCGGTTCCAGCCCAATACCGAGAACATGAGCTGGCGCACATTCTGACGATCACTGCAGCGACTGCCGCGATCACCTTCACCCACATCGGCCACATCGGCCGCATTGGCCACAGCCACCAAGCCGCCGACATGTACCGTGCACTGGGTACTGCACACGCCAGCCTCAGCAAGGTGCTGGCCTGGGGCACCGATGTGCCGGCAGGGGTGGTCAGCATCGAAGCAGCCTGGCCAGAAGCACTGACCGCTGAGCACCGGGCACAGCTGGCGCAGGCCGAGCGGGACGCCGCCGTCACCGCCAACGATGTGTTCAGCATCTGCTGGACCTCGGGCACCGAAGCGGCGCCCAAGGGGGTGCCGCGCAGCCACAACGAGTGGCTGATCGTGCCGCCCAACATCATCGAGGCAGGCCAACTTGAGCCTGGCGCGCGCCTGCTCAACCCATTTCCCTTGGTCAACATGTCTGGCCTCTCGAGCGCTCTGGTCACATGGCTGGTTCTAGGCGGTACGGTGGTGCAACACCAACCCTTCAGCTTGTCCGTCTTCCTGCAGCAATTGCGCGAAGAGCGAATCGACTACACGGTAGCAGCACCCGCCATCCTGAACATGCTGCTGCAAGACAATCGTCTGCTGGCGGGCATTGATTTTCAGCGTCTCAAACGCATTGGTTCAGGCTCAGCACCACTCTCAGAGTGGATGGTTAGTGGTTTTGCCGAGCGGCACGGTGTGCAAATCGTCAACTACTTCGGCTCCAATGAGGGCGCCGCGCTGTCGGGTGGCGACATTGACATTCCTGACCCAGCCATGCGCGCGCAGTACTTTCCTCGCGTCGGTGTGCCAGGCCTAACGTGGAGCGTCTCCACGACCCGAAAAATCAAAACCCGACTGGTTGACCTGAGCAGTGGTGCCGACATCACTGAAGCGGGTCAACCCGGCGAATTGCGCTTCCAAGGGCCAACCGTCTTCAGTGGCTACTTTAAAGCCCCTGACCTAACCAAACGCGCATTTGACGAGCAGGGCTTTTACCGAACCGGCGATCTGTTCGAGATTGCCGGTGACCAATTGCAGTACTACCGCTATGTGGGAAGGTCAAAGGACCTGGTCATTCGTGGCGGCATGAACATCTCCAGTGAAGAGATCGAAGGCCTGCTGGCAGCATGCCCCGGCGTCCAGGACGTGGCGGTGGTCGGTGTGCCCGACCGGATACTCGGCGAGAAGCTGTGCGCTTGTGTGGTCAGCGCAGCAGGGAAGGCTGTGTCGCTGGGTGATCTGGTGCAGTTCCTGCGCGATCAAAAGCGCGTAGCCGCTTACAAGTTGCCCGAATATGTGCTTCAGATTGACGCGCTGCCGCGCAATCCTGTGGGCAAAATTCTCAAGCGCGAGCTGCGTGAACAGGCCCGCACACTGGCTCCGGAGGTCGTATGAAGCCCGTGCTGCTGCTGATTCCCGGCATGCTCAACACCGGGGCCATCTGGGACGCGGTGCGAGCCGACCTGGAGCCGACCCTGGATGTGCGTGTCGCCGATGTGCTGACGCAAAACTCGATCCCGGCTATGGCCGCTGATGCGTGGGCTCTGGTGGCGGATGTGCCGACTGAAGCCAGCCTGACCGTCTGCGGCTTTTCCATGGGCGGCTATGTGGCCATCGAGCTGCTGGCTCGGCAAGGCCATCGGGTTCAGGCCTTGGCGCTGGTCGACTCGTCTGCCGCCATTGAAACCGCTGAAACCCTGCCGCTGCGCGAAAAAACCATTGGTGCTTTTGAACGTAACTTTGCCCGCACGGTGGAGGGGATCATTCCGTTCAGCATGCACGCCAACAGCCTGACCAACACGGACTGGGTTGAAGGCATGCGACGCATGATGCACGAGGTCGGTGCCGCCACCGCCATTCGGCAGACCCGCGCCGTCATGACCCGGAACGATCACCGGCCTATGCTGGCCACCATCGCCCAACAGGTGCTGGTGGTATGCGGGCGCCAGGACAAGGTGACACCACCGCCCCTGTCCCAGGAACTGGCCGATCTGATCCCGCAGGCGCAGCTGGTCTGGTTCGACGAGGCCGGCCATCAAACCCCCATCGAACAGGCGCCAGCCCTCGCGCGGCTGCTGCTGAAACTGGCCCTGTCCACCCAATCCCACCAGGAGAAGCCATGACTTTGGCGAACCGTCCCTTGCCGTTTGCCCTGCGTCTGCCTGTCGTGGCAGCGCCGATGTTTTTGATCTCCGGGCCCGAACTGGTCCTGGCCGCCTGCAAGGCCGGCATCATCGGCGCCTTTCCAACACCGAATGCGCGCCCGGTGTCGGTGCTGGCCGACTGGATGCAGCAGATCACCGAAGGCCTGGCCCGGGCGCGCGACGTGCAACCGGCAGCCACCATCGGCCCCTGGTGCGCCAACCTGGTGACGCACTCGTCCAATACTCGGCTGGCGGAAGACCTGGCGCTGGTGGCCCGTTTCAAACCCCCTGTGGTGGTCACAGCGCTGGGCAGCCCGAAGCCGGCCATCGAGGTGGTGCACGCCTACGGCGGCCTGGTGATCGCCGACGTCATCTCGGTCGGGCTGGCCAAGAAGGCTGTGGCGGCTGGCGCCGACGGCCTGGCCTGTGTGTGCGCCGGTGCCGGCGGCCATACAGGCTTCCTCTCGCCGTTTGCCTTTGTCAGCGCGGTACGCGAGTTTTTTGATGGCTATGTCATCACGGGCGGCGGCATTGGCGATGGTTGGGGTGTGGCCGGCGCCGTGGCCGGCGGCGCCGACCTGGTGTACATGGGCACCCGTTTTATCCCAACCGCCGAAAGCCTGGCGCCAGCTGATTACAAGCAGATGGTGGTAGACAGCAGCATCGACGACCTGGTGGTGAGCGCTGGTGTGACCGGTACGGCTGCCAGCTGGCTCAAACCCTCGCTTCGCGCCCAGGGGCTAGACCCCGACAACATGCCCGATGCGCCGGGCCGCCAATACGACAGCAACCAGTCGTTCGCTGGCAAAAAGTGGACCGAGGTCTGGGCCGCAGGTCAGGGCCTGGGCCCGATCAAATCCGTAGCCAGCGTGGCCTCAGTGGTGGACGAGTTGGCCCGCGACTACCAACTAGCATTGAACCGATTCAAACAACTGCCCTGGCTGGGCGCAGGAGACCAACATGCGTGAACCCGTGTACGTGCTGGGCGGTTACCAAACTGATTTCGCCAAGGTTTGGTCCCGCCAGGGACAGGATATTTCGGACATCACACGCGAGGCCACGCTCGGCGCTCTAGCGGCGTGCGAGCTGGACGCTGAGTCGATCGCTAGCATCCACGTGGGCAATGCCTTTGGCGAACTGCAGCGGCAGCAGGCGCACCTGGGCGCGATGGTGGCGCAAGTGGTGCCCGAGCTGTGGGGCGTGCCCGCCATGCGCCATGAGGGGGCCTGTGCCTCGTCCTCCTTGGGCGTACTCAGCGCCATGGCCGAGATCGAGGCTGGCCGCTACGACTGCGTGCTGGTGCTGGGGGTGGAGGAGTTCAAGAACCTGCCGGGCAATGTGGCGTCGCAAAACCAGAACGCTGCCGCCTGGCAGGGCCATGAAGACATTGACTGCACCTTCATGTGGCCGGCGGCCTTTGGCCTGCTGGCCCAGGAGTATGAGCGGCGCTACGGGCTGGACCGCAAACACCTGAACCGCATCGCCGAACTGAACTACAGCCACGCCAAGCGCAACCCGCTGGCCCAGACCCGCAAATGGGCCTTCGACGCCCTGAGCTTCACCGATGACGACCAAGCCAACCCGGTGATCGAGCCAGGTACCCGACGGCAAGACTGTGGCCAGATCACCGATGGCGCCTGCGCCGTGGTGCTGGCTTCAGCCAGCTTCGCCCGGGCCCACGCTCAGCGCCGCGGCAGCAGCCTGGCCAAGCTGCCGCACATCGCCGGCTGGGGCCACCGCAATGCCGGCCTCAAGCTCAAGGACAAGCTGGTCCGCAGCGCTGATGCCGCCTATGTCTTTCCCCATGTGCGCGACACCATCGAGGACG
>CALPLW020000135.1 GCA_943324505.2 Comamonas sp. lk
ACCGCGTGCTGCGCAACGCGACCCCGCTGAAAGACCCGGTCACTGGCGAAGTACTGGGCTTTGAGGCCCAGTACATCGGGCGAGTGCTGCTGGTGCGTGGTGAGTCTGCACAAACCACCACCAGTGCCGACGGCAAAGCCGTGCAGGAAGTGATCCCCGCCACCATTGACATCGTGGCAGCACGCGAAGAAATCCGGGTCGGCGACCGCCTGCTGCCGGAACCAGCGCTGACCCTGCGCAGCTATGTGCCTCGCGCACCGAGCGCCGCCATGGAGGCGCGGGTGGTCTCGGTCTACGGCAATGCCGTTGCGAACGTCGGTCAAAACCAGGTGGTGGTGATCAACCGCGGCTCGCGTGAAGGGCTAGAAAGCGGCCATATGCTGGCCATCCTGACCGACGGCGCCCGCTTGATCGACAAAACGGACCCGGCGCGCACCGCACTCAAATTGCCGGACGAACGCAAGGGCCTGCTGATGGTGTTTCGTTCGTTTGAGCGGCTGTCCTACGCACTCGTGCTCGAAGCCACTGAAGGCGTGCGCGTCGGCGACAGACTGGTCAATCCGCGCTGAAAGCCTCCCGTGGAGCGCGACGAACTGCAAGCCTGGCTGCGACTGACGCTGACCCCCGGTGTTGGACTGGACAGTGCGCGCAAACTGCTGGCGGCCTTCGGGCTGCCGGAGCAGATCTTCGGGCAGACCACCGCCGCCCTGCGCCAGGTGGTCAGCGCGACCCAGGCAACCGCCCTGCTGACCGAACCCGCCGGCCTGGACGACCTGCTGACCCGCACCTGGGACTGGCTGCAGGAGGCGCGCGACGATGGGGTACGCGCCCAACTGATCACACTCGGCGACGACCGTTACCCACCCACCCTGCTGCGGCTGGATGACCCACCCTTGATGCTGTACCTGCTGGGAACCGGCAGTTTTGAATCGAATAAGGCTCCAGGCCCTGTCAATGCTGATAAGTTTGCTATTCATTCAATAGCGTTTGATGCGCAACACAGTATCGCTGTGGTCGGCAGCCGCAACCCAACGCCGCAAGGCGCGGTCAATGCGCACGACTTTGCCAAGGCCCTGGGCGAGGCCGGCGTCACCGTGGTGTCGGGCCTGGCACGCGGCGTGGATGCGGCGGCCCATGAAGGGGCGCTGCACAGCCTGCCGGTTGGGGCAGCGCGCCTGGCCACGGTCGCGGTGGTCGGCACCGGGCTGGACCGGGTCTATCCAAAAAGCCATCTGGACCTTGCCCGGCGCATCAGCCGGCACGGCCTGCTGGTGAGCGAATACCCGCTGGGCACCCCGCCGCTGGCGGCCAACTTTCCGCGTCGCAACCGGCTGATTGCTGGTCTGGCCCAGGGCACGCTGGTGGTGGAGGCAGCGCTCAAATCAGGCTCTCTGATCACTGCCCGGCTGGCCGCCGAACAGGGCAAGGAAGTTTTTGCCATTCCCGGTTCGATTCACTCACCGCAGGCCCGCGGCTGCCACGCCTTGATCAGGCAGGGCGCCAAGCTGGTGGAGTCGGCGACCGACGTGCTTGAGGACATGGCGCTCGACCTCGGCTCGGGATTTGCTTCTAATTCAATAGCAGAAGAACCAAGTGCAGCAAGGGCTAACGACCATTTTGACCAAGAAGATGCGGTCTTGGCGGCGCTCGGTTTCGACCCGGTCGGGCTGGATGCACTGGCAGCCCGATGCGGGCTGGACGCGGCACAACTGCAAACCCGGCTGATGCTGCTTGAGCTCGACGGGCAGGTAGCCCGCCTGCCTGGCGGCCTGTTTCAGCGCTTGGACAGCGCCTGATCCAACAAAATGCGTACAAAGTCGGATTTGGCCGCCAATTGCTGGATTTGCCCCGCCAACAGTCAGGCTACAGTCTCCCCATGTTTGAAGTTCTGAACTACGTTTGCAACAACTACTGGCGTGGCCAGACATGCCCAGAAATTGCTGAGCTTGAGCACAAACTCAATGCGGTCGGCTTTGACACCGAGCAGGTGTCAGAGGCCCTGACCTGGCTCAGCGAACTCAACCAGGCTGCCAGCGGCGAACGCCTAGCGGCAGAGCCGCCATCAGCCACTGCGCCCTCAGCGCCGGCACTGACCATTGCCCCCCGGGCGACCAACTGGCGCATCTACACCTGCTCGGAGCAACATCGGCTGGGGGTCCAATGCCTGGGGTTCATCCACTTTCTTGAATCGGCGGGGGCCTTGCCATTGGCCATGCGCGAGCTGGTGGTCGAGCGGGCCGTCGCCGCCCGCGCCGCACCTTTGCCGCTGAGTGATCTAAAAATGATCGTGCGGATGGTCTATCGCAGCTTGGGGCATCAACCCGGGCCGCTGATCATGGACGAACTAGGCAGCGACCACCGCGAGCGCGTCTGCCACTGAGCTGGGCCCGGGCAGGCTCTACACCGTCGCGCCGGCGTTCGGGTCTTAGGATCGCCTTCTTTGCGGGCTGGCGCCTTGATCAAGTCTTCGCGCTTGATGCCCAGCCACATGGCAATCGCCGCGGCCACAAAGACTGACGAATAGATGCCGAACAAAATGCCGATGGTCAGCGCCAAGGCAAAGTAATGCAGTGTGGCGCCGCCGAACAGCAGCATCGACAACACCATCAGTTGGGTTGAGCCGTGCGTGATGATGGTGAACGACTCAGGTCTAGCGACAGTGCCTACACGGTTGACCTGGGCAATAGCGCACTGCCCGTGACCGACCTCAATCCATTTAGAGAAAAGCGGGGCTGGCTAAAGGGCCTGACTCAACAGGACTAGCCGCTAATCAGTACCGATCGGTTCGCCCACCCAACGACTGCAGCACACCCATCCAGAACGCGGTTCTTTCGGCATAGGGCTCCGGGTCCTGAGCGCCACTCGCTTGGGCATACACGGCGGTCTGCACCATCACGATGCCTGTGGCGGGTTGCACAAAAACCGACTGGCCGTGTACCCCTTGAAATGCAAAGCTGCGCTCCTTCAATGGATGCAGCCAAAACTGGTAACCATAGCCAAAATACGGCGTGGCCTTGTAAGGCGCAAACGCTGCCGGCTGTGCGGCAATATCAGTGGCTTGGCGCAAATAGTCAGCCGAGATGATTTGTTGGCCGTTCAATTTGCCATCGTTGGCCATCAACATTCCCAGGCGACCCCAATCGCGCAGGGTGGCGTTGAAGCAAAAATACGCGCCAGCCTGGCGGTCGCGACCATGGCACCAAAAGGCATCGCTCTCTGCACCCATTGGTTTCCAAAGCCACTCGGTGGTCAACTCGGCCATGCTACGACCGGTGGCCCCGGTCAGCATGCGGCCCAACACTTCGGTTTCAGCGCTGGCGTAAACAAATTTTTCGCCAGACGGCTTGTGCCTTTCTGAGAACGAACGCAGCACACTGACCACCGGCGGATTGCCCGTTGCAAAGCTGCGCGACAGTTTCGACACATCATCCTGCCCGTCGTAACGCTCGGTGAAGGTGATGCCCGAGCTCATCCGCAGCAAATCGCGGATGGGTGTTTCGCCATAGGCGCTACCCGCCAAGTCCTTGGCATATTTGCCGGCTGGGTCATTCAATGAAGTGATCAATCCCTTTTCCAACGCAACACCGACCAACATCGAGGTCACGCTTTTAGCCATGGAAAATGACAAAAATTTCGCATCCTGGGTGCGGCTGTAACGGTATCGCTCGGCCACGATTTCTCCGTCCTTCAGCACCAGTAAACCGGTGATGCGTCGCCGCTCCAGGTACTCGTCCAGGGTATAGCCAAGGTTGCGGTACCGGTATCTGATTTCCGGGGGGTGCGTGGCTTTGGGTAGCGGGTTTACCTTGTCGCCACGGCTGACCGATTGAGTCAAAACGCCCTCTACCTTATCCAAAGCCGACCAGGATCCCACTCTATTTTCCATGGCCGACCAGCGGGCGCCTAGGGGATAACCCGCCGATTTACCCAGTTGGTCTTCATCCGGCTCGGAAGCCACGGGGCCGCACAGCCCTATCCAGCCCCCAAAAATGCCCCAACCCAACACGAAAATACGATGTTTGAACTGCAAGATTTGTCTCCTTGTCCAGGCGGCCTGGCAGCCACAAGCGCAATAAGCCATTAGAACAAATGGCAACTGCAGGGTCTAAGCGCGCAGCGCTATGGAACGCCGTGTGACAAATACCCCGGCCTACGCGCTAATCACCATCGTTTTGGCCAGGGCGGGCCACTGGGCAAAACCCAGCCAGATCAAATAGGCTACCACCAACCACCTGATCACCAAAAATACTAAGCTCGACGCGGCCAGCAATGCGCCTAACCCTGTGTTGACGAAAAGGACTTGCGTCCAGATGTGTCATCCTAGACGAGCTGGCCCACTCGGTGTGGATGCTCAGGAACGGCATCTAGGCCAACAATCAGATCCCTGTCAAAGGCCATAGCAGCCCCCAGTAGGCCTTACACCGTCGCGCCGGCGTTCGGGTCTTTAGGATCGCCTTCTTTGCGGGCTGGCGCCTTGATCAAGTCTTCGCGCTTGATGCCCAGCCACATGGCAATCGCCGCGGCCACGAAGACTGACGAATAGATGCCGAACAGAATGCCGATGGTCAGCGCCAAGGCAAAGTAGTGCAGCGTGGCGCCACCAAACAGCAGCATCGACAACACCATCAGCTGGGTGGACCCGTGCGTGATGATGGTGCGGCTGATGGTGGAGGTGATGGCGTTGTCAATGATCTCCACCGTGGTCATTTTGCGGTAACGGCGGAAATTTTCCCGGATCCGGTCAAAGATCACCACCGACTCATTGACCGAATACCCCAGCACCGCCAGCACGGCGGCCAGCACCGGGAGCGAGAACTCCCACTGAAAAAACGCAAAAAAGCCCAAGATGATGATGACGTCGTGCAAGTTGGCAACGATGGCCGCCACCGCGTACTTCCACTCGAAACGAATCGCCAAGTAGATCATGATGCCCACAACCACGAAGGCAAGCGCCTTCAGGCCGTCGGCGGCCAGTTCGTCCCCCACCTGCGGCCCGACAAACTCGGTTCGGCGCATCCTGGCCGAAGCATCGCTTGTCTTGAGTTCGGCCATCACCCGATCGCTCTGCTGTGCCGAGCTGACGCCTTTTTGCACCGGCATGCGGATCAACACATCACGCGCCGTACCGAAGTTTTGCACCTGAACATCGTTCAGGCCCAGCTTGGCCACACTGGCGCGAATCGCATTCAGGTCCGCCGGTTGCGCGTAGCTGACTTCCATCAGGGTGCCGCCGGTGAACTCCACCGACAGGTGCAGACCCCGGCTGAACAAAAAGAACACCGCCGCCAGAAAGGTCAGCAGCGACACCAGGTTGAACACCAGCGCATGGCGCATGAACGGGATGTCGCGCCGGATCTTGAAAAATTCCATGGTCGTTTCCTGTCAGGGGGCAGTGACTTGGCTGCCGGTGTCCGGCCGCCAGACGGTGCCAATCGACACGCTTTTGAGTTTTTTCTGCCGGCCGTACCAAAGGTTGACCAGGCCGCGTGAGAAAAACACGCCTGAGAACATGCTGGTCAAAATGCCCAGGCAGTGCACCACAGCAAAGCCGCGTACCGGCCCGGAACCAAAGGCCAGCAGAGCCAGGCCGGCAATCAGGGTGGTGACGTTAGAGTCCAGAATGGTGGCCCAGGCGCGGTCATAGCCCGCATGGATGGCGGCTTGCGGCGAGGCGCCGTTACGCAACTCCTCCCGCACCCGCTCATTGATCAGCACGTTGGCGTCAATCGCCATGCCCAGCACCAGCGCCATCGCAGCCATGCCAGGCAGGGTCAAGGTGGCCTGCAGCATGGACAACATGGCCACCAGCAGCAACAGGTTGACCGCCAGCGACACGCTGGAAATGACGCCAAACAGCAGGTAATACAGGCACATGAACACTGCCACCGCCACAAAGCCCCAGGTCACGCTGTTGAATCCCTTGGCAATGTTTTCGGCTCCGAGACTCGGACCGATCGTCATTTCCTCAATGATCTCCATGGGCGCTGCAAGGGACCCGGCGCGCAGCAGCAGCGCCGTGTCGGTGGCTTCCATGGCGGTCATGCGGCCGGAGATTTGCACCCGCCCGCCACCGATTTCAGAGCGGATCACCGGGGCGGTGACCACCTCGCCTTTGCCTTTTTCAAACAACAAAATCGCCATTCGCTTACCGACGTTCTCACGGGTGACGTCACGGAAGATGCGCGAGCCTTTGGCGTCCAGCGTCAGGTTGACCACCGCTTCTTGGGTTTGGTTGTCAAAGCCGGGTTGGGCATCAGTCAGGTTTTCGCCGGTCAATATCACCTGCTTCTTCACGATCACCGGTTGGCCGCTGCGCTCCAGATAACGCTCGGCGCCAAGAGGCACGGCGCCCGCGCCGGTCTCGGCCGCCCGCGCCTCGCCGCTTTCATCAACCAGGCGCACTTCCAGGGTGGCGGTCCGGCCCAATATGTCCTTGGCCTTGGCCGTGTCTTGCACGCCCGGCAACTGCACCACGATGCGGTCCAGGCCCTGCTGCTGGATCACCGGCTCGGCCACGCCCAACTCGTTGATGCGGTTGTGCAGCGTGGTGATGTTTTGCTTGAGCGACTGGTCTTGCACCCGGCGTGCCGCCTCGGGCTTGATGGTGGCTGTCAGCTTGAACTCGGCGCCGTCGGGCGCGTCGGAAGCCTGCAGGTCAGGGAACTGTTCTTGCAGCACGGCGCGAGCCGCTGCCAGCGCCGCCGTGTCCTTGAATCGGACCTCGATGGTCTGGCCATTGCGGCTGATGCCGCTGTGGCGAACGCTTTTTTCACGCAGGCCGGTGCGGATATCGCCCGTCAGTGACTCGGCCTTTTTGGTCAAAGCCGCCTGCATGTCCACCTGCAGCATGAAGTGCACACCACCCCGCAAATCCAGGCCCAGGTACATCGGCACCGCGCGCATGGCGCTCAGCCATGCTGGTGATCGCGACAGTAAATTGAGCGCGACCACATAGCCGGCGTTGGCGGGCTCAGGCACCAGTGCCTTCTGGATGGCGTCCTTGGCCCGTAGTTGCGTGTCGGTGGTGTCAAAACGCGCCTTGATCGAGTTGCCGTCCAGTGTCACCACCTGGGCCACCAGGCCGCCGGCCTTGAGTGCTGCCTCGACCCGGGCCAGCGTGCTGCTGTCGATCTTGACCGACGGCTTAGCCGCCGACACCTGCACCGCAGGCGATTCACCAAAGAAATTGGGGAGCGTGTACAAGCCCCCCACCAATAGCGCGATCACGATGACCACGTATTTCCAGACCGGATAACGGTTCATGATCGCGCCTCTGCGGTAACGGGTTTACTTGATGCTGCCCTTGGGCAGCACCTGAACCACCGCGCTACGCTGGATCTGGATCTCGACTCCACTGGCAACCTCAAGGCCCAGATGGCTGTCGCCCATGCGGCTGACCTTGCCCAACAGACCACCGGCGGTGGCAACTTCGTCGCCCTTGGCCAGCGCATCGATCATGGCCTTGTGCTCTTTCTGCTTCTTCATCTGTGGCCGAATCATCACGAAATAGAGGACGACAAACATCAATACCAGTGGCAGCATGCTCATGAGCGAGGACTGCATGTCACCGCCGCCAGCAGCGGCAGCGGGTGCGGTTTGGGCGAACGCGGAAGAAATAAACACAGGCAACTCCACAGGGTTTGACAGAAAAAACCCGACACAGCGCAGGGGCTGCTTGGGCGTGCGGCCACCGGACAGGTGACGCCGCGTCGATAACGGCGCATTGTATGACGGGTAGGCTTGTCGGCCTGCGCCCTCAGGCGGCCTGCTGCGCCAGCGAAGGGTTGCGAAACTGCGCCAGCAGACCGTCCCAGGCAAGCCGTGCCGCACGCAGGTTGCGTTCCTTGACATGGCCAAAACCCTTGATCTGTTCGGGCACGTGGGCAATGTCCAGCGCCAGCCTGTAGCGCTGTGCCCGCCACTCCGGCGCGCCATCCGCGCCCAGCCCGGCCAGCAGTTCCTCAACGCTGGCCAGGTAGTCGCTGATCAAGGCGCGCTCATGACGCCGCTCCTCTGTCCGGCCAAACAGGTCGAACGGGCCGCCACGCAAACCCTTGAGACGCGCCAGCAGACGAAAAGCGACCAACATGCCAGGACCGAAACTGCTTTTTTGCAGCTCGCCCTTCTCATTCTTTTTAGCCAGCAGAGGCGGAGCCCGGTGGTAGTTGAGTTTGTAGTCACCTTCAAACATATCGGCAATGCGGGTCTGGAACGTGGCGTCGGTGTGCAGCCGGGCCACCTCGTACTCGTCCTTGTAGGCCATGACTTTGAACAGGTATCGCGCCACGGCCTCGGTCAGCGCCAGGCGGGCCTCGCCCTCGGTCTGGTCCACGCGCCTCACCCGCTCCACCACGGCCTGATAACGCGCGGCGTAGTTGGCGTCCTGGTAATCGGTGAGAAAGGCCACCCGGCGGCTGATCAGTTCGTCAAGCGGGCTGCGTTTGATCAGCGTCACCACCTGACCCGGGTTGAGCAGTCGCTCAAACGCCTGCGGGTCATGGGCCGCGCGCCGGCCCCACTCAAACGCCGCTTTGTTATTGTCCACTGCCACGGCATTGAGCTCGATGGCGCGCAACAAGGCGGCCTGCGTCAGGGGAATCCAGCCCTTTTGCCACGCAAAACCCAGCATCATGGGGTTGGTGTAGATGCTGTCGCCCAGCAGCGTGGTGGCAGCCAGGTCGGCGCTGAAGGCCCCCAATGCCGCGGTACCCACCGCCTGAGCGACTTGACCAACGCAGGCCTCAGAGGGGTTTTGCCAGTTGCCATTTTTGACAAAAGCCGCCGTGGGTGTGGCATGGGCGTTGAGCGCAACCCGGGTCCGGCCCTCGCGCATGCGCAGCATGGTTTCCTTGGCCACCGTGACGATCGGGTCACAACCGATCACCAGATCAGCCGCCGCCAGGCTGACACGGGTGGTGCGAATGTCGCTCTGGCTGGCACCGATCAGCACATGGCTCCAGGTGGCGCCACCCTTTTGCGCCAAGCCACCCGCGTCCTGGGTCACGATGCCGCGCCCGTCCAGGTGCGCGGCCACACCCAGAAGCTGACCGATAGTAATCACCCCGGTGCCGCCGACGCCAGCCACCACAACACCCCATACCGGCTCAGCCACGCCACCCAGCATCGGCAACATCGGCTCAGGCAGCGCAGCCAGCGCAAAAGGTGACGGGCCGACGCCTTTGCTCTTCTTTTTGAGTTGGCCACCCTCGACGGTGACAAAACTCGGGCAAAAACCCTTGGTGCAGGAGTAATCCTTGTTGCAGCTGCTCTGGTTGATCTGGCGCTTGCGGCCGAACTCGGTTTCCAGCGGCTCTACGCTCAAGCAGTTGGACTGCACGCCGCAGTCACCACAACCCT
>CALPLW020000136.1 GCA_943324505.2 Comamonas sp. lk
TCACTGGTGCCTCCGGGTGCGAATGGCACCACAAAGCGGATGGATTTGGCAGGCCAGGCCGGCTGCGCGTGGATGGCCGGGGCTCCCGCCAGGGCGGCGCCCGCCGCGCCAGCCAATACTTGTCGTCTATTCAATGTCATGTTCTGTCTCCTCGGGGTAGTTGTAGTCAAAGTCACCAGGGGCATCATCCACCCGGATGCAGCCTATGTGGACTCAGAATTGGTACTTGCGCAAGCCGCCGTCCACGGGAATCACCGCGCCCGTAATGTAGCTGGCTCGGGGCGATGACAGGAAGGCCACCAGGTTGGCCAAGTCTTCCGGCTCACCGTAGCGGCCTGCAGGAATTTCGTTCTCGCACTGCCACTGTCGGTACTCCGGCGTGTAGTTGCGGTAGATCTGTTCGGAATGGATGCGCCCTGGCGGTATGCAATTCACCGTGATGCCATGCTTGCCCACCATGCGCGACAGTCCCTTGGCCCAGCTGTGCATACCGGCCTTCGCACAGAAGGCCCCGTTGATATGCTCAGGCTCGCTCTTGCCGGTGATGTTGATGATGCGGCCCCAACCCCTGGCGATCATCTGGTCGATCAGCACATCGCCAAGCTGGCGCGGGCGGTGAAAGTTCAAGGTGATGGCCTCCTGCCACTGGGCCTCGCTCACATGCAAATCCTTGAAGCTGCGCGAGCCGCCAGCGTTGTTGACCAGGATGTCCACCTGGCCCAGGCCCGCCATCGCAGCGTCGGCAATCCGTTTGGCGGCATCTTCGGCGTACATGTCCTGCTCGATCAGCACCGGCGCGGGCGCGCCCAGCGCCACGAGCTCATCAGCCACTTCGCGCAGCTTGTCCATGCGGCGTGCGGTGATCGCCAGGCGCACGCCCTCAGCGGCCAGCGCCAGGGCAATGCCCCGGCCAATGCCGACACTGGCACCAGTGACCAGTGCGGTCTTATCCTTGAGTAGCAGGTCCATATCGTCTCCTTTGTGCTTTAGGCCCCTACCCTAATGTAGATGGACTTGACCCAGCGAGAGAGTCGATCGGTACAGCCCGCGTCCCAAAAATAGCGCTGCCCACCCGGACCATGGTACTGCCGGCGTGGATGGCGGCCTCCAGATCGGCGCTCATGCCCATGGACAAGGTGTCAAGTGCCAAACCACTGGCATTCAAGGCATCAAACAGGGCTCTAACCCGCATGAATACTTGCGTTGAAGCTACAAAATCAGAAGCAGGTTCGGGAATACTCATCAGGCCGCGCAAGCGCAGCCGGGGCAGCGCCGCCACCTGCAGCGCCAACGCTAGCGCCTCCTGCGGCAGCACCCCCGACTTGGTGGGGCCGCCATCGATATTGACCTGGATACACACTTGCAGCGGCGCCAGACCGGCAGGCCGCTGCTCGCTCAGGCGCTCGGCGATTTTGAGCCGGTCTACCGTCTGGACCCAGTCAAAGTGCTCGGCGACCAAGCGGGTCTTATTGCTCTGGATTGGACCGATGCAGTGCCATTGCAGCGGCGCACGGGCGACGTCAAGCGGTTGTCGCAATGCTGTGATTTTTTGCACTGCCTCCTGAATGTAATTTTCGCCAAAAGCGGTCTGCCCGACGGCCCAGGCAGACCGCACTGCCTCGGGGCCGAATGTCTTGGACACCGACAGCAGACTAACCGTGTCCGGGTCACGCCCCGCAGCCTGACAGGCCGCCTCTATTCGGGTGTGAACTTGCTGCAAATTGAACTGAATCGTCGTCATAATTGTCCCAAGCGTAACAAACCTTCAGGATGGCCGTGGATATCACCCAATTGCTGGCATTCAGTGTGAAGAACAAGGCCTCAGACCTGCATTTGTCAGCGGGCCTGCCGCCCATGATCCGGGTACACGGCGATGTGCGCCGCCTGAATGTGGAGCCGCTGGACCACAAACAGGTGCACGCCATGGTGTACGACATCATGAACGATGGCCAACGCAAGGCCTATGAAGAATTCCTGGAAATCGACTTTTCCTTCGAGATCGATGGCTTGGCGCGTTTTCGGGTCAACGCCTTCAACCACAACCGTGGCGCGGGGGCGGTACTGCGTACCATACCCAGCAAGATTCTGTCGCTGGAACAGCTCAACGCACCCAAGATCTTCGCCGAACTTGCGCTCAAGCCACGCGGCCTGGTGCTGGTGACGGGGCCCACTGGCTCAGGCAAGTCGACCACACTGGCGGCCATGGTCAATTACCTCAACGAAAACGAATACGGCCACATCCTGACGGTAGAAGACCCGATCGAATTCGTGCATGAATCCAAAAAATGCCTGATCAATCAGCGGGAGGTTGGACCGCACACCCTGAGCTTTGCCTCGGCACTGCGTTCGGCGCTACGTGAAGACCCGGACGCTATCCTGGTGGGCGAGATGCGTGACCTCGAGACCATCCGGCTGGCCATGACCGCCGCCGAAACCGGTCACCTGGTGTTTGGCACGCTGCACACCTCGAGCGCGGCCAAGACCATCGACCGGATCATTGACGTGTTCCCTGCCGAAGAAAAAGAAATGGTTCGGGCCATGCTGTCGGAGTCGCTGCAGGCGGTTATCTCGCAGACGCTGTGCAAGACCAAGGACGGCCAGGGCCGGGTGGCAGCGCACGAGATCATGCTGGGCACCAACGCCATTCGCAACTTGATCCGCGAAGCCAAAATCGCGCAGATGTACTCCAGCATCCAGACTGGCAACAGCGTGGGCATGCAAACGCTGGACCAGAACCTGACCGATCTGGTCAAACGCAATGTGATCAGTGCCGCCGAGGCGCGGACCAAGGCCAAAATTCCGGAAAACTTCCCCGGTTAAAACGCGGCGAACATCAACACCCTTATGAAGAATTTTTTCAACCATCTGTTACAGAAAATCGGCCGGGAGGAGCCGTCGCAACCCGATGACTCCAGACTGTTTGATGCCAACATCAACGGGCCGGGGTCCGGAAGCCGTGCAGTGCCCTGGTCTATCCGGGCGAGGCAGATCGGCGCTTCAGCGCTGGATGCAGACGCCGGCATGCGGCAATTGCAGGTGCTCTGGAGTGATGACAAACAGATGAAGCAAGTTCCCGATCAGACCGTCGCCCGATTGAGAAGATACTTGCATTTCGCCCAAGTCCCAGCCGGGCAGGAATTCATCCATCAGGACGAACATGGCAACTTCCTGGTGATCTTACTCAAAGGTCAGGTTTCGGTGGATCGGAACCAAACCTGGGGAGAACGACTGCGCCTGTCCGAGGCCGGCCCTGGAGAAATGCTGGGGGAAATGTCGCTGCTTGACCAAGGACTGCGCTTTTCCGCCTGCATCACAGTGACGAAGTGCGATGTAGCGGTGCTGACCACCGACGCCATGAACGAGATGATGGCAGAAGATGCCTACTTGGTCGCATGCCTGATGACCGTCTTGGCCCGCAAGATATCACTGCGCTTGCGGGTGGTCGGTGCACGCCTGAGCGAACGAAGCTAAACAGTTCGAGCTCTGCCATCATGGAATCTAACCAAGCCGGCCAGTTTGTTGGAGAATTGCTGAAGCTGATGCTGAGCCGAAAAAGCAGCGACCTGTTTATCACGGCGGGTTTTCCGCCCTCCATGAAGATCGACGGCAAGTTGACCAAAATGTCCCCGGACCGGTTGTCCGGCGAGCAGACGGCTGAGCTGGTACGCTCCATCATGAGCGGACGCCAGGCCGCCGAGTTTGAGGCTACCAAGGAATGTAACTTTGCGATCTCGCCAGAAGGCATCGGCCGCTTTCGGGTGAACGCTTTTGTTCAGCAGGGCAAGGCTGGCATGGTCATGAGAATGATCCCAACCACAGTGCCCACGATTGACGGCTTGGGCGTGCCTCAAGTCCTCAAGGAAGTGGTGACCGCCAAGCGTGGCTTGTGCATCCTGGTCGGTGCAACCGGCTCGGGCAAATCGACCACCCTGGCCGCCATGGTGGACTGGCGCAATGAGCAAACCTATGGCCACATCATCACGATTGAAGACCCCATCGAGTTCGTGCACCCACACAAGAACTGCTTGGTGACCCAGCGCGAAGTCGGGCTCGACACCGACAACTGGGACGCCGCCCTGAAAAACACCTTGCGCCAAGCCCCAGACGTGATTCTGATGGGCGAAATCCGTGACCATGAAACGATGGAACATGCGGTGGCCTTCGCTGAAACTGGGCATTTGTGCCTGGCCACGCTACACGCCAACAGCGCCAATCAAGCGCTGGACCGCATCGTCAATTTTTTTCCAGAAGAACGGCGCGCCCAACTGTTGATGGATTTGTCGCTGAACCTCAAAGCCGTGATTTCGCAACGCCTGGTTCCCAAGCAGGATGGCAAGGGTCGCACCGCTATTGTGGAAATTTTGCTGAACTCCCCCTTGATTTCCGACTTGATCTTCAAAGGCCACGTGACCGAAATCAAGGAGATCATGAAGAAAAGCCGCAGCATGGGTATGCAGACGTTTGACCAAGCCCTTTTTGAAGCTTTTGAGGCCAACAGCATCAGCTACGAAGATGCCTTGCATAATGCCGACTCGGTCAACGATTTACGGCTTCAGATCAAACTCAACAGCCAACGGGTCAGGTCCACGGACCTGAGTGCCGGCACCGAGAATTTCGCGATCGTATGAACTCCCCCAAGCCCCACAGGCCTTGAAGGCTTGCAGCCACACGACATTTTTGTTGAACTTTCTACATTTACAAAGAACCCCCCATGAGCAGCATTAATCTCAAAGAGTACGCCAGCACCCCCAGCCGCAAAACCGCCTTCCTTGGTCTGGGCGTCATGGGTTACCCAATGGCCGGCCATCTGGCGCAAGCCGGCCACGAGGTCACGGTGTATAACCGAACTGCGGCCAAATCGATCGCCTGGTGTGCTGAATTTGCCGGGTCAGTAGCCCCAAAACATGCCCGGACCCCACGACTGGCAGCGCAGGGGGCTGACCTGGTGTTTTGCTGTGTCGGCAATGACGACGACCTGCGCAGCGTGACACTCGGTGCCGATGGCGCTTTTGCCGGGATGCAGCCCGGGGCCGTCTTCGTCGACCACACCACGGCATCGGCCAGTGTGGCACGCGAACTTTGCGGCGCGGCCAAAACCCTGGGTCTGCAGTTTATTGATGCTCCTGTCTCAGGCGGCCAGGGCGGCGCGCAGAACGGCTTGCTGACCGTGATGTGCGGTGGCGATGCAGCCGCCTTTGCCTCAGCCCAGCCCGCGGCCATGGCGTTTGCCCGCGCCGTCACGCTGCTGGGCGAGAGTGGCGCCGGTCAATTGGCCAAAATGGTGAACCAGATTTGCATTGCCGGATTGGTGCAGGGCCTCAGTGAGGCCATCGCCTTCGGTGAACAAGCAGGCCTGGACATGCTCCAAGTGCTGGAGGTGATCGGCAAGGGTGCGGCACAAAGCTGGCAAATGGACAACCGGGGCAAGACCATGGTCGCGGGCAAGTTTGATTTCGGCTTTGCGGTGGACTGGATGCGCAAGGACCTCGGATTGGTGCTCGATGAGGCCAAACGCAACGGTGCGCGTTTGCCGGTCACCGCCCTGGTGGACCAGTTCTATGCCGATGTGCAGCACATGGGTGGCCAGCGCTGGGACACCTCCAGCCTGATCAAGCGCCTGAAATAGATCGCCTCAGCGGCCTCAAGGCGCCGGCTTGAGCGTCAGGGCCTTGAGCTCGTCCTCGCTGATGATCTCCAGCAAGCGAACCACTTTTTGCACGCCCTGGGTGGTACGTACCACGTCGGTGGCACTGTTCGCTTCACGCTGCGTCACCCGCCCCAGCAGGTAGGTGGTACCCCGCTCGGTCACCACCTTGAAGGCGTTGGCAAACAGGTCCTTGGCGTCCACCAGACCGGCCCGCACCCGGGTGGTGACTAAAACGTCCGAAGCGCGTTGCGTCAGGTTGGTGTTGCCCAACACAGCCAATTCATTGACCGTGCTGCGCACATTCTCGACCTTGGCCGTGAGCTGCTCCGCTAGCACGCGGTCCTGGGCGTTAGGCACCTCACCAGTGAGCAGCACCTGCCGGTTGTAACTGGTGACATTGATATGCACCCGCTCGCCCAGGTTTTCCCGAAGGCGGCTGGCAGCGCGCAGCTCAATACTTTCATCCTCCAGCTGCGCACCAGAGGTACGCCGATCCGCTGCCACCAATGAGCTCATCACGGCGCCGCCAATGATCATCGGCGCACAAGCACTTATGGAAGCCGTCAGGCAAGCAATCAGCACGCACTTGTGCAAAATGGGGTGTGTCAATAGTTTCATTCGGGGGTCTCCTGGTCACCAAGTAATTGGGCATCGACGGCGTCGCAAATACAGTGCAACGCCAAAATATGAACTTCTTGCACCCGCGCGGTACGCTCGTGAGGCACGCAGATATGGACATCGGTGTCACGCAAAACTTGGCTCATTTTACCGCCACCACGTCCGCTCAAACCCACAACAACCATCTCACGCTCGTGGGCCGCCTCAATCGCCGCCAGCACGTTGCCCGAGTTGCCGCTGGTGGAGATCGCGAGCAGCACATCACCGGGTTGACCCAAAGCGCGCACTTGACGCGAGAAAATGATGCTGAAATCGTAGTCATTGGCAATCGCGGTGATGATGGAGCTGTCGGTGGTGAGTGCCAGTGCCGCCAGCTCGGGCCTCTCGCGCTCAAAACGCCCGACAAACTCGGCCGCGAAATGCTGGGCATCGGCAGCCGAGCCGCCATTGCCACAAGCCAGCACCTTACCGCCGCTGGTGACACAGGCCAGCATGGCCTGCACCGCTGCTGCAATCGGACCACTCAGGACCTGTGCGGCCTGGTACTTCAGGTCAGCGCTGTCGATGAAGTGTTGTTGAATTCTTAGCTCAAGCATAGTGCGATGATACCCGCCCGCCATGACATTAACCCGCATCAAACGCCGCCGGCAACCACTGCAGGCCTTGTGGCTCCAGCAGCACCACATCAAATCGGCAGGGCGGCGTGACGGGCAGGCGCATCAGGTAATGCCGGGCCGCAAAGATGATGCGTCGCTGCTTGGTGGCACTGATACTGGCGCCCGCCCCACCATAGCTCGCGCTGGCGCGTCGACGTACCTCGACAAACACGGTGGTACCGTCTGGCGTGCGCATGATCAGGTCGATTTCGCCACCACCGCGTCCAGGCGTCCGATAATTGCGTTGCACCAGCCGCAGGCCGGCTTGCTGCAAATGGCGCAAGGCAGCGTCTTCGGCGACATCGCCGACGCTTTTGGTGCTCGCCGAGGCACCCGCAGTCCTGTCATGAGGAAATACCATTGAGCTCCACCTATGCCCATGCCTTAAGCGCCGCCGCTGACGCCGCTGCTGGACAGAATTATCCGCCCGGCGCGCTGTATGTGGTCGCCACCCCGATCGGAAACTTGGCCGACATCACGCTTCGCGCCCTGCACGTGCTGGCATTGGCAGATACGGTGGCCTGCGAGGACACCCGCCACACCCAGGCCCTGCTGCGCGCCTATGGCATCGACAAGTCGGCAGCCCAGTTGCTGGCAGTACATGAGCACAATGAAACGCAGGCTGCCGAGGAACTGGTGCAACGCATGGTTCGGGGGCAGCGGGTGGCCTATGTCAGCGACGCCGGCACACCCGCCATCAGCGACCCCGGGGCTCGCCTGGTGGCGGCTGCCCGAGCAGCGGCCAGGCCGGTGGTACCGTTGCCGGGCGCCAGCAGCGTCACGGCAGCGCTCAGCGTGGCAGGCATGACCACCAGTGACGCGGCCACGAGCGGGTTTGTCTTTGCTGGTTTCTTGCCCAGCAAAGCCGGCGAACGAGCGCAAGCCGTGGCGGCATTGGGCCAGCAGCCCCGGGCTGTGGTGTTGCTGGAGGCACCGCACCGCATCGAAGCCCTGGCCGGGGCACTGGCGGTGCTGGGACAGCGCGGTATGACGGTCGGTCGTGAACTCACCAAGCAGTTTGAAGAGATCGCCCAATTGCCAGTGGCGGACTTCGGGGCTTGGTTGGCCGCTGACCCGAACCGGTGCCGCGGCGAATTTGTGCTGGTGCTGCACCCTGCCGCTGTACAGACCGATAACGGCGAGGACCAGCGCGTGCTGCAATTGCTGCTGGCCGAGCTGCCCTTGAAAACGGCGGTGCGGCTGGCCGCGGAAATCACGGGCGCACCGCGCAATGCCCTGTACGAGGCTGCGTTGAGCCTGAAGAAGATCGCGACATAACGCCCCAGGTTGAAGGGGTTGGCAGCAACGAGGCCGGGTACCAAGGCGGCGGCTCGCTGACCGGTCAGTGAGCAACGACCTTGGTCTCACCCAACATGCCGCGCGGACGTAAAACCAGCATCAGCGCGATCAGACAGCCGATGAGCACCACTTGCAAGGCGGCCGCCCGGGCTTGTTCAGCCTGGGGAATCCAGCCACGCATCAGGCCACCCGCGGCAGTCCAGAAGCCCCAGACCACATAGGCGCCCAAAATGGCGCCGCGGTTATTGCCTGAGCCGCCAACGATCAGCATCGCCCAAAGCTGAAAGGTCAGGATCGGCAAAAAATCATCTGGTGCAATGAAGCCAACAAAGTGCGCGTACAAGGCACCACCCAGACCCATCAGCATGCTACCAATGACAAAGCTTTGCAGTCGGAACGCGAACGACCACTTGCCCAGGGCGCTGGCAGCGTCTTCATCCTCGCGGATCGCGCGCAGCACACGGCCCCAAGGGCTGTTCACCAGCTTCTCGATGGCCAGGTAGGCCAGCAGCAGCGACAGCGACACAACCAGGTAGGCCAGCGTCCAGGTCAGGCCGGTGCCGAACCAGGCCTGCATCGGCTTGGGGATGAACTGCACGCCAAAGGGCCCACCCGTCAGACGCGTAGCGTTGTTGGCAATCAGTTGGATGGTGACTGCGATGCCAAAGGTGGTGATGGCCAGGTAGTCCTGCCGTAACCGCAGGGCCAAGGCACCCACCAGCAGACCGACCAGACCGGTCACCGCCATGGCGGCCAGCATGCCGACCGCCACTGGCAGGCCCAGACCGGCCAGCCGGTCGCTCGCCGCCGGTGTGGTGAGCAGTGCTGAGGTGTAGGCGCCAATCGCGACGAAACCTGCCACCCCGACATTGAACAGGCCGGTGAAGCCCCATTGCAGGTTGAGCCCGAGGCTAATGATGGCGTAGACGGTCGCAAACACCAGAAAGAAGCTGGCATAGGACATTGCGCCGTTCAAATCTACCATCAGTGCTGCTCCCCGAACAGGCCCTTGGGCCGCACCATCAAAATCGCAATCAGCACTGCAAAAGCTGCTGCGGAGCGGTATTCGGCGCCGA
>CALPLW020000137.1 GCA_943324505.2 Comamonas sp. lk
ACGGCTTCAGTCTTCCTTGGCCCGAGACGACACCGCCCGCGCAATCAGTGCGTTCATGTCGGCGGCATGTTCAGTGGTACGGTCAAACAAAAAATGCAAGGTTGGAACCGTGTGAATGTGCAGCCGCTTGAACAGGCCCGCCCGCAAAAAGCCGGCAGCCTGGTTCAGGCCCTCCGCACAGGCTTTGGTGTCACCCTGCAATAGGCTAAAAAACACTTTGGCATGGGCGTAATCGGGCGTGACTTCAACGCCCTGAATGGTCACCATGCCGACACGCGGGTCTTTTAACTCGCGCGCGATCAGCTCGGTCAGGTCGCGCTGGATCTGATCGGCGACCTTGAAGCTGCGGTTGGGTGTGCTCGACTTTTTGCGCACGGCTCAGCTTGCCTGCATCACAGGGTTCGGGCCACTTCACGGATTTCAAAGAACTCCAAAACGTCGCCTTCCTGGATGTCGTTGTAGTTTTTGATGTTCAAACCGCATTCAAAACCTTCTTTGACTTCCCGGGCATCGTCCTTGAAGCGCTTGAGTGACTCGAGCTCTCCGGTAAACACCACCATGTTGTTTCGCAGAAGCCGCAGACGGGCAGCGCGGCGTACCAGACCAGCTGTGACCATACAACCCGCAATCGAGCCGATCTTGGACACCTTGAAGACCTGGCGAATTTCGGCGGTACCAATGACCTCCTCCTTCTTTTCCGGTGTCAACATGCCTGACATGGCCGCCTTCAACTCATCGACCGCGTCGTAGATGATGTTGTAGTAACGAATGTCGACGCCGTTGTTCTCAGCCAATTTGCGCGCACCGGCATCAGCACGTGTGTTGAAGCCGATGATGACCGCCTTGGAGGCAATGGCCAGGTTCACATCGGACTCGCTGATGCCACCGACCGCGGTGTACACCAGCTGAACTTTGACCTCCTCGGTCGAGAGTTTGAGCAAAGACTGCGCGAGCGCTTCCTGAGAACCCTGCACGTCGGCCTTGATAATGATCGGCACGAGTTTGACCTCGCCCGCCGTCATATCGGTGAACATATTCTCCAGCTTGGCAGCTTGTTGCTTGGCCAGCTTGGTGTTGCGGAACTTGCCGGCACGGTAGGTGGCGATTTCACGGGCTCGCCGCTCGTCAGACATCACCATGAACTCGTCGCCAGCTTGCGGCACTTCGGTCAGGCCCTGAATTTCGACAGGGATTGATGGTCCGGCCGACTTGATGGTCTTGCCATTTTCGTCCAACATGGCGCGCACCCGGCCATAAGTGGAGCCTGCCAGCACGATGTCACCGGTTTTGAGTGTGCCGGACTGGACCAGCACCGTGGCGACGGGACCGCGGCCTTTGTCAAGCTCGGCTTCGATCACCAGGCCCTTGGCCATGGCGTCTACAGGGGCCCGCAGCTCGAGAACCTCGGCCTGCAAGAGCACCTGCTCGAGCAGGTTGTCAATGCCTTGACCGGTTTTGGCCGACACCGACACAAAGGGCGATTCGCCACCGAACTCTTCTGGCACGACCTCTTCGACGACCAGCTCGTTCTTGACGCGTTCGGTGTTGGCATCGGGTTTGTCAATCTTGTTGATCGCCACCACGATGGGTACCCCAGCAGCTTTGGCGTGTTTGATCGCCTCGCGGGTTTGTGGCATGACGCCGTCGTCGGCTGCCACCACCAAAATCACAATGTCCGTTGCTTTGGCGCCGCGAGCACGCATCGCGGTGAAGGCCTCGTGGCCCGGGGTATCCAGGAATGAAATCATGCCTCTTGGTGTTTCGACGTGGTAGGCGCCGATGTGCTGGGTGATGCCACCGGCCTCGCCCGATGCCACTTTGGCACGGCGGATGTAATCCAGCAAGGAGGTCTTGCCGTGATCGACGTGGCCCATCACGGTCACCACTGGTGCCCGCGGCAGTGATTCAGACTGCTGCTGAAGCACCTCGTCGTCGGTGAAGGCTTCGGGATCATCCAAGGCCGCAATGATGGCCTTGTGGCCCATTTCCTCCACCAAAATCATCGCCGTATCCTGGTCCAGCGGCTGGTTGATGGTGACCATTTGGCCGAGCTTCATCAGGTGTTTGATCACCTCAGAGGCCTTGACGGCCATTTTGTGCGCCAATTCAGCTACCGTGATGGTCTCAGGCACGTGCACTTCAATCACGCGCACTTCTGTGGGCGCCGACTGCATGGCGTGGTCATCGCGATCGCGGTCATTGCCGGACCGTCGACCGCGCGGACCGCCGCGCCAGTTACCGCCACGGCCAGCGCCTGCGCCGGTGTCACCGCGAGTCGGGATGGCTTTTTTCTTGGCAGGATCCCCAGCCCAGCTGCTTGACAGCTTGGCGGATTTGACCTCTTTGCCGGCGCCGGCTGGTGCGCTGGTGCCAGGCGCACCTGGCGCGCCTGGACGAGCGGGCTTGGCCACAGTTGTACCCGCTGCGGGCTTGTGCAATGTGCCTTTGAGCCCAGTTTTGGCCGCTTCGACGGCTCCCGGCTTGACGACGGGTTTGACTTCCTCAGGTTTCTTCGGCGGCGGTGCAGGTTTTTTGGCCGGCGCCGACATCATGAGCCGAATAGCTGCAGCTTCGGCCTCGGCCTTTCGCCGGCGGTCGCCAAGATCCGCAGCCCGGGCGACGTCTTCGTCGGCACGGGCTTTGGCCGCTGCCGCTGCGCTCGCGCGATCGACTTCCTGGGACTTAACCACGGCTTCCGCCCTGGCTGCGGCCTCCTGCGCCCTGGCTGCCGCACTGTCCGAGGCCTCCTGGCCTAGGGTCTCAGGCTCAACCGGTCTGGCTTTTTCAGCAGCCGCCTCAGCAGCTTTGAGCTCAACGGCCTTCTGGATCGCCGCCTGTTCAGCCGCTTCGCGTGCTCGGGCCTCCAGGGCTTCCCGTTGGCGCCTGCGCTCAACCAACTCTTCTTCCTGGCGTCGGATCAGCTCGGCCTGACGGCGAGCCTCCTCCTCACGCCGCGCCAGCTCGACCGTGTCAATCAGCGGCAGCGCTTCGACTTCAGCTTCCACAGGGGCCACGGGGCTGTCCTGGGGGACTTCCACGCCGTCATCACGGCGCACGAAAGTACGCTTCTTTCGGACTTCGACTTGGATCGTCCGGGCCTTGCCTGACGAGTCCGCCTGTTTGATTTCGCTGGTTGATTTTTTAACCAGTGTGATTTTCTTACGTTCAGGACTGGCCGTACCATGGCTTGCCTGCAGATACCCCAACAATCGTTGCTTGTCCGCCTCGGACAGGTTATCGGAGGCCGCCGACTTGGCAACCCCGGCCGATTTCAGCTGCTCAAGGAGCGTATCGGTTGATTTTTTGAGTTCTGTTGCAAACTCGGCGACGGTCGTACTGGACATTTCTTGTGTAACCTTTAGTTCGGCTGAACAAGCCCGGCGGGCTCTGCGCAACCATCACTGAAAATGGGTTTTCATGACTTTGACTTCATGCTGCTGAGGCGGCTTCATTGGCAAACCAATGCTCGCGCGCCTTCATGATCATGGCTTTGGCCTCGTCCTCAGATTGACCGGTAATCTCGGTCAGTTCGTCAATCGCCAAATCAGCCAGGTCGTCCCGAGTATGTACGCCGCTATCGGCAAGTTTGGCAATCAGGTCGGTCGTCAAGCCTTCAAGGTCACGAAGGTCTTGAGACACCTGGGCAACGCTCTCTTCATGGGCGATCTCCATCGTCAACAGCGCATCCTTGGCCCGGGTGCGCAGTTCGTTGACTGTGTCTTCATCAAAGCTCTCGATCTCCAGCATTTCCTCCAGTGGCACGTAGGCCACCTGCTCCAGGCTGGTGAAGCCTTCGGCGATCAGTAAATCAGCGATTTCCTCATCAACATCGAGCTTTTCCATGAACAGCTTGCGGCCGGAATCCATCTCGTTGGCTTGCTTTTGCGCAGACTCTGCAGCATCAAGAATATTGATTTTCCAGCCTGTGAGCTCAGAGGCTAGGCGTACGTTTTGGCCACCGCGGCCGATCGCTATCGCCAGGTTTTCTTCGTCAACCACCACGTCCATGGCGTGTCGCTCTTCGTCCACCACGATGGAAGACACGTTGGCTGGCGCGAGCGCGCCAATCACAAACTGCGCCGGGTCTTCGCTCCAAAGCACAATGTCAACCCGCTCACCGGCCAACTCATTGGTGACACCATTGACGCGCGTGCCGCGCACACCCACACAGGTGCCAATGGGATCCACCCGCTTATCATGCGATAACACGGCGATCTTGGCACGGGAGCCAGCATCCCTGGCGCAAGATTTGATCTCAAGCAAGCCCTGCTCGATCTCGGGCACTTCCTGACGGAACAATTCCATCATGAACTCAGGCGCCGAACGCGACAGAATGATGGGTGCACCGCGCAAGGTCAGGTCTACCTCCATGATCATGGCCCGCACCCGGTCCCCTGTTCTCAGGTTTTCTTTGGGGATCATGTCGCTGCGGCGCAGCCGTCCTTCAACTCGACCGCTCTCCACAATGATGTCGCCTTTGTCCATGCGCTTGACGGTGCCGACAAATATTTTGTCGCCGCGAGACATGAAGTCATTGAGCAGCATTTCGCGCTCAGCGTCGCGAATCTTTTGCAGAATGACTTGTTTGGCCGCCATCGCCCCAATGCGCCCGATTGGCACCGATGCGACGGTTTCCTCGATGTATTCATCGACCTCAACATCTTCGATCTGCTCTTTGGCCTCAAACAGCAGAATTTCCTGGTCGGGCAATTGCAGGCCGGCTTCGTCAGGGACGACGTGCCAGCGACGGAAGGTTTCGTAGTTGCCGTTGTCACGGTCAACAGCCACCCGGATGTCGACATCGCCTTGGTACAGCTTTTTAGTGGCTTGTGCCAGGGCTGCCTCGACAGCGCCGAACACAACATCACGCTCCACGTTTTTTTCACGTGAGATGGCTTCGACCAGCATTAACATTTCGCGATTCATGCCAAGACTCTCCTGTTTCAACTCAAACCAAATTCATCTGTACTGCCGTCAGCACCAGTTGGCGCACCCCGGCCCTTGAAACTGACAATGGGCGCCAGACGCGCCTCCCGCAACTCATCTTGCGTAAACCCCAGCACCTGCATCGGGGCCGGTACGCGCTTTCGGCTCACCTTTTGCCCCGGCTTGACGACCGGTTCATCGCGCCAGACGATTTGCCAGCCGGAAAGACCACCACTCATATCGCGCCGCTCCAGCATGCCGCGAAATTTTTTGCGGTTGGCATTGACCTGACCCTGTGCCGCCGCGCCCATTGGGGCCTTGAGAGTGATGTCTATCACCGAACCCACAAAACGCTCAAAATCCTTGTCATGTCGCAGCGGTCGGTCAATGCCTGGGGACGACACCTCAAGACGCTTGTATTCGATGCCGTCGACTTCCAAAGCAAATTGCAACTGTCGATTGACTTTTTCACAGTCTTCCACGTTGACGAACTGCTCAACAACTGACGCACTGCTGGCCTGTGGCCAGGGCAGATCGATGGTGATCCGCAGCAATCCTCCGGCAGACCGCTCGGTGTCCACCAGGTCATAGCCCAGACCGGCTACGGTTTGTTCGACGATGTCCTTCAGTGCCACAGGTATTAGGGTTCAATCAACAAAAACAACAGACCAAAAAAAACGGGCGGTAGTTACCCGCCCGTTTGGTCGTGAGCTTCGGATTATACTCAGAAAGTACCTGGAAGAGCCTTGATTTTCAAGGCATTTTGCAGCACCCTAGTCTGCCGCTGCCAGCAATTGGCGGGTGTAGGCTTGCGCAGGTCTTTGCAATACTTCAATGACGGGGCCGGATTCGACCATCAAGCCATCTTTCATGACCAGCACATGGTGGGCCATGGCGCGGATCACCGCAACGTCGTGGGTGATCAGCAAGTAACTCAGGCCGCGCTCTCGCTGCAAACCTTGCAACAGTGTCAGCACCTGTTTCTGAATCGTCACATCCAGCGCACTGGTGGGCTCGTCCAGCACCAGGATGTCGGGTTTGATGATCAGCGCTCGGGCAATCGCCAGCCGCTGCCGCTGACCGCCGGAAAACTCATGCGGGTAGCGCCGCAGCAGGGCGAGCGCATCGCCATCGGTCCCCAGCCCTACCTCCCGTAGGCCAGCTAAAACCCGCTCGCGCCGGTCGGCAGCCGATAAGGCTGGCTCATGCACCAGCAGGCCCTCGCCCACAATCTCTTCGACCGTCAGGCGCGGAGAGAGCGACGAAAAAGGATCCTGGAACACCACCTGTATGGTGCGTCGCATGCGATGGTTCTGGGGGGTGCTTGCGCCCCAGGTCAGTTCGCCCAGCCGCAATTCCCCGGAGCTCGGCAGCAACCCAAGCGTGGCGAGCGCCAAGGTTGACTTGCCTGAGCCCGACTCACCCATGATGCCCAGGGTGCGGCCAGCCTCAATCTGAAAATCTGCACCCTGCACCGCCACAAATTCACCACGCCGGAACCAGCCCGCCAGGCCACGCAGAGGCACCGAATAGCCAACCCTTAGCCCTCGCGCCTGTGCCACGATGGACAACTCAGATGGTTCCGCCTCGGCCAGGTCCCGTTCTGGCTTGCTATCGATCAACCGCTGGGTGTAGCTGTGACGTGGTTGGGCAAAGACCTCAGCAACCGGGCCCTGCTCCACAATCCGCCCGCGCTCCATCACGATGAGGCGATCAGCAAAACGGCGGACCAGGTTGAGATCGTGGGTGATGAGCAGGACCGCCATGCCGCTCTTTTGCTGAAGGCTGCCAATCAGGTCGAGAATCTGACCCCGTAGGCTCACGTCCAGCGCAGTGGTGGGCTCATCGGCCAACAACAACCGGGGCTGGCAAGCCAGTGCCATGGCGATCATGGCGCGCTGGCGCTGGCCACCACTGAGCTGATGCGGATAAGCATTGGCGCGAGTAGCCGCGTCTGCAATACCGGTATCGGTGATCAATTGAATGGCTTTGGGCCAAGCCTGGGCGCGAGGCAGCCCCATTTTCAGCTGCAGAACCTCAACAATTTGCTCGCCTACCGTTAACAACGGGTTCAAGGCCGTCATTGGCTCTTGAAAGATCATGGCAATGTCCTGCCCGCGTAGACCACGCAAGGCACGTTCCGGCATCGACAACAAGTCTTGGCCATCAAAAGTGGCTGTGCCACCCAGGCTGGCGTTCTGCACCAAACGCAGCAGACTTAAAGCGGTAACGGTCTTGCCTGAGCCCGACTCGCCCACCAAAGCAAGTTTTTCGCCGGGCGCGATTGAGAAATCAATTCCATGCACCACGTCACGGCCGGCAAAGCCCACCCGAAGGCCGCTGACGGTCAAAAGCGGCTCGGTCATTGCTCCGCCTTCCGTGGGTCAAGCGCATCCCGAAGGGCATCGCCCATGAAGGTCAGCAACAAGAGGGTCACCACCAGCACAGCAAAGGTGCTGAGAGAAATCCACCAGGCATCAATGTTGTTCTTGCCCTGCGATAACAGCTCACCCAGCGACGGGGTCCCGGGCGGTACACCCAGGCCCAGAAAATCGAGTGAGGTCAATGCAAGGATCGCACCGCTCATGCGAAACGGTAAAAAGGTCACAACCGGGGTCAGGCTGTTGGGTAACACATGGCGTCGAATGATCTGCCAGTTTCCCACCCCGAGGGCTCGCGCGGCACGCACATAGTCCAGTTGCCGGTTGCGCAAAAATTCGGCACGCACATAGTCCGATAAGCCCATCCAGCCGAACAGGCTCAGCAGGACGAGCAGCAAGGCAAGACTCGGTGCAAAGACCGCGCTGAAAATGATCAACAGGTAGAGCTCGGGCATGGCGCTCCAAATTTCAATGAAGCGCTGGAACGCCAAATCCGTCTTGCCACCAAAATAGCCCTGAACCGCTCCCGTCAGCACGCCCAATACGACGCCTGTCACTGTGAGCGCCAGCGCAAACAAGACACTCACCCGAAAGCCGTAAATCAACTGAGCCAGCAGGTCACGCCCGCGGTCGTCGGTGCCTAGCCAGTTATCTCTGCTGGGGGCCGAGGGGTTAGGCGACTTGGCAAAGTAGTTCAGCGTTTTAGGACCATAGGGGTTGGGCGCATAGACCACCCAATTTCCGGGTTGAGCGAGCTGATCCCGAATGAACGGGTCCAGGTAATCGGTCGGTGTCTGGAAGTCTCCGCCAAAAGTGGTTTCCGCGTGATCCTGGAGCACTGGCACATAAAACTGGCCCTGATAGCGAACCAGCAGGGGTCGATCATTAGAGATTAATTCTGCGGCCAGACTCAGCAGCACCACGGCGCAAAAAACCAGCAGGCTCCAGTAGCCCAAGCGGTTGCGCCGAAAGCGCGCCCAGGCCCGACGCGTGGGCGAGTTGCCGCCCACGGGGACGGGAATAGCCGACAGATCAGTCGAATTTGACACGAGGGTCCACCCAAACATACGACAAATCTGAGACCAGCTTGGTGACCAAACCGATCAGGGTAAAGAAATACAGGGTGCCCAGCACCACCGGGTAATCGCGCCGGATCACACTCTCGTAACTCAGTAAACCCAGGCCATCGAGCGAAAACAGGGTTTCGATCAGCAGCGATCCGGTAAAAAAAGCGCCAATGAATGCCGCAGGAAAGCCGGTAATGATGGGGATCAAGGCATTGCGAAACACGTGTTTCCACAGCACCTGCCGCTCATCCAGGCCTTTGGCGCGCGCCGTGACCACGTACTGCTTCCGTATTTCTTCCAGGAAGGCGTTCTTGGTCAGCATGGTCGTGACGGCAAAGCTGCCCAGCACCATCGCCGTCACGGGCAGCGCGATATGCCACAGGTAATCCACCACACGCCCACCCCAACTGAGCTCATCCCAGTTGCTGGAAGTGAGGCCGCGCAGGGGAAACCACTGCAACTGGCCACCAAAAACCACCAGCAGCGCGACACCCAGCACGAAACCAGGAATGGCGTAGCCCAGCAGCACCAGCAATGTCGTGACCAGGTCGAACTTTGAGCCGGCGCGCACGGCCTTGGCGACCCCCAGCGGCACGGCGATCAGGTAACTGATGAAAAAAGTCCATAAACCCAGGCTAATCGATACGGGCAGTTTTTCCCAGATCAGTTGGGCCACATCTTTGTTTTGAAAAAAACTCTTGCCCAGGTCAAAACGCGCGAACTGCCCCAGCATCTGGATGAAGCGTTCGTGCGCCGGCTTGTCAAAACCGTACAGTGCCTTGATTTGCTGGATGCGCTTCGGGTCGACCCCC
>CALPLW020000138.1 GCA_943324505.2 Comamonas sp. lk
CGCATCACGCTCAAGAGCGCTGCCGCCGGCCAAGCCTGGCGGCAGAACCATCCGCTGCTTGCCGGAGCGGGTCAAAGCATCGTGGTACTTAACATCGGCTGCGGCACTGAAGACGCGATCCCGAAACGTCCGGAACTTCCCGCGTTGGTGGCTTGCCTGGTGGCGCTGTATGCCCAACAGCCCTTTGCGCTGCACCTCTCCGGCGCCGAGTTTGAGCGCGAGGTCAACCAGGCCTTCAGGGGCCTATTCAGCACCGCCATGGCCCAACACGGCTGGCAGGCCGAGGTGGTGGACTGGGCCGGCCAACTGAGCCTGGACGAACTCACCGGCCTGCTGGGTCAGGCCGCCCTGGTGATCTCGAGCGACTCCGGCCCCTACCATATGGCCGTGGCGTTGGGCGTGCCCACCCTGTGCTGGTTCAACTTTGACACGCCGCCGTCCTACCACCCGCAACCCGGGGTGGCGGCGCTGATCTTGCCCGGGCCGGCACAGTTTGTGGCGGCGGCCTTAGCGCTGATGGCGCTCGACAATCCCTGCTGAGTCGCGCCCCAAGGCGGCCAGAATGCCCAAGCCGATGCAAAAGAAGTCGCCCATACCGATGCCGTAAATCATGGAGTTGAACAGGCCCGAGATCACCAGCGCCAGCACCATGGCTTGAAGGGCATGGCCATCAGTAGCGACCAGGCGACTGCCATAACGCCACAGGGTAGCTAACACCGCGCAGAGGAGGGCCAGCCCAAGCAGGCCGCCTTCAACCGCCCACAACAAAAAAAGCTGGTGCGGGTCGGACGCGGTGTCGTACAGCGACGACACCTGCGGCCCCTTGAGCCTGCGGTAAGCCTGGTTCCAACTGCCGGCGCCATGACCGAGCAGCGGCTGTTCGGTGATGGCCTGCAGAGAGGCACGCCAATACTCAAGCCGGGCGCCAGAAGACGTTTCCTGCGCGCTGCCCTGCCGGTGCATGGCCACCTCCGACCCGACCTGGGTCATGCGCTCGCGGAATGTCGTGGGCAACTGGAACATCAGCACCACCCCAAGCATGGGCGCCAGCAGCACCGCCCAACGCAAACGCCGTGGCAGTTCGTGAAACAAGGCCAAGGTCAGCACGCCGAGCAAAACCATATGCCCGCTGCGCCCTGGCATCAGGCCGATGGTCAGCACAGCTGTGGCCACCGCAAGGCCCAAGGCTAGCCAGCGCCCGCGCGGCCCAAACACGTGGTCACGCTGAAACCAGAGCAGCGCCACCAGCACCGCTTGGGAAATGCCCTGCTCCAAATAACTGCTGTACACCGCGAAGCTGCCCTGCCAGGCGCCGGTGGCCCAGGGTACTGGCAGCTTCAACACCAGCATCCAGGCGCTGAGCACCACAAACAACTGCCCCCACACAAACACCCGCAGCACTGCGCGAGCTTCTGCCAGATTAGCAATGAGACACAGCAGGATCAGGATGGTCAAGATCCGTGCATGCCGGCTCCAGGACCACAGGGCCTCAACCGGCCCCACCGCCGACCACAGCACTGACAAAGCCATGTAGGCCAAGGCAAGCAAGACCGCCCAGCTCATGGCCGGTGGTAAACCTGTGCCCGTAGCCCGACCGCGGCCGCGGGCGAGGCCCACCAGATAAACCAGCGCGGCCAAGTACAACAGAAGGCGGCCGATGGCCGACACGGCCGTGCCCAGACTGGCCGACAGCGCTACAAAGTAGAGCAGCCCGAGCCGGGCACTGTCCATGCGGGACGAGATGGGGTGGGGAGACGTCAAAGTCATGGTGGGGTTACTCGGGGCCAACGCGGCCGCAGAGTCAAGCCGAAATGCCCGGTTTGAAAATAAAATTATTGCAATAGGTCGGCGAATCCCAGAATCGGTCGCCTGTCTCGGACTGGTGAATGTCCGGGTCGAACACGGCGACCGGATGCAGTTCGCCTAGTCTGGCGAAGGAACCCTCGTAGCCCAACTCCGAGAAGAACGCAAACACATCGGCAACGCTACCTGACGACATGTGCCGCCTTTCTGATTCACAGACCACCATCGGGCGGTGAATTGTCAATAACTCACGTGCGCCCTGCAGCACTGCCATTTCATGGCCCTCCACGTCAATTTTGAGGGCGCCAATCCGGCTTTTGGCATGCTCAAAGTACTGGTCGAGTGTGACGACGTCAACCTCGATGGTCTTGCAGGTCTCTCGGTCACGAACCGCAGCCTCGAAAGATGCGCCTGGTGACGTTGCTCCACTCCCCGGAACAGCCAGCACGCGACGCTGCTCGTCGTTGGAAACGCCCAACTGCTCCACTTGCACATTCGTCAATCCGGCTCGTTGGCAGGCCTGACGCAGGTAATCGGCCAGCAACGGCTGGGGCTCAAATGCCACGACGCGGCCCCTGGGCACAGCTTTGCTGAGTGACCACAAATAGCTGCCCTTGTTGGCGCCGACGTCGATCGCAATATCGGTTGACCGAAGCGTCTGGGTCAGCGCACGCAGTTCGAGCCGTTGGTCTCTGTACCTCGCCTTAAGGCCCCGGTAAATGAATCTCCATTTCATTGCTTCACCTCATGACATTTGCTTCGCCCAAGCCCTTACTATCGACATATTCGCGGCAGAGTCGATTATCCGTACCATTGTCCTAGCTTTGACCCCACGCCCTTACTTGAATTGACTCAATCGATCGCGGTCTTTAAGGCCATTCCGCCGCCATGCCCAGCGCTGCTGCTGACACTCGCAGCCCTGCCACTGGGCTGGAGCCTGTGGGCGGCTGTGCAGGCCGGGCTGGACCCGGTAGGCTGGATGGCACTGTGGCAAGACCCGCAGACCCTGCGCGCCCTGGCCATGAGTCTGTGGACCGGGTTGCTGGCCAGCATCCTGAGCACGGCGGTGGCGGCCTGGCTGCTGTGCCGCACATTCAGCGCCCTGCCTGACGCCACCGTGAGCACGCGGCTGGCGCGTGGCCTGGCGCCACTGTTGGCCCTGCCGCATGTGGCCCTGGCGATCGGGCTGGTGGCATTGCTGGCGCCCAGCGGCTGGCTGCTGCGTCTGCTATCGCCCTGGGCCACTGGCTTCAGCGCGCCACCGCCCTGGCCGACCACGCAAGACCCCTGGGGCCTGGGCCTGGTGGCGGTGCTGGTGCTCAAAGAGACGCCATTTTTGCTGTGGGCCGCATTGGCCCAGTTGCAACGGCCCGAGGTGGGTCCGCAATTGCAACAGCAGCTGCGGCTGGCGCAGACTCTGGGTTACAGCGCCCGCAGCGCCTGGTGGCGCGTGGCCTGGCCCCAACTCTGGCCCCGGCTTTTGGGGCCACTGCTCGCAGTGCTGGCCTACAACCTGACCGTGGTGGATGTGGCGCTGGTGATCGGGCCTGGCGCGCCTCCCACGCTGGCCGTGCTGGCCTGGCAGTGGCTGCAGGATGCTGACCCGGCCACCAACGCGCAAGGTGCTGCCGCAGCGTGGCTGCTGGCGGCAGCCATGGCGCTTGCGGCAGCACTGGCCTGGAGCAGCACGCGCAGCCCCCTGTGGCGCCGTCGTCAGACACGTGGCCCCGACGCGATGCGCGCAGCCGCTCAGCCCTCGCCCGGCACCATCACGACCATCATCATCAGGGCCACCACCCACCAGCCTTTGGATTGGCTACTGGGCGTCTACCTGACCGTGGGACTGGCGCTGGGCCTGGGCAGCGTGACCGGCAGCTGGCCGTTCCCGCAGCTCTTGCCCGAGACCTGGAGCCTGGCAGCCTGGCAGTCGGTGATGTCCAGCAGCACCACACTCTGGGTCACCACCGGGCTCGCGCTGGCGAGTAGCCTGAGCGCGCTGCTGTGGGCGGTGGCCTGGCTGGAGCTGGCGCCGCACAGCTGGCAGGCCAAGGCCCAAGCCCTGCTTTACCTGCCGCTGGCGCTGCCCAGCGTGCTATGGGCGCTGGGGCTGCACCAGCTGGCCCTGGCCTGGGGGCTGGACGGCCAGGCCAGCGGCCTGTGGCTGGCGCACACGCTGGCTTGCCTGCCCTATGTGTTGCTGGCGCTGCAGGGACCCTACACCAGCTTTGATGCCCGGCTGGCGCAGCTCGCCGCCACGCTGGGCCGCAGCCATTGGGCCTTTTTGTGGCAGGTCAAATGGCCGCTGCTGCGCGCCGCCCTGGCCGCCAGCCTGGCGGTGGGCTTTGCCGTCAGCGTTGCTCAGTACCTGCCCACCCTCTATGTGGGCGCGGGCCGCTTCAACACGGTCAGCACTGAAGCGGTCACGCTGGCCTCGGGCGGTCAGCGCTCACTCACCGCCGCCTACGCCGGGCTGCAGTGGCTGCTTCCCGTGCTGATGTTCGCGCTGGCGGCCCGGCTGGGCCGGGCCCGGCGCTTGTGAGGGCTGACACGGCCTGTACAGTTCTGCCTGCCATGACCCTGACCCTCGATCTACACAGCCTGCGTACGCCACAGCGGGTGTTGCTGAACGCCTTGCGCTTGAGCGTGGCACCGGGCTGCGTGCACACCCTGATGGGGCCCAGCGGCTCGGGCAAGTCCAGCCTGCTGGCCGCCCTCTGCGGCACGCTGCCCCGGGGACTGCAATTTGATGGCATGGTGCACCTGAACGGCCAGCGCATCGACACGCTGCCGACGCCCGCACGCCGGGTCGGCATCCTGTTCCAGGACGATTTGCTCTTCCCCCACATGACGGTAGGCGACAACCTGCTGTTTGCCGTGCCTGGCGGCCCGGCGGCCGAACGCCAAGCCCAGGTGCGACAGGCCCTGGCCGACGTGGAAATGGACGCCTTTGCCAACGCAGACCCGGCCACGCTCTCAGGCGGCCAACGAGCCCGGGTGGCGCTGGCCCGCGCCCTGCTGGCCCAACCGCTGGCGCTGCTGCTGGACGAGCCCTTTGCCCGGCTCGATGTAGCGCTGCGCGAGCGCATGCGCGCACTGGTGTTTGGGCTGGTCCGCACCCGCCAGATCCCGGCGCTGCTGGTGACCCATGACCTGGCCGACGTGGCCAACCCAGCGCAGCTCACGCATCTGCCACCCGCCCCCTAAGGGCCTGTTAGCTGTGCGCCCTGCGCTACCATGGCTTACCCTGCCCACATGCCCCATGCTTGACCCCTACGCCACCGCCCTGATCCGCCGCCCGGTCACCGCCGCTGGCAGGCAGCTGGCACGCTGGGGCCTGTCGGCCAACAGCGTCACACTGGCCGGCTTCGCACTGGGCGTAGTTGCTGCGTTTTTGATAGCTAACAAGCTATATCTGGCGGGGGCTGGAGCCATATTTATCTCAAGACTCTTGGATGCCCTGGACGGCGCGGTCGCGCGTCAGGGCCAACCCACCGATGCCGGGGGTTTTCTGGACATTGCGCTGGACTTCCTTTTTTACGCCAGCATCCCCCTGGCCTTTGCCCTGGCCGACCCGCCGAACAACGCGCTGGCGGCGGCCGTGCTGCTGGCCGCCTTCATGGGCACCAGCGCCAGCTTCCTGGCCTTTGCAGTGCTGGCCGCCAAGCGCGGCATGAGCAGCACCGCCTACCCGAACAAATCCATTTACTTTCTGGGCGGCCTGACCGAAGCCACTGAGACACTGGCCTGTTTTGCCGCCATGTGCCTGTGGCCACAACACTTTGCGGCGCTGGCTTACGGCTTTGCCGCCCTGTGCGCCATCACCATCGCCACCCGCATCTGGTGGGGTTGGAGGGCCTTGTCATGACACGCAGCCGGTTGCTGGTGCTGGCCGCACTGTTGCTGGCGCTGGCCGGCTTTGTGGCCCTGGACCTGGGCCGCTTTTTCAGTCTGGCCTACCTGCAGACCAGCCAGGCAGGGCTCAGCGCACTGTACCGCGAGGCACCCTGGACCGTGCGCGGCGCTTTTTTTGCGCTGTACGTGGCGGTGGCCTCACTGTCACTGCCCGGCGCTGCCATCCTGACGCTGGCGGGCGGCGGCATCTTCGGGTTGGGCTGGGGCCTGCTGCTGGTGTCTTTTGCCTCTACCCTGGGCGCCACCGTGTCCTTTCTGGCAGCGCGCTTTGTGTTGCGCGACAGCGTGCAGGCCCGGTTTGGGGCCCGGTTGGCAGGCATCAACCAGGGACTGGCGCGCGACGGCGCCCTGTATCTGTTCAGCCTGCGCCTGATTCCGGTGGTGCCCTTCTTTGTCATCAACCTGGCCATGGGCCTGACCGCCTTGCGCCCCTGGACCTTTTTCTGGGTCAGCCAGCTCGGCATGCTGGCCGGCACCGCGGTCTACGTGAATGCCGGGACCGAACTTGCCAGCATCAGCGCACTGCGCGATGTCGCCAGCCCGGGGCTGCTCGGCGCGCTGGCCCTGCTGGGCCTGTTTCCATTGATGACCAAGGTGGCGATGCTGGCGCTGCAGCGGCGCCGTGTGTACGCACGCTGGCGTGGCCAGCGGCCCCGGCGCTTTGACCGCAATTTAATTGTCATCGGTGCCGGCGCCGGCGGGCTGGTCTCGGCGTATATCGCAGCGGCCGTTAAAGCCCGGGTGACGCTGGTGGAGGCCAAGGTCATGGGCGGCGATTGCCTCAACTACGGCTGTGTGCCGAGCAAGGCCCTGATTAAAAGCGCCCGGGTGGCGCAGCAAATGCGCGATGCCGGCCGCTTTGGCCTGCAAGGGGTAGAGCCGGTGGTCGACTTCCCGGCTGTCATGCAGCGCATCCAGGCCGTGATCGCCGCCATTGCCCCGCACGACAGCGTGGCCCGCTACACCAGCCTGGGCGTGGAGGTGGTGCAGGGCCACGCCACGCTGTGCAACCCCTGGACGGTCGAGATCAAGCACCCCGACGGCAGCACGCAGCGGCTGAGCGCCCGCAGCATCGTGATCGCCGCCGGCGCCCGGCCACTGGTGCCTCCCCTGCCCGGGCTGGCCAAGGCTGGCTATGTGACCAGTGACACTCTGTGGGCGCGTTTTGCCACGCTGACGGCGGCACCGAAGCGGCTCTTGGTGCTGGGCGGCGGGCCGATCGGCTGCGAACTGGCGCAAAGCTTTGCCCGGCTCGGCTCCAAGGTGACACTGGTGGAACAAGCGCCGCGCCTGCTGCTGCGCGACGACGAGGAGGTGGCTGCGCTGGTGACAGCCGCGCTGCGAGCCGACGGTGTGCAGGTGCTGACCAGCCACACGGCTTTGCGCTGCGAGACCGCCAGTGGGGCGGACGCACCGGTCAAGACCCTGGTGGTGACTCAGCAGGGGCAAGAGACCGCCCTGCCCTTTGATGAGCTGCTGTGCGCCGTGGGCCGGGTGGCCCGGCTGGATGGCTACGGCCTGGAGGGCTTGGGCATCCCCACCGGTCGCACCATCGACACCAACGCCTATCTGGAGACCCTGTACCCCAACATTTATGCTGTGGGTGATGTGGCCGGGCCCTACCAGTTCACCCACGCTGCGGCGCACCAGGCCTGGTACGCCACCGTGAATGCCTTGTTTGGCCAGTTCCGGCGCTTCAGGGCCGACTACCAGGCCATGCCCAGCGTCACCTTCACCGAGCCCGAGGTGGCCCGTGTCGGGCTGAATGAGCAGGAGGCGCGCGCCCAAGGCATCGCCCATGAACTCACCCGCTTCCCCCTCGACGACCTGGACCGCGCCATCGCCGAGGGCGAGACCGAGGGCTTTGTGAAGGTGCTGACCGTGCCCGGGCAAGACCGCATTCTGGGCGTGACCATCGTCGGCAGCCATTCAGGGGAGCTGCTGGCCGAGTACGTGCTGGCCATGCAGCAGGGGCTGGGCCTGAACAAGATCCTGGGCGCCATCCACCCCTACCCCACAATGGCCGAGGCCAACAAGTACGCCGCCGGCGCCTGGAAACGCGCCCACGCCCCGGAACGCCTGCTGGCCTGGGTGCGCCGTTACCACGACTGGCGCCGGGGTTGAGCATGGGAACAACTTTGCTTCGACACCGATTTGCTATTTATTTAGTAGCTACAACCCTAATGACTACGTGGCCTAGCGCCGTTTTTTCTCAAAAGTTGGCGCCGTTTGATGCCGCTGCCGGCGTCGCGCTGCACCCGGCCTGGGTGGCCAGCGGCCTGCCGGCTGACAAAGCTGTGCCACGCAGTCGCTTCAGCCTCGTGCCACTGGCCGGTGACACCGTGCTGGAACTGACCACCAACGCGTCCTACGGCGTGCTCAGCCATGCCTGGGCCGGGCCGGCACCGCAGTACCTGAGCTGGCGCTGGCGGCTTGAGCGCGGCCTGCCACAGGCCGATATTGCCACCAAGCCCGGAGACGACGCCGCGCTCAAGGTCTGCGTGATGTTTGACCAGCCGCTGGCAGACATCCCTTTCGGCCAGCGGGCGGCCTTGAGCCTGGCGCGCGCCGTGACCGGCCAGGCCCTGCCCGCCGCCACCCTCTGCTACCTGTGGGACAGCCGCTACCCGGCCGGGAGCTCTGGCGCCAACCCCTATTCGGCCCGAGTTCGTTACCTGGTGCTGGACGGCCCTGCAAGCCCCAGCGGCCAGTGGGTCACCCAGCGCCGCAATGTGGCCGAAGACTTTGCCCGCCTGTTCGGCCAGGAGAGTCGCAGCACCCCGCCGGTCATCGCCGTGGCTGTCGGCGCCGACAGCGACAATACCGGCGGCCAAAGCCTGGCCTACCTGACCCAACTGCGCTGGAACCCCTGACCCATGAAACACCTGGTCCTGCTTGGCGCCGGTCACGCCCATGTGCAAGTGCTCAAACGCTACGCCGAACTCATTCGCCACGGCGCACTGCCGCCCAAGATCACCCTGGTAACGCCGCACCCGCGCCAGCTGTACTCTGGCATGGTGCCCGGCTATGTGGCCGGCCATTACGCGCTGGAACAATGCGTCATCGCGCTGGAGCCGCTGCTCGCTGGCACGTCGGTGCGCTGGACGCCGCTCAGCGTGAGTGCGCTGGACGCCGCGAATAACCGCGTCACGCTTGACGACGGCAGCGTACTTGACTTCGACTGGCTGTCGGTCAACACCGGTGCCGTGCAGGACCGGCAACACATGGAGGTGCTCATGCCCGGTGTGCGCGAGCATGGCTTGTTTGTGCGGCCTATCGAGGCCTTTGGCACCCTGTGGCCGCGCGTGGTCGCACTGGCGCAAAGCCAGGCGTTGCGGCTGGCGGTGGTCGGCGGCGGCGCGGCTGGCATCGAGCTGTCTATGGCGTTGCGCCACCGACTGCCCGGCGCCGCCGTCACGCTGCTGACCGGCGGTGCTCTGGCCGCCAACTACCCGGTAGCCGCACAAGC
>CALPLW020000139.1 GCA_943324505.2 Comamonas sp. lk
CAGTTGAGCGGGCTGGAGCGCCTGGAATCACTCGATGCGTTCAGTGCCTGGCTGCAGCAGCCATTGACCTGGGTGGGCGGTTTTGACCTGCCCTTTGGCCTACCCCGTGAACTGGTGAAGGCGCTGGGCTGGCCCTTGCAATGGGAGCCATGCATCCGTCATTACGCTGGTCTGAGCCGACCAGACATCCGCCAGCAGTTTGCCGCTTTTTGCGCGCAGCGCCCCGTTGGCGGCAAGTTTGCCCATAGAGCGACCGATCGACCTGCCGGCTCAAGCCCTTCCATGAAATGGGTCAACCCACCGGTAGCCTACATGCTGCATGCCGGCGTGCCGCGCTTGCTTGGGGCGGGTGTTTGCCTGCCTGGCCTGCACCCCGGTGATCCGCAAGACCGGTCAGCCGACGGTCAGGCCCGGCGAGTTGCGCTGGAGGCCTATCCGGGATTGCTGGCGCGTGAGCTGCTGGGTGCGCGTAGCTACAAGAGCGACGATCGAGCCAAACAGACGCCAGAGCGACTGATTGCCCGTAAGGACCTCATTACGGGTTTGGAAAACGGCCGGACCCGGTTGGGCCTGCAGCTCAAGCTGACGCATGCGCAACGCGATGTGCTGGTGGACGATGCGAGCGGCGACGCATTGGACGCCGTGCTGTGCCTGTTGCAGGCCGCCTGGGCTCAGGTTCGGTGGGAGCAGGGTGACCAGTCTTACGGCCTGCCGGCTGCGTTGGACCCGCTGGAGGGCTGGATCATCAGCGCATGATCGCTTCTTGCAACTTGGCCGCAAGCTGAGAAACGGCCAGCGCGGCAGGGCTGCCCGGCATGGACTGCATCAGCAATTGACGTCGCATGATCGCCATTCGAACCTGTGGATCAGCGGGAATATCCCCCATGTGAATCAGGCGCAATTGCCGACCCGGTTCACTGGGCACAAAGCGGTCCAGCACTTGCTGCAGCTGCGCTGTGATGGCTCGACCATCGCCCAAGCGCGCGGTCTGATTGACCACCAATCGAATGCTTTGGCGCTTTTGTTGTCCGGCCAGCACCTTGATGGTGGCATAGGCATCGGTCAGCGACGTGGGTTCCGGTGTGGCGACGACCAAGACCTCAGAGGCCAGTGACACCGCAAACAGCACGACATCGGAAATACCGGCGCCGGTGTCGAGCAGCACGATGTCGTAGTGCGGCGTCAGGCCGTTCATGATGCGAAGAAAGTCGTCGCGCACCTCGGAGCTCAGCCGCGAGTACTCGACCATGCCAGAACCTGCCAGCAGCACGGAGAAGCCGCCGGGGGCGCGGACGATCGCTTCTTCGAGCTTGGCTTTACCGGTGAACACATCGTGCAGCGTGAGTTTGGGGTAGAGATTGAGCACCACGTCCAGGTTGGCCAGCCCAAGGTCGGCGTCAAGCACCAGCACGCGGTTGCCACGTTTGGCCAGAGCTGCCGCTAGATTGGCCGACACGAAGGTCTTGCCCACGCCGCCCTTGCCGCTGGTGATCGCTAACACCTTGCCCATGGGCTTGGGGCGCGTCGTGCTGGCCGGGTGCAGGTCTTTCGGAGGGTTCAGCACATCGGTCATCGTGAATTCACCTTATTCATTGCGCGGCCCGAGGCGATTGGCTGGGGGCATCATTGGCCACACTGTCGATCCAGGCGGTATCGCCAAGGGAGAGGTGCCCAAATAGCAGACTTTTTTCTTCTGCGCTGACCGAAGTCTTCTGTTGTGCGTCGATGCAAACCCGGTTGCGGCCCTCGGATTTGGCACGGTACAACTGCAGGTCAGCGCGATCCGTCCAGATCGCGGTGGTGGAGCGAATCCATTCGGGCGCGAAGGCGCCGCCAATGCTGACGGTCACCTGCAGCTCTGCGCGGCTTACCAATGGGATGCGCAACGATTCAATGGTTTCGCGAATTCGATCTGCCACGATCTTGCCAAAGGCGATGTCGCAAGACGGCAGAATGACAGCGAATTCCTCACCGCCATAACGTGCCACAGTGTCCATGGGTCGAACACAATCCGCCAGGCATCGGGCAATCACCTGCAGGACTTGGTCGCCGGCCAGATGGCCATGCGTGTCATTGATTTTCTTGAAATGGTCGATGTCCAGCATGAGCAACAGCGCTGGCTCGCCAGATCGGGCAACTACTTCAATTTCAAGGCCCAGCACGTGACGGAAATGACGTCGGTTGGCCAGGCCGGTCAGGGGGTCTTTCAGGGATAACTCGCACAACTGATCAATCACACTCTGCAAAAAGGCTGAGGGTGAAGTGCTGGCCTCCGGCAATTGGCTTGAAGGATCATGCCGCAGCAGTGCGAGGGCGCCTTCCAACTGCAAGTCAAGCAGATTGATCATGGGTCATCAGTGTGTCGAAGCCAGTACAGGGCAATATCATGGCGTAAAGCGGAGCACCAAAACTGAGTCTAACAGCAGGAAATTGCTGCAAACTCGGAAATTGGCTGCCGATCGCGGCTCATCCTTGAGGGTAGCGGGTCTGTACCAACCTCAAGGCTTTGGGCCGCACACGCTGCATTGCGGATTGCGTGGCAAGCGCAATTCTTGCCAATCCATCGCCCGACCATCGAGCATCAACAGGCGCCCGGTCAAAGGCTGCCCCGCGCCGCTGATCAGCTTCAGCGCCTCAGCCGCTTGCATCGCGCCGATGATCCCCACCAGCGGCGCAAACACGCCCATGGTGGCGCAGCGGGTTTCCTCAAAGTCGCGATCGGGGGGGAACACACAGGCGTAGCAGGGCGAGTCGTCCGCACGTGGGTCATAAACACAAATTTGACCGTCAAAACGGATGGCCGCGCCCGACACCAGCGGTTTGCGGTGCTTGACACAGGCGGCATTGATGGCGTGCCGGGTGACGAAGTTGTCGCAGCAGTCCAATACGATGTCCGCCACGGCTACCTCGCGGTCCAGCAAGGCGGCATCGGCGCGCAGTGGCAGGGTCCGGACGATGACCCCGGGATTCAGGGCCGCGACCGCTTCCCGCACTGAGCTGGCTTTGCCCTGCCCGATGCGATAGGTGGTGTGGGCAATCTGTCGCTGCAGGTTGGTGAGGTCGACCACATCATGGTCTGCCACCGTGAGGTGGCCCACGCCTGCTGAGCCCAGATACAGGGCCACCGGGGAGCCCAGCCCACCCGCGCCTACCATCAGCACCCGGCTGCCCAGAATACGTTCCTGCCCCTCTATTCCGATCTCATCGAGCAGAATGTGGCGCGAGTAGCGCAGCAGCTGGTCATCCGTCATGGGCGCTCAGTCTTCTTTCTTCTCTTCCTTGCGTACCGTCAGCGTTTTGCTGACCAAGACGGGGCGTCCCTTGAGCTGGTTGAGTGCCTGGATCAGCTGGAAATCCTTGTCGGAGCCATACTCGGGCAGCTTGCGGTCGGCCACTGGCTTCTTCATCTCGTCCTCGAGTTTTTTGCGGGCTTCTTCACGCGCTTTTTCACGGGCTGGGTCCTTCACCTCAGCGCCCTGTCCGCTGCCCAGGTGCTTTTCCAGGTCAGCCTCACGGGTGCGCAGCGCCGCAAACAGGTTGCCCTCTTCGGTTTCATCGACCATGACGTCGGGCACGATCCCTTTGGCCTGGATCGACTTGCCGCTGGGCGTGTAGTAGCGGCTGGTGGTGAGCTTGAGGCCGGCACTGGGGCAGTTGTCCATACGGAAGGATGGGTCCAGGCAGACCGCGGTCTGGACTGAGCCCTTGCCGAAGGTCTGGTTGCCCATCAGGGTCGCGCGCTTATGGTCTTGCAATGCGCCGGCGACAATTTCGCTGGCCGAGGCCGAGCCCTCGTTGACCAGCACCACCAGCGCCACTGTCTTGAAAGCGCCTTTGGTCGCGTCATGCAATCGCTTGAGTGGATCAGAACCGGTGCGCCGCTGGTAAAACTCGGGCGCTGCCTTGTAGGTGAACTTGCTCTCTGGCAATTGCCCATTGGCCGAGACCACGGTTACGTTTTCTGGCAGAAAAGCCGCCGACAGGGCCACTGCAGCGTCGAGGTAGCCACCGGGGTCATTGCGCAGGTCAAGCACCAGGCCCTTGAGCTGGGGGTCCTGCTTGTAGATTTCTTCGGCCTTTCGGGCGAAGTCTTCCACAGTGCGTTCCTGGAACTGGCTGACCCGGATCCAGCCATAACCGGGTTCAATCAGTTTGCCCCGCACCGACTGGGTGCGAATCTCGTCGCGCGTGATGGTGACCGGGAAACTGCGGTTCTCGGACCTTCGCAGGATGGTCAGGATTACCTTGGTGTTGGGCTCGCCGCGCATGCGCTTGACGGCCTCATTGAGTGTCAGCCCCTTGACCAGGGTCTCGTCGATCTTGCTGATCAGGTCACCGGGCTTGAGCCCGGCGCGGTGTGCTGGCGAACCCTCAATCGGGGAAACGACTTTGACCAGGCCCTCTTCCATGGCAATCTCAATGCCAACGCCGACAAACTTGCCGGTGGTGCCCTCGTTAAACTCCTTGAGTGCTTTCTTGTCGAGGTATTGCGAGTGCGGGTCCAGGCTGGACACCATGCCGACAATGGCATCGGTGATCAGCTTTTTATCGTCGACGGGTTCGACGTAATTGCTTTTGACCATGCCAAACACGGCAGCGAGCTGCTGAAGCTCCTCAAGCGGCAGTGGAGCGAGCGTACCCCGTGCCACGGTTTGCAGTGACACGGTCGTCAGAGCACCGGCCATCACGCCAAGTGCCACCCAGCCGCTGATCTTCAGTTTTTGTCCCATAGTCTTTCCTGTGCGGTACCAATATACACGTTTGGATGCCGCAGACCTTGCGGAGTTCCCTATTTACCTAGGCTTTACCTTGTGATGCCACGGCGGCTGCCGCTTGGGCCACAGCTTGCGCGTCACCCAGATAGTAGTGCCGGATTGGCTTTAGCGCATCGTCAAGCTCATACACCAGTGGAATACCGTTGGGGATGTTCAGCCCGACGATGTCTTGATCAGAGATGCCGTCCAGGTACTTCACCAAGGCCCGAATCGAATTGCCGTGCGCGGCGACCACCAGGCGCCGGCCACTCTTGAGGGCCGGGGCGAGTGCCTCGTTCCAGAACGGCATCACCCGTGCGACGGTGTCTTTGAGGCATTCGGTGAGGGGCACCTGGCCTGGCTTTAGCCGCGCATAGCGCGGGTCGCCGCGCTCGCAGCGAGGGTCGGCTGGGTCCAGCGGCGGCGGCGGCACGTCATAGCTTCGGCGCCAAGCCAAAACCTGGGCCTCGCCGTATTGGCGCGCCATGTCCGCTTTGTTCAGGCCTTGCAGGGCGCCATAGTGGCGTTCGTTCAGGCGCCAGTTGTTGACCACCGGCAGCCAGGTGCGGTCCATTTCGTCCAGCACATGCCACAGGGTACGGGTGGCGCGTTTGAGAACGCTGGTGTAGGCGACGTCAAAGTCAATGCCGGCGGCCTTGAGCAGTTGGCCGGCGTTCTTGGCCTGTTCTAGTCCGGTGGCAGTGAGGTCGACGTCCGTCCAGCCGGTGAAACGGTTTTCAAGGTTCCAGGTCGACTCGCCGTGGCGGATAAGAACAAGTTTATGCATGGTCTGTCGGAACAGGGTTGGCGTTTGAGTGGCCGGAATACGGGGCTCTGGCGTGTGGCCAAGCCAAAGGCGCACTACACTGCGCACCCCGCCATTCTAAAATGAGGGGCAGGGCTATGCGGCCTGAGCAGAAAGAAAAGGACACAAGTTGAAATTCATTGTCGATAACTGGATGTTGATCAGCGTTGCGCTGGTGTCGGGCAGTCTGCTGTTGTGGCCGGCGATCCAGGGCGCCAGCGTTTCTGGTCTAAGCGCGACCCAAGCCGTGCAGTTGATCAACCGCGAAAAAGCCGTGGTGGTGGATGTGTGCGAAGCCGAAGAGTTTGCTGCCGGGCATGTGGTGGGCTCCAAAAATGTGCCACTCAACCAGCTCGAAGACAAGTTACCCGGGCTGGTCAAAAACAAGGCGCTGCCACTGATACTGGTTTGTCAAAGCGGCGCGCGCTCGGGCCGTGCCCTGGCCGTGGCCAAGAAGCTGGGCTACGAGCAGGCGCAGTCGTTGGCGGGTGGTTTGGCTGGCTGGCGCAGCGCCAATCTGCCCTTGGAAAAAGCCTGACCCATCGTTATTCCCTTCATTTTTCAGAGCCAGACCGAATCGCTACAGGAAGTTGCCATGCAAGCCGTCAAGATGTACACCACCGCTGTTTGCCCGTATTGCGTGCGGGCCAAGCAGATTCTCAAGGCCCGCGGCGTGGAGCAAATCGAAGAAATTCGAATTGACACCGATCCCGAGCAACGTCAGCAGATGATGGACATGACCGGCCGGCGCACCGTGCCCCAGATTTTCATCGGTGCTACCCATGTAGGTGGCTGTGATGACCTGATGGCGCTGGACGGGCAGGGCGGGCTGCTGCCTCTGCTACAGGCTGCGGCCTGAGATAATCCGCGGCTGATCCCGCCTATGGGCCCATCTTCGCGGCCTGGGTGCGGGTTTTTATTGACCAGAAAGTATCGCCATGGCAGAGCAACTCGACCCCGTTTTTCAGATTCAGCGCGTCTACCTGAAGGAAGCCTCGCTGGAGCAACCCAATTCCCCCGCCATCTTGCTGGAGCAGGAGTCCCCCACGGTGGATATTCAACTGGGTGTGAATGCCAACCCGGTAGCGGAAGGTGTGTTTGAGGTCACCGTCACCGCCACGGTGCAGACCAAGATCAAGGACAAAACCGTGTTCCTGGCTGAGGTGATGCAGGCCGGCATTTTTGAGATCCGCAATCTGCCGGCTGAGCAGATGAGCCAAATCATGGGCATTGCCTGCCCGCAGATCGTCTACCCCTACCTCCGCGGTAATGTGGCCGATTTGATTCAACGCGCTGGTTTTCCGCCGGTGCATTTGTCGGAAATCAATTTCCAGGCGATGTATGAGCAGCAGCAACAAGCCGCTGCCGATGATGCCCCCCGCATCGTCACTCAGTGATCATTTAGGCCCTTGGCCCTTGTGCCATGGGCATAGTCTGCTATGAAAATAGTAGTGATCGGTGCCGGTGCCTGGGGCACAGCCCTGGCGGTGAGTGCGGCCGGTCACCGACGGGCGAATCACGATGTGACACTCTGGGCACGCGACGCTGCTCAGGCATCGGCTCTGCAGGCCGTGCGGGAAAACCGACGCTATTTGCCAGAGGTGGCCTTGCCGGCGTCACTGCAGGTGCTGGGCCCCTCAGTCCCGGTCGGCGCGTTGGCGGCTGACGCCGAGCTGGTGGTCCTGGCCACCCCTATGGCAGGCTTGCGCGGTCTGCTGTTGCAGTTGGCCGACTGCCGCGTCCCCCTGGCCTGGCTGTGCAAGGGCTTCGAGCCCGGTGTGGCTGGCAGTGCTGGCCTGATGGCGCATGAAATCCAGAGCCAGGTGGCGCCAGCGGTGATGGCTGGCGCCTTGAGCGGCCCGAGTTTCGCCTTGGAGGTGGCGCGTGGCCAGCCGACGGCTTTGGTGGCAGCCAGCCCGCACCTGGCCGTGCGCCAGGCTCTGGTGGCGGCCTTTCATGGTCCGGCGCTGCGGGTCTACGCCAATGACGACCTGGTCGGTGTTGAGGCGGGAGGAGCGGTCAAGAACGTCCTGGCCATTGCAACCGGTCTGTGCGATGGCTTGAACCTGGGCCTGAACGCGCGCGCTGCGCTGATCACCCGGGGCTTGGCTGAAATGACGCGGCTGGGGGTGGCGCTGGGCGCACGGCCCGACACTTTCATGGGTTTGAGTGGTTTGGGTGATCTGGTACTGACGGCCACAGGCAGTCTGTCGCGCAACCGGCGGGTCGGCTTGGCGCTGGCTGCCGGTCAGAGCTGCGCGCAGGCCGTCGCGTCGCTCGGCCATGTGGCCGAAGGCGTGTACAGCGCCCGTACGGTGGTGGAGCGGGCCCGCCAGTTGGGTCTGGAGATGCCCATCGCACAAACGGTGGTGGCGTTGCTTGACGGAGAACTGCTGGCTGCGGACGCGGTGGCACGGCTGATGGGGCGCGAGCCGACCGGTGAGACGGCCTGAGGCTCGCCGCGCCGCTGTCGCTCAGGCCGGGGTGTAGGCGAGCCGCACGTAGATGGGGGAGAAGGCCTCGGCTTGGGTAATTTCAACCAGGGTCTCTTTGGCCAGCTCCAGCAGGGCGATGAAGGTCACCACCAGCACTGGGGCGCCACTGCTGGCATCAAACAGAGCTTCAAATTCGACAAAACGGCGGCCCTGCAATTTTTTGAGCACCATGCTCATGTGCTCACGCACCGAGAGTTCAGCACGGGTGATGTGGTGGTGCTGGACCAGCCGGGCCCGCTTCAGGATGTCGCGCCATGCCTCTTGCAGGTCAGCCAGGTGCACTTCGGGGAAGCGGGGTTGCAGCGATTGTTCGATGAACACCTGGGCCTTGAGAAAATCCCGACCCAGCTGGGGCAGCGCATTCAGGCGGGCCGCAGACAGCTTCATTTGCTCGTATTCCAGCAACCGGCGCACCAACTCGGCGCGCGGGTCTTCGGCCTCCTGGCCCTCTGCCACCTTGCGCGGCGGCAGCAGCATGCGTGATTTGATCTCGATCAGCATGGCGGCCATCAGCAGGTATTCGGCGGCTAGCTCCAGGTTGCGGCCACGGATTTCTTCCACATAGCTCAGGTACTGGCGCGTCACCCCGGCCATAGGAATGTCGAGGATGTTGAAGTTTTGCTTGCGGATCAGGTAGAGCAGAAGGTCTAGCGGGCCTTCGAAGGCCTCCAGAAACACCTCCAGCGCGTCGGGCGGGATGTACAGGTCTTGGGGCATGGCGAACAGCGGCTCGCCATACAGCCGCGCTACCGCCACGTTGTCGACCACCTCCGGCATGGCGGCCACCTCGGCCATGCTCAGGCCTTGCTGCTGTCGGTCTGGTAGACGTAGGGCTTTTGCGCCACGCCAGCTTCGCGGTACTCACCCTGCGCGCTGCGATCCACGACCTTGTCCCACAGCAACTCTCGGCCCTGACGCTGTTTGCCTTCGAGCTTTGGGTCTTTCGCCTTGAGCGAGTCGATGAAGCGGGTAACTTCAGATTGGTAAGGGGTGCGGTAGAAGAAACTCATGGGTGTGACCTTTCAGCCTATTTTAGCGGCCCGCCAAGCCGCGCTGGATTCCCGTACTGCCATGGCCAGTAACTGACGTCAGATGGGCTGCAGATGCCGCCGCAGGGC
>CALPLW020000140.1 GCA_943324505.2 Comamonas sp. lk
CCCCTTGGGCACGCTATACCACGGCACCAAGTTCGCCGTGGAGGGGCTGTCCGAGGCGTTGCATTACGAACTCGCCGCGTTTGGCGTACGGGTGAAGATTGTTGAGCCAGGCATGGTCAAAACGGACTTTGCCGGCCGATCCTTTGACTTCAGCAATGACGCCGCCCTAGTCGAATACCAGCCCGTGGTGCAGGCGCTGATGTCGGCATTGGGACCCATGGCTGACATGGCATCGCCGCCGGAAGGCGTGGCAGAGGTCATCTACCAAGCCGCCACGGACGGCACGGACCAGTTGCGCTACGAGGCAGGCGCGGATGCCGAGCAGCTTCTGGCGGGACGCCGGGCGCATGACGACGCCAGCTTCCTGGCTGGCATCAAGGCACAGTTTGGCCTCGGTGCCTGATACGCCAGCTGGCTTGCCTTCGGGCTGCGGCGGCTTTGGCGCAATCGGATAATGGTGTGGCCCCATTAGCACGCAACACTTGATGCCATCAAACACCTACGCGCTGGACGCCACCTGGCGCCCGATCCTGAAAGACCTGGGCGTCAGCGCGGCCAATGTGTTGCGCCGTGCCGGCTTGCCGGAGGACTTGCTGGCGCAGCCAGGCATGCGCTTGAACTCAGCGGACTTTTACCGTTTTTGGGACGGTATTGGTCGCGAATTGAATGACCCTCTGTTTCCGCTGCGCCTCTGCCAGGCCATCCGGAGCGAGTCATTTTCGCCACCACTGTTCGCGGCACTGTGCAGCCCGAATTTTCTTGTGGCGGTGCAGCGAATCGCCCGTTACAAGGCACTGGTGGCCCCCATGCGGCTCGACCTGCGGCAAGCCGGCAGCACCGTCACCCTCAGTCTGGTGTGGCTTGACAGTACCGTGCAGCCACCCCAGTCCCTGGTGCTGACAGAACTGCTCTTTTTCGTGGCACTGGCCCGGATCGGCAGCCGTGAGCTGATCTGCCCGTTGCGTGTCGTGACCGGCCTACCGCCCAAAGAGCAGGACGCATACGCTGAGTTTTTCGGCGTTGGCGTGGAACGCGGCGAGGGACATCACCTCACCTTCCGCCAGGCCGACGCTTTGCGCCCATTTTTGACCTCCAACGAAGGGCTCTGGACTGCCTTTGAACCAGAGCTGCGCACACGCTTGGCCGAGTTGGATGATTCAGTGTCCTTGGGCGAGCGGGTTCGCGCGATCCTGCTGGAGGCGCTGCCGAGCGGGCTGATCGCCACCGATCTGATTGCCAGCAAACTGGCCCTGAGCAAGAGAACCCTGCAGCGGCAGTTGGAGGCCGAGGGCACCACGTACATGAAGGTGCTTCAAGACACCCGCGCGGCATTGGCCACCCATTACTTGCACAACACCAGGCTGCCCGCCGCTGAAATTTCGTTTCTGCTGGGCTTTGAGGAGCCCAATTCGTTCTACCGAGCCTTTCGTGACTGGACCGGCCAATCGCCAGACCAGGTGCGGCATCGGCCAACGACGTCGGCCTAGCCCTGCCCGGCCATCCTTCCCAACCATCCTTTTCTTGATCAGAGACACCATGAACCCAAGTGACGCCACTGTGAAATTGCTCGAAGCCATGCTGGTGTATTTCCAGGGCGAAAAAATCGAGGCGCTGGTCTTTATCCTGCCCATTGGGCTGCTGAGCCTGGTGTTCGGCGCCTGGCTGGTCGTCGATGGTGGCGATGGCTTTGCCCGGGGTGTGGCCATTCCGTTCCTGTTGATGGGCTTGCTGATGACCACCATCGGCGCGGTGGTGGGCTACCGGACCCCGGCCCAGCTGGTCCAATTGCAGGCGGCCGTGAAAGCCGAGCCCGAGGCGGCCCGAAGCGCCGAGGTCCAGCGCATGAGCAAGGTCAATGGTGCCTGGCACATCTACCTGGTCAGGTGGGGGGTTTTTGGCATCGTCGGGCTCGCGCTGCGCTTTGCAACGCGCGCTGATTTCACGCAGGGGCTGGGCATCGCCCTGGTGTTGTTTGCCGGCGTCGGCCTGTTGGTGGACGGGTTTGCCGAACGGCGCACCCACCCCTATACGGCGGGACTCCAGGCCGCAGCCGGGCAAACTAAGCCCTAGTTTGCGGCCATGTCAGACAGCCAGTGAGTCCAGCGCCACCGGTTCTTGCCGGTCGGCCAAGGTCGCCTTGATCAGATTTGACGCCGCCCGGCCCAGTAGGGTTCCCGCACGGCCTTTTTGTCGATCTTGCCAATCGTGTTGCGGGGCATCTCGTCGATGAAGTCCACCCGCTCCGGCTGCTTGATCGACGACAGCGTGGAGGCGCGACACAGTTGCAGCAACTCATCGGCGGTAACCGATTGCCCTGGCTTGAGCGCCACCACCGCCAGCACTGCCTCGCCCCACTTGTCGTCGGGGACGCCCACCACCGCCGCGTCCAGCACCGCCGGATGTGTGTACAACACGGTCTCGACCTCGCTCGGCGCCAGGTTGTAACCGCCGCGGATGATCAGGTCCTTGATGCGGTCGACGATGTAGCAGTAGCCCTCGTCGTCGATGCGGCCCACGTCACCCGAATGCAGCCAGCCATCGATCAGCGCCTTGCCCGTGCGCTCAGGCTCACGGTAGTAGCCCTGCATGGTGTGCGGCCCGCCAAAAATGATCTCACCGGCTTCGCCGGCCGGGACATCGGCGCCGTCCGGGCCGACCAGCCGCACCGTGGTGGCAAATGAGGGCCGACCGCAGGAAGCCAGCAGCTGCGGCTTGTCGGTGAGCGCATGCACATGGTCCTGCTTGCGCAGCAGCGTGCCGATCGAGGCGATCTCGGCCATGCCGTAGAGCTGAATGAAGATCGGACCGTATTTCGCGATCAAGGTGCGCAGCCGTTCGGCCGGAATCGGCGAGGAACCGTAGCCCAGGGTGGTGATCGATGCCAGGCGGCGCGGAAAGTCGCCCGGGTCCTGCTCCAGTAGCGTGGCCAGCATGGTTGGCACCAAGAAGGTGTGCGTCACGTGGTGGCGTTCGACCGTCTCGCACAGCTTGGGGCCGCTGAAGCCACGGCTCTCGGCAAAACCCACGGCACCACCGGCGAGCAGGGTCGGCACGATGGTGATGTTGACGCAGGAATTGTGCGGAATCTGGATCAGGTAGCGCGTGCTGGCGGTGATCTCGTACTCCAGGCAGGCGACCGTGCCGTGTTGCATGGCTGCCGCATGATCGAACAAAATCCCTTTGGGCAGGCCGGTCGTGCCGCTGGTATAGACGATGGCAAAGTGGTCTTGCGGGAAGGCGTTGTAGGCCCATGGGGCAAAGGCGGCACTGGCCGCTGCCAGCGCGGCTTCGTAGCTGCCACCCGGCCCCAGCACCAGCACCGGGATGTTGCGGAGGGTGGCGAGACGTTGCGCCATGGCCTCGAACTCCGGCTCGGTGATGATCATGCGCGGCTCGGCGTTGGCCAGCACCGAGACCAACTCGGGCTCGGTCATGCGAAAGTTCAGACCCACATAGACCATGGCCGCCTTGCTGACCCCCACCAGCACCTCGACCACTTCCATGCAGTTGTGCACCAGCAGCGCAACGCGCTCGCCCTTGTTGAACGCGTGGCCCGTGCGCAGCGCATGGGCCAGGCGGTTGCTGCGCTGGTCCAGGGTGGCGTAGTCCATGGTGCGCTCGCCGTCGAACAGCGCCAGGCTGTGCGGTGCGCGTTGGGTGATCCGGGTAACCGAAAGTCCGATGTTCATGTTATGTCAGCAAGATGAGAGTTGAAGGCTTGCTGCCGGGGCAGCGCAATGGCCATGATGATACGAAACACAAACAAAAAAGCCGTCATGAAGACGGCTCTTTTGCTTTTGCTGACAGCGCACCCCGTTCAAACGGCGAAGCCCCGGTTAGGGGGATTCGTGCGAAGCGCCTGGAATCAGGCGGCTTTGGTGGCCAAGGCTTTCACCTTGGTCGACAGTCGGCTCTTGTCGCGAGCTGCCTTGTTTTTATGGAAGATGCCCTTATCGGCCACGGTGTCCACCACCGCTTGCATCTTGCCAAAGGCTTCAGTGGCCTTGGTCTTGTCGCCAGCCAGCACGGCTTTCTCGACGTTCTTCACCGCAGTGCGGTACTGTGAGCGCAGCGAGGTGTTGGCTGCGTTGATCTTGATGTCCTGACGGACGCGTTTGCGGCCCGACGCCAGGCGCGGGTTCTTTTTCTTGGGTTTTCCAGATGCCATATAAATTGTTCCTTGTGTCTGAGGATGATGCCAGCAAAGCCCACGATTCTAGCAGGGGCTACACTGAGCGGGTGAGTCTTTTCAAATCTGCGTCCACTGTTTCCCTGCTGACCCTGGCCTCTCGCATCACCGGGCTGGGGCGCGAGTTGCTCATGGCCTCGATGTTTGGTGCCAGCGCCATGACCGACGCTTTCAACGTCGCGTTTCGCATCCCCAACCTGTTCCGGCGTCTGTTTGCCGAGGGCGCCTTCAGCCAGGCCTTTGTGCCGGTGCTGGCGGCTAGTAAGCAGCAGCATGGCGACGCCGCCACGCACCTGCTGGTGGACCGGGTCGCCACGCTGCTGGCCTGGGCCTTGCTACTGACCTGTGTGCTGGGTGTCGCGGGCGCACCAATTTTGGTCTGGGCCATGGCCAGCGGCCTGCAGCAGTCGCCGCGCGGCTTTGAGGCGGCGGTGTTCATGACGCGCTGGATGTTCCCCTACATTGCCTTCATGTCGCTGGTGGCGCTGGCGGCCGGCGTGCTCAACACCTGGAAGCGCTTTGCCTTGCCGGCAGCCACACCGGTGCTGCTGAACCTGTCGATGATCGGCGCCATGGTCTGGGGTTCACCCTGGTTTGCTCGTCATGGGCTTGAGCCCATTTATGCCCTGACTGCTGGCGTGATGCTGGGCGGCCTGTTGCAGCTCGGGGCGCAGATTTGGGGCCTGCGCCGGCTCGGGCTACTGCCGCGCATCGGCTTGGGCTGGTCAGCACTGCGTCAAGCCTGGGCCGACCCGGGCACCCGTCGCATTGGCCGGCTGATGGCGCCGGCGCTGCTGGGCGTGAGCGTGGCGCAGATTTCGCTGCTGATCAACACCCAGATTGCCTCGCACCTGGCGCCTGGTAGCGTCAGCTGGCTCACTTACGCCGACCGCTTGATGGAATTCCCGACCGCGTTGCTGGGCGTGGCCCTGGGTGTGGTGTTGACGCCACAGCTGGCGGCAGCCCGCGCTGCGCAGGACGCGGATCGGTATTCGGCCATGCTGGACTGGGGTTTGCGCTTGGTGGTTCTGCTGGCACTGCCCTGTGCCGTGGCGCTGTTGACTTTTTCTAAACCACTGGTGTCTGTGCTGTACCACTATGGCGCCTTTACCGAGCGGGATGTGACCCAGACCACCACTGCGCTGATGGGCTATGGTGTTGGCTTGCTCGGTCTGGTGGCCATCAAGGTGCTGGCGCCGGGCTTTTACGCCAGCCAGGACATCCGGACTCCGGTCAAGATTGCCGTTGTGGTGCTGGTCATCACGCAGCTGTTCACCTTGGCGCTGGTGCCGCTGCTGCAGCATGCGGGCTTGGCGCTGGCCATCGGCCTGGGCGCCTTGATCAATGCGCTGTGGTTGCTGCTGGGCCTGATGCGCCGTGGCAGTTATCGGCCGTCGCCGGGCTGGGGGCTGTTTTTGCTGCGGGTGGTGCTGGCCTCGGCGCTGCTCGCCGCGTTCTTGCTGCTGGCGGGTGGCGCGTTTGACTGGACCGCCATGCGCACCCATAGTTTTCAACGAATTGGCCTGATGGCACTTGTGCTGCTTGGTTCTTCTGCTCTTTATTTCATAGCGCTTAGGCTTTGTGGCACGAACCTGCGCCAGTTGCTGCAGCGTTGATAAACCCAAAACCAGACAGTAGAAAAATAGCATTACAAAAATAGTTGACCTCGCCGTCGCGCGACGGTACAAAGTCCCATGTCCATCCAATTTGATGTTCCGACTCCTCTGGCTTACTTTGCCACACTGGTGCAAAGTGACGCTGATTTCCCGCTGCTTGAAGCCGCCGCCTGTCTGGCGCAAGACGAGCACCCCGAGCTTGACATCCAGCAGGTGTTGGGCGGGGTGGATCAGCTGCTAGAACGGGTCAAGCGTCGAGTGCCTGGCGATGCGTCCGCTCTGCAACGGCTGCGCACGCTCAACCAGATGTTTTACCGGGACATGGGCTTTGGCGGCAACCTCAACGATTATTACGACCCCGAAAACAGTTACCTCAGCGCGGTACTGCGTAGCCGGCGCGGCATTCCGATCTCGCTGGCGATCCTGTGGATGGAACTGGCGCTCGGGCTGGGCTTGAACGCCAGTGGCGTGGCCTTTCCTGGGCATTTCATGCTCAAGGTCAGCCTGACCAAAGGGCAGGTCGTTATGGACCCACTTACCGGCGAGTCACTGAGCCGCGAAGACTTGAGCGAACGGCTGGAGCCTTTTCGCCGCCGTGGCCTTCAGCGCGATGATTTTGAGGCGCCGATCGGCCTGTACCTGCAGCCGGCGCCGGCGCGAGACATCATCGCCCGGATGTTGCGTAATCTGAAGGAAATTCACCGTACCCAGGAAGACTGGGCCCGGCTGATCCCCGTGCTGGACCGGCTGATTACCTTGCTGCCGCAGGCCTGGGGCGAGTACCGCGACCGCGGCTTGGCGCTGGCCGAGCAGGGCCAGTCAGCCCTGGCGCTGGCTGATCTGGAGGTGTATCTGTCTCACGCCGAAGATGGCTTGGACATCGATGCCGTTGCTGAACGCGCTCTGGCGCTGCGCCGCGACCTCAACTAGGGGTTGAAAACGGCGTCGAGGTCGGCGCTGCCGTTAGCGGACCACCACGGCGGCCGAGTGCTCGCCCCGGGCCGCGATGACACCGATCACATGCACCTGTTCCCCGGCGGCCCGAAGGTGGTCGGCACAGGCTTCGGCCTGTTCTGCGCCGATCACTACCACCATCCCGATGCCGTTGTTGAAGGTTCGGTTCATCTCCAGGTCGTCAATGGCAGCAGTGCGCTGCAGCCAGGCAAACAACTCACTTTGCGGCCAACTGCCTTTGACCAGATGGGCCGCCAGGCCTTCGGGCAGCACGCGTGGGATGTTTTCCAGCAGGCCGCCACCGGTGATATGGGCCAGTGCCTTGATAGGGTGTGACGCCAGCGCCGCCAATACACTTTTGACATACAGCCGTGTTGGCGCCATCACCGCTTGCCTAAAGGGCTGTCCGTCCAGCGTGGCGGGTAGCGCCTCGCCAGCCCGCTCAATACATTTACGCACCAGGCTGAAGCCGTTTGAGTGCACGCCGCTGGACGCCAGCCCCAGCACCACGTCACCGGGCTGCACGTCCTGCCCAGTGAGAATCTTCGATTTTTCGACCACGCCCACAGCAAAGCCGGCCAGATCGTACTCGCCGGCCGGGTACATGCCCGGCATTTCAGCGGTTTCGCCACCAATCAGTGCGCAGCCCGACAGCTCGCAGCCAAGCGCAATCCCTCCCACCACGGCGGCAGCTGTGTCGACGTTGAGCTTGCCGCAGGCGAAATAATCCAGAAAAAATAGGGGCTCAGCCCCCTGCACCAGCACATCGTTCACGCTCATGGCCACCAGGTCGATGCCGACGGTGTCATGCATGGCCCATTCAAAGGCGAGCTTGAGCTTGGTGCCCACGCCGTCGGTGCCGCTCACAAGTACGGGCTCACGGTAGCGCTTGGGCACTTCAAACAGGGCACCAAAGCCGCCAATGCCGGCCAGCACGCCTTCGCGCATGGTCTTGCGGGCCAGGGGCTTGATGCGCTCAACCAGTGCGTCGCCCGCGTCAATGTCAACGCCGGCGTCTTTGTAAGACAGAGGGGAGGGGGTGTGGGAAGTCGTCATGTCAGTGGCGGGGCTGATCAAAAGTCACAGCCCGATAGAATTGAGATAGATTTTACGGGTTTGCCCCCGCTGCCCACGACCATGATCTTCACCCCCACCCAAAAAAGAGTCTCCGCATGGGCCGGCATTGCGCTCGTGCTTGTGTTGACGCTGTGGCTGCTGGCGCCGGTGCTGACCCCCTTTGTGGTGGCCGCCGTGCTGGCCTATGCGCTCACACCCCTGGTGGATTGGCTCGATGACCTGGGCCGTGGCAAGCTGCCGCGCATCTTGGCGGTGGTGCTGGTGGAATTGCTGTTTATCGTGGCGCTTCTGGGTATGGTGCTCTTGATCGTGCCGATTTTGGCCAAGGAGCTGCCGCTCCTGCGCGAGCAGGTGCCAGTGCTGCTGGAGCGGCTGAACACGACGTTAAAGCCAGCGCTGGCCCAGGTTGGCATCCATTTTTCCATGGACGTGGCCAGCATCAAGGCCTACCTGATGGAGTACCTCAGCGGCAACTACGAAGACGCGCTCCGCTCCGTGATGGCCTCTGTGAAGCTGGGCGGCAGTCTGGCCTTTGCCTTGATTGGCAATGCGGTGCTGGTGCCCGTTGCGCTGTTTTACCTGCTGATGGACTGGCACAATTTTGTCGAGCGGGCGCTTGAATTCGTGCCGCCGCGCCTGCGCGGGGGCGTCGATGGTTTCACCAGAGAGGCCGACGAGGTGCTGGGCCAGTACCTCCGCGGCCAACTGCTGGTGATGGTGCTGTTGGCGGCGTTTTACACCGTTGGGCTCGCGCTGTTCGGGCTGGACCTGGCGCTGCCGATTGGCGTGTTCACTGGCCTGGCCATTTTTGTGCCTTACCTGGGCTTTGGCCTTGGCCTGGTGCTGGCCACCCTGGCCGGCCTGCTGGAATTTGCCGGTACCCATGGCCCGTCTTATGCGTTGCTGATGGTAGCGGTGGTGTACGGCCTGGGCCAACTCATTGAAAGCCTGTTCCTCACACCCAGACTGGTGGGTGAGCGCATTGGCCTGCATCCGCTGGCGGTGATCTTTGCCTTGCTGGCCTTTGGCCAGTTGTTCGGCTTTGTCGGCGTGCTGGTGGCCCTGCCGGCCAGCGCCGTGCTGCTGGTGGCCATGCGGCGTGCCCGCGCCGGCTACCTGGCAAGCCCGCTTTATCAGGCTTGATGGCGGGATGCGGCAAATCGCGCTCGATATTGGTCTGGCCAGCGGCCCGACATTGGCCAATTATTTTGCTGGGCCTAACGAGTCCGTACTGCGGCACTTGCAACTTTGGATCGGTGAGCACACCAGCTCTGCAAGCCGCTCGCCGGTGCCGACTTACC
>CALPLW020000141.1 GCA_943324505.2 Comamonas sp. lk
AGCTGACGGCGAAGATGCAGAAGGTGGTTCAGGCAGCGATTCAGAAGCCAGTTCAGGTGACGGGTCCGGAGATGACCACTCAAGCTCGGGTGGTTCTGAGGGTGGCGCAGCGGGAGACGCTGATAACGACTCGGAGGGTAAAACTGGTGGAGCAGTTGAAGCGGGTGAAGCCGAAGGTGCTGACAGTGCTGATGGCGTCGGTGCTGGAACTGACGGCGAAGATGCAGAAGGTGGTTCAGGCAGCGATTCAGAAGCCAGTTCAGGTGACGGGTCCGGAGATGACCCCTCAAGCTCGGATGGTTCTGAGGGTGGCGAAGCGGGCGACGCTGATAGCGACTCGGAGGGTAAAACTGGTGGAGCAGTTGAAGCGGGTGACGCCGAAGGTGCTGACAGTGCTGATGGCGCCGGTGCTGGAGCTGACGGCGAAGACGCAGAAGGTGGTTCAGGCAGCGATTCAGGGGATAGTTCAGGTGACGGTTCCGGAGGCGAGGCTGCTAGCTCGGATGGTGCAGCGGGCGATGCTGGCCGCGACGCAAAGGGTAAAACTGGCGGAGCAGGCGGAGCAGCTGAAGTGGATAAAACCGAAGGTGCAGATGTTGGATCGGACGGTAAGAGTTCGGCTGGTGGCGCAAAGGATGGCGCTGGACGCGATGACGACACTCGTATTTCGGGTGTTAGCGAAAGCAACAGCCAAAATCAAGTTGAAGGTAACGTCAATAATGTTGGCGGAGTTTCGCTGGGCGGCACTGCTGCCGTGCCATCAGGGCTGCAGCAGGGCGCCGAAGGGTCTGCACCTGAGGGCAGCTTAGCTCTAGGGTCAGGTCGGGATAATCCGCCGGGCGATGCTCGCGGCCGGCTGATGGAGGGAGTTTCCTCGGCACTTGACTCTGGTTCGTCGGATCGCCTAGCTAGAGGCCTCGGGTCGAGCCAACTCAAAGAAGCGGTCATTAGAGTTCAGACGACTGACGTGGGTGCCGCGCGCCTGCCCCCTGATCGCTTGGCCAACGCGACGGGGGCCGCTCTTGCTGCTGCTACAGATGGAAACTCCACAATGCTTGCGCCTGAGGGCGGGGCTGTACCCCTCACAAAACCTATCGATGCTGGTGATTTAATGGGGCCGCCGGCGCCAGAAAAAATTGCGCCGCATAGTCAAGAAATGTCTCCAACTGCTAGCGTGGGCGGGGGGCTATTGCCCATCGAGCAAAGCCGAGGGTTAGCTGTCATGATTCAGTCAGGTTGGGTCAAACTGGTGGACAGGTTTAGCGAGCTGTTCAAACGCTAGTGCAATCTGTGGTGTCCGTCCCGGCGACCGACGCGCTGCTGGGTTCTGCGTTGCCCCAGTGCCCTAGCCGGGCATGGCCGCCCAAAAGGTTTTCTGGCGAAATCAAATCGAGGTTGTCAGTGAAGCCGCGTTGAAAAAATGAGAAAAATATGAAATTAAGCATAAAAATCTCGAGAAAAAATTGCTTAACACGTATACACTGTCGTGGGGCAGGTGACTCTGAGTTAAAAATTAGGCGCCAAAAACGTTTTGGTAACCTCTTTTAGCTGCGGACTACCCGTCTGATAATTTCCCGCTGAGATGACTGCTATCGCGGTGTTTTCCTGCGGTCAGGTTCGCGGCTCTTCTTGAAGAGCGTGCTGCCTGTTACTTAAATCCAATGTAGAAAGAGGTCTTGAATGTCTGATAGCTTGCAAAAATGGGTTGGCCGCAACCGCCCGCCTCGTGTGCAAATTACGTACGATGTTGAAACTGGTGGTGCAGTCGAGAAGAAAGAGTTGCCTATGGTCGTTGGGCTCCTGGCTGATTTATCGGGTCAGCCGCTGAACCCCTTGCCAAAGTTGAAAGAGCGTCGCTTCATTGAAGTCGACCGTGACAACTTCACAGGCGTGATGACAAAAATTGCCCCTCGTCTTGACCTGTCGGTGCCAGACACCTACAAGGGCGAAGGCAACATCAAGGTGGAACTTAACTTTACCGAGTTCGCTCACTTTCACCCGGAGTCTATCGTTGCCCAGGTGCCACGCTTGTCAAAGCTGCTAGAGGCGCGCCAGCAACTGCGAGATCTGCTTGGCAAGCTCGATGGCAACGACGAACTTGACTCACTGCTGGAGAACATCGTTCAAAACTCCGAAGAACTCAAGGCCCTTAAGGGCGACGGCGACACACAAGAGGCCGCCGCAGCCTGAGGGCGCAGCGCGTCTGGTGAACTAATCAATCTCTAAGGATACCGATCAATGGCTACCAAAAAAGCATCCCAATCGGCAGAGGCAGGCGTTGTTGACGCAACTGAACTGAGTCTGCTTGACCGTATCGTACAGCAGGGCAATATGGCGTTGGAGCCATCGCAAAATGCCTACGCCAAGCAACTGCTCGGACAGTTTGCCACGCAAATTCTTGATGAAGGCATGAAAGCTGCTCCTGACAAGGGTGTGGTGGCTATGATCAACGAGCGGGTAGCTGAGATAGACAAAATCATCTCTGACCAGCTGAACGCGATCCTGCATCACGAGGACTTTCAGACCCTGGAGGCATCATGGACTGGCCTGCGCGACATGGTGTTTGGTACAGAAACCAGTTCACGCCTGAAGCTGCGTTTGATGAACGTGAGCAAGAAGGACTTGCTCAAAGACCTCGAGAGTGCCGTCGACCACGACATGAGCGTTCTATTCAAGAAGGTCTATGAAGAAGAGTACGGCACCTTTGGCGGCCACCCTTATTCGCTTTTGATTGGTGACTATTACTTTGGCCGTCATCCGCAGGACATGGCCTTGCTGCAACGTCTTTCGAAAGTAGCGGCAGCTTCTCATGCGCCCTTTATCTCGTCTGCTGCGCCTGCATTGTTTGACATGCGCTCCTTCACCGAGATTGGTGTTCCGCGCGATCTATCAAAGATTTTTGACAGCGCCGAATTGGCAACGTGGCGCGGCTTCCGTGAGTCGGAAGACTCACGGTATGTGGCTCTGGTGTTGCCTAAATATGCCGCCCGCCTGCCCTATGGCGCCAAGACCAACCCGGTTGAGACGTTTGGCTACGAGGAGGATGTTGACGGTAAAGACCACTCGAAGTACCTTTGGGCTAACTCGGCTTACCAATTGGGTCTGCGCATCACTGACGCTTTTGCCAAGTATGGTTGGTCGACGGCAATTCGTGGCGTTGAGGGTGGAGGTAAGGTCTCCGGCATGACAGCTCACAGCTACAAGACAGATGAAGGAGATGTGGTTCTCAAGTGTCCTACCGAGGTGACTATCACTGACCGCCGCGAGAAGGAACTTAATGACTTAGGGTTTGTCTCGGTGGTCAACTCTAAGGGCTCTGACTTTGCAGCGTTTTTTGGTGGTCAAACGGTCAATAAGCCAAAAATGTACAACCTGGACTCGGCGAACGCCAATGCTTCCTTGTCGTCGCGGTTGCCTTATGTTCTGGCGGCTTCACGATTTGCGCATTATCTCAAGGTCATGATGCGTGATAAAGTTGGCAGTTTTCAGTCGGCGGCCAGTGTGGCTGAATACTTGAATAATTGGCTATCTGGTTATGTGCTGTTGAGCTCTGCGGCATCCCAGGAATCTAAGGCAAAGTTCCCATTGTCTGAGGGGCGGGTAGATGTTGTGGACGTGCCAGGCAAGCCGGGTGCGTTCCAAGCCACTGTTTACCTTAAGCCGCACTTCCAGATGGAGGAACTGACAGCTTCGATTCGTCTAGTGGCTGATCTGCCAGCTCCGCCGGCTTGATGGTACTGCTTTAGGCGGACTCGCTAGATACAGCGAGACGCTTTTGTTTTAAATACCCGCCAATATGGCGTCAATTTGTTTGGAGTTTAATCATGGCTCAGAATACAATTTTTCTCAAGATCCTCCCTATTAAGGGGAGTGCATTGCATCAGACTTTCACTGGTCAGATTAGCCTTAACAGTTACAGTCACGGTGTTTCTTATGCGCTTGGGGAGGACGTGAGCAATACCTCGCGCACCTCAGGCAAAACTACTGCTGGAGATTTCACCTGTACCAAGGATGTCGACCTTGCAACAACCGAACTTTATGAGTATTGCACCAAGGCTACACCTATCGCGGAAGCGGTGTTGAGTGTAGGCACGAATAACGGCATGGCTGGTGCGTGGCAGCCGACTATTGTCTACACGATGAAGAACGTTATGCTTCGCAGTGTTTCAACATCAGGGTCGGGCACTTTGCCAACGGATACTTTCGTACTACAGTATGCGTCGATTTCAGTTGCTTACACCCAGCAGAAGACAGATACCGTAGCTGCAGGAAACGGTGCATTCACTTATGATAAGGCAACCACCAAGGCAGCTTAATCGTCCCTTGTGAAGGCGGGTGATGGTCAGGCAAATATCCGATGTCCCAAGTTGTTCTTGCCAGCCCGTCTTTACTTTTTGATCGTTTGTTGGGGGCGGGAGACGGGGCCGTAATCGGGCCCCGCCTCGATTCAGTTGCACTTAAAATGTCGCTGCTGCGAGAGGTCGGCCAGTTGTTTAGCACTAAATCGCGTCTAACACTGGGAGAGTTCATGGGCGACGAGGTCACTGTATTGGATTATGGCTTGCCCGACTTCAGCGCGTTGTCTCCGATATCTCAATCGGATATGGACTTGATGACGGAAGTTATTACCAAGGCTCTGCGTTGCTTTGAGCCTCGACTGAGCCACGTGGGAGTGACCTTGACGGCCGAAAAGAGTAGCGCACGTGTCGCGCATGCGGCAATTTTAGGCGCAGTTTCTTTAAGTGGTCAGGCTTTGAGAGTTAATTTCGACCTCGCCTTTTCAGCTTCTGGGACCCTGACACTTGGGCTCGGCTGATTGACCGCTGCACCACTGCGCCGACTCTCCATGCAAGTCCAGGATGATATTCTTGAATACTATCGCCGTGAACTCTCCTACCTCAGAGCTCAAGGTGAAGACTTTGCGTTTCGCCACCCCAAGGTGGCACAACGACTGTCCCTGAGCGGCGGCGAGTCAGCGGACCCTGACACAGAACGACTGATAGAGGCCTTTGCCTTCCTGTCTGCAAGGGTTCATAGGGATCTGGACCGAGGGTTTCCCCAAGTGGCGGGAGCACTGCTCGAGAACCTGTGCCCCAGCTTGACGCAGCCTGTGCCCTCAATGACGGTGGTGCAGATGAGTCTGGACGCCACCCAGGGCAAGGTCACTTCTGGCTTGCCTGTGGCTAGGGGGTCTATGCTGCAGGCTAATGGCAGTGACGGCCACCCTTGCCGCTTTCAGGTCGCCTGGGATACTCTGCTATGGCCCTTGCAAGTTAGTCGGGCCAAGCTCGAAGACAGTCGCACCCTGCTGTTGGAAATTTCTGTAGAAGCCGGCCTGGACCTTGGAGAACTGGAAATTGAGAATCTCCGGTTTCACCTAAGTGGCGAGTTAATGAGCACAATGGCCTTGCACGAGCTACTCATCAGTGGCCTGGAGCAGGTTGACATACTTGCCGATGGTGGCCACACGATGCACCGGCTCGGCCCTGCGAGTTTTTCCGAGTGTGGTTTTGATGAAGGTCACGAGGTGATTCCCAGACCGGGCCACGCGCATCCAGCTTATGGATTGCTGCAAGAGTATTTCGTGTTTCCACGCAAATTTCAATTTTTTGATTTACGGGGTCTGCGCGGCCGGCTTGGGCGGGCTTCTTCATTTTCACTGCGCCTAGTTTTTGACCGGGCAGCACGGGTCTTGTCGTCGGTGACGGCCAATACCTTCAAGCTAGGTTGCGTGCCGATCATCAATTTGTTTGCGCTGACCAGCGAGCCTATTGTGATAGATCGGCGCCGGCATGAGTATTTTTTGATGGCCGATCGTCAACGCGAATCCGGAACCGAAATTCATTCGGTCGTCTCGGTAATTCAGTCTGGCCCCCAGGCACAGCGGCCGGTGTTGATGCCCAGCGTCTACACGACCGACGCTTCGGACGCGGCGCAGAGCGATTTGTACTGGGTCAGCCGACGCGAGATGAGTTTACGCAAAGATATTCAGGGAACTGACATGTTTCTGAGCTTTGTTGACCGCACAAATGTTCGCCAGGTTCCTGAAGAGCCTGTCGTCTTCGCCGAACTGCTTTGCACCAACCGCCGGGTGGCTGAGCAGATGCCGCCCGGCGTTCGAATGTTGGGCGTGGGCCTGTCAGGCTCGATGTTGATCCGCACACTGTATGAGCCGAGTCCTCAGCGTGACCCGGTCATGGCCAGCGGCGCACTGTGGGCGCTGGTGTCCTTGCTGCGTTTGAACCACCGCTCGCTGGTCGATGGCACCACCGGCGTACAGACTCTCAGGGAAATTTTGTTGCTGTTTGCCGGTGATAGCGCGCGAGACCAGTCGCAGGTCCGCGGCATCAAGCGATTGCAGGCCAGTGCGGCCACGGCGCAACTCGGCGGGCAAACCTGGCGTGGCATGTGCCGAGGAACCCAGGTGACTCTGGAGTTTGATCTGGATGCGTTTGCGGGTAATTCACCCCTTGTGTTGGCGGGCGTTTTGGCCCGTTTTTTTGCTCTGTACACCACAGTCAACTCCTTTGTGCAGGTCAAGGTGGAGCGTAACGGCGAGATTTGGAAACGCTGGCCCCCACTTGCCGGTCGGCAAAGCATTCTTTGACGGTTGAGTCGGTATGCGCGACCTGATCACCCAACTGGCCGAGGCCCCTCAAAGTTTTGATCTGTTTCAGGCCATCAGTCTGCTTGAGCGCAGCGAGCCTGACCGTGCCGCTGTGGGGACTTCGCTGGGGCTGGATGAAGCGCTGCGCTTTTCGGCCGATGTCACTCTGTCGTTCATGCCCAGCGATGTCTCGGCCGTGCTACTCAGCAAACGCGAAGGCCCGCCGCTGACCCTGTCGACATCGGCGCTGTCACTGGCGGGTGCTCACGGCCCCTTGCCGGTGCCAGTCACTGAGCGCTTGCTCGACCGGCGGCGAGAACGCGACATGGCGGGGTTGGAGTTTTTGGATATTTTCAACCAGCGCCTGCTTGCCTTTCTATACCGGGGCCGAAAAAAACACCACCTGGGTTTTAGTTTCAAGGGTATCGACGATTCGCCGGTAGCCCGTAGCTTGGACGATTTGTCTGGTTTGGGTCGCGCAGCCGGCGCGTATGCGCCCAGTGGCGAGCAAGCATGGTTGCGCCACGCGGGTCTGCAGGGACCAGCGCCCCGCTCCATGAGTACGCTGCTGGCCTTACTGAGTGACAGACTGAAAATTACTTTTAGGGGCCGCCAATTTGTGGGTGCCTGGCATCCGGTGGCGTCCTCTGAGCGTGCTGTTCTGGGCCGTCCTGTGGGCTTAATTGGCAGAGGTGCACCTGGCGGGAGGCGGTTGGGGGTCGACACGACGCTCGGCCGGCGAGGCTGGGATCAGTCGGCGGCCATTGAGTTGCACGCCTCAGCCCTCCCGCTGGTCGATTACTTGAGTTTGTTGCCCGGTGGGGCCAACCACGCCTTGCTGGGTTGGCTTGCCAGTCGGCATCTGCAAAGCGATGTGGAAATTCGCCTGTGTCTGACCCTGCAGGGGCTGGTCTCAGGACCGTTACCTGCCCCGAAAGCACAGGCGCAGGCTTATAAAATTGGCGGCAGCGACGGCCCCCGCTTGGGGCTGACCAGTTGGCTGCACGGCGCGTCGCCAGGGTCGGGCAGCCTTGGTGTTGTTTATGGCAGTGCGCGCTTTCGGGTTCGCTTGGATCACCCCGTTGAACATGGAATTGCCTGATGGATATTGACATTCGTACCCTTCTCGCCAAGCTCAACCCCGAGTGCAAGCGGGCTATGGCCCAGGCGGCCGAGTTTTGTGTGCAGCAAACCCATTTCAATGTGGAGGTCGAGCATTTGCTGACCCGGCTGCTTGACCCCATGGCGCCTGATCTGCAACTGGTCTTATTGCATTTCCAAATTGACCCTCAGTCAATATTGAATCAGCTGCAGCAGAGCATGGACCGCTTTAAGCGCGGAAATGGCCGAACACCGGCCCTCTCGCCGCATCTAGCGCCGCTGTTTCAGGAGGCCTGGCTGTCAAGTTCCATGCTGCTGGGCGAGCAGCAAATTCGCTCCGGTACAGTCCTGCTGGCTCTGCTTGAGGTCGACAGCTTGCGTGGCCTGTTGATTGACCTCGCGCCGGGCTTACTGCAAATTCCAAGGGAAAAGCTTAAAAATTCACTGGTAGATTTGTTGATCGACTCTGCTGAGGATGCTGGCGGCGCGTCACGTGCCCAGTCGGGCATGCCAGCGTCCAACAAGTTAAGTCATGCCGATGGTGTGGCTCGGGCTGATGGCGTGGCGCGGGTTGGACAGATGCCAAGCGCGGCTCGCAAGGGCGCCAACTCGACGCCGTCTCTGGATCAGTACACCGTGGACATGACGGCGCAAGCCAGAGCCGGCGACATCGACCCGATCAAAGGCCGCGACGCTGAAATCCGTCAAATTATTGACGTGCTGTTGCGACGCCGGCAGAACAACCCGATCTTGACCGGAGATGCCGGGGTGGGTAAGACCGCTGTGGTTGAAGGCTTTGCGCAGCGGGTCGCCCAGGGTGACGTGCCGCCGGCCCTGCAAAATGTCTCCGTGCGCACGCTGGACCTGGCCTTGCTGCAGGCCGGCGCCGGCATCAAGGGGGAATTTGAAAATCGTCTTAAGTCGGTGATTGCCGAGGTGCGTTCCTCGCCGGTGCCCGTCATCTTATTTATTGACGAGGCTCACCAGCTCATTGGCGCAGGCGGGGCCGAGGGGCAGGGCGATGCTGCCAACCTGCTCAAGCCGGCACTGGCGCGTGGCGAGTTGCGTACGATCGCTGCGACCACCTGGGCCGAGTATAAAAAGTACGTTGAACGCGACCCAGCTTTGGCGCGGCGTTTTCAAGTGGTCAAGGTGGAAGAGCCGGTGCCTGATGTGGCCATTGAAATGCTTCGCGGCATGGTCTCGACGCTGGAGCGCCATCACGGGGTTGAAATTCTGGACGAGGCTGTGCGCGATGCGGTCAAGCTCTCGCACCGCTATATCAGCGGGCGCCAATTGCCCGATAAAGCCATCAGCGTGCTCGACACGGCCTGTGCCCGTGTGGCCGTGGGCCAGTCGGGCGTGCCCGAGGAGATTGAGAGGATCGAGCGTGACCTGGTTGCCAAACAGGGGCAGC
>CALPLW020000142.1 GCA_943324505.2 Comamonas sp. lk
GCTGTGGCTTACTGGACACGGGCCAAGGCGCTGGCCACACCGAACAGTGATTTTGCTGCTGGCCTGGATCGAAGCCTGGAGGTGGCTCGCGCTGAGCTCAAGGGCGCGCCACTGTCCCAGCCGACAGCGGCGACCGCGCCTGCGGCCGGCGCCAGCGCGGGCACCGCCTCGACCTCGTCCGCACCAGCTGCCGCAGCGGCGATTCAAGGGGTGGTGACCTTGGCGCCGGCACTGGCCACGAAAGTGGCGCCCGGCGACACGCTGTTCATTTTTGCGCGTGCGGCTGAGGGCCCCCGCATGCCACTGGCCATTCTCAAGCGCCAGGCTAGCGAGCTGCCGCTGAAGTTCACGCTGGACGACAGCAGCGCCATGTCCAAAGAAATGACGCTCTCGAAGGCCCCAAAGGTAACGGTGCAGGCTCGCATATCCCGCTCTGGCAATGCCATGCCGCAGCCGGGTGACCTGCTGGGCCAGGTCGGGCCTGTCGCGCCCGGGGCAACCGGCTTGACCATTACCATTGACAGCGTCCAGCCCTGACCTTGCTTCCCTGCTACCCAGAGGCTGCGCCGGCCTTGGCTGTGCTGGCGCGCTTCGTCCGCTGAAAGTCCCACCAGGGCAGAACCTGCCGCATGGACAGCACCTCGCCGCTTTGAAGCGCGGCATAGCCGGGGATAGCGCCCAGCTCACTGCGCCAGGCCGGCGAGCGCAGCAGCGCCAGCAGGGCGACGATGCCCGGCTGCATCAATGCTGACTTGAGGCAGACCAGGTGGTAGCGCTCGTTCACCCAGGGCACAAAGTCCAGCCCGGCCTGCTCGGCTGCCACCGCAATACCCAGCGCTGCGTCGGCCTGCCCGGCTGCCACTGCGTGCGCCACCGCCGCGTGCGAGGGTTCGGTGCGCTCGTAGCCGTTGATCTGGGCGTCGGCAATCCCGGCGCGCGTCAGCAGCTCGTCCAGCACCACCCGGGTCCCGGTGCCCAGAGCTCGGTTGGCAAAGCGGGCCTGGCTGCGCGCCAGGTCGGCCAGGCTGTGCAGGCCTAGAGGGTTGCCACGGTTCACCATCAGGCCCTGGGTACGCTGGGCAAAGCCGATGATCTTGTGTTGCCCGGGCTGGAGCAGTGGCTGGTAGGTGCGTTGTGTCAGGGTCTGTGCACCAGCATCCTGCAGGGTATGAAAGCCCGCCATCACACAGCGGCCCTCATTGAGCGCACGGATCGCGTCCACGCTGCCGCTGAAGCGGATGTCGAGGTGCAGCTGGCCCTGTTCCAGGCGCAATGCATGTTCGCGCAAACTGCTCAAGGCCACGTCATGGCTGGCGTGCAGGGTGACGACGTGGGATTTGTCGTCAAAGGCGACGGCAAAGCTGCGTTCCAGCTCGGCGCGTAGCGCCTCAATTTGAGGCGCCAACCTCGCCTGTGCCTGTCGCTCGGCCCACATCAGTTTGGCACCAAATTCGGTCAGCTTGGCAGACTGGCCTTTCTCCCAGACGACCAATTCATTGCCAAGCTCTCGCTCCCAGCGTTTGAGCTCGCCCCAGACATGCCGGTAGGACAGGCCCAGCGCCCGGGCGCCGCCGGAGATGGAACCCTGCGCTGATACGGCTTGCAGCAGGTCAATCAGCGGGTTGCGGACCATGGCCGGGCTGCTGTCGCGCGACAGCGTGTAATGGAATTGGAGCCTATGCACTGAGGTTCATATCGCCGGACATTGCGTGAATGGCTACGATAACCCATCTCATGGCTACCCTTACCGACGTCGCCACCGCTGCGCTCAAGCTCATTGCCGACAGTGACGCCAACCTCATCGCCATCGTTGCACGTTCCCTGGCCGTCAGTGCCATGGCCTGCCTGCTAGCGTGCCTGGTGGGCTTGATGCTCGGCGCCTGGCTGGGGGTAGCGCGCTTTGCCGGTCGCTCAGCCCTGTTAGCTCTGCTGAACACGTTTCTCGCTGTGCCCTCGGTGGTGGTCGGGCTGGTGGTGTACCTAATGCTGTCGCGCTCCGGCCCTTTGGGTTTTTTGGGTTGGCTGTTTTCCTTCAAGGCGATGGTGCTGGCGCAGGCCCTGCTGGTTCTTCCGGTGGTGACGGCCTTGACGCGCCAGTTGGTGGACGACGCCGAAGCGCTGCATGGCGAGCAATTGCGCTCCCTGGGCGCCAGGCCCTTGCTGCGCAGCCTGCTCTTGGCCTGGGATGAGCGTTACGCGCTGCTGACCGTGGTCATTGCCTCGTTTGGGCGCGCCATCTCGGAGGTCGGTGCGGTGATGATCGTCGGCGGCAACATGGAGGGATTTACCCGGGTCATGACCACGGCCATCGCGCTGGAGACCTCCAAAGGCGATTTGCCGTTGGCGCTGGCCTTGGGGCTGATTTTGCTGGCCGTGGTGCTGGTTCTCAACCTGCTGTTGGCCGGTCTTCGGCGTTGGCGTGAGGGCCAGGAAGGGATGGCCGGCACTTTGTCCACGATGAGGTCGGCGCTGTGACGCCTTTGGTCTCTCTGACCCGGGCCACGATTCACCTTGGGCGCAAGGACGGCGCACCGGCCCTGGTGGCGGTTAACCTGTCGATTGGGGTGGGTGAGCGGGTGGCGCTGGTTGGCGCCAATGGCAGTGGCAAGAGCACATTGCTGCGCTTGTTGCATGGGCTGGCGAGACCTTCAACCGGGCATGTGGCTCATGCGCCAGGTCTGCGCCAGGCGATGCTGTTTCAAAAACCCCATTTGCTGCGCCTGTCGGTTCAGACCAATGTGGCGCTGGGCCTGTGGCTGGACGGCCGGTCCTGGTCTGACGCGAAGGCCAGGGCGTTGGAGCCCCTGGCGCGGGTGGGTCTGGCGGCTCTGGCCGGGCGCAATGCGCGCCGGTTATCGGGCGGTCAGGTGCAGCGGGTGGCCTTGGCCCGAGCCTGGGCGCTGGCGCCGCAGCTGCTCCTGCTGGATGAGCCTACCGCCAGTCTGGATCCGCATGCCAAGCGCGAGGTGGAGCGCATGGTGCAGGAGTTTGCAGCCCAGTCGCCGGACGTGACGCTGGTGTTTGCCAGCCACAACCTTGGGCAGGTCAAGCGGCTGGCCAGCCGCGTGATCTACCTGGAGCACGGCCGGGTTCTGGCCGACCTGCCCGTGACTGAGTTTTTTGGCGGGGCGCAGATGGCACAGAGCCACCCGGAAGCCCATTTTTTCATCAAGGGAGAACTCGTATGAATTTCAAGTGTTTTAGGCCTCTAGGCCTTGTCCAGACTGGCTTGTTAGCTCTATTTTTTGTAGCGAGCACCCAGTCACACTCACAGTCACCGGCGCAGTCCATCGTGATGGCGTCCACCACCTCCACCGAGCAGTCCGGGCTGTTTGCCCATCTGTTGCCCGCGTTCAAAAAGGCCAGCGGCCTGGATGTGAAAGTGGTGGCCCTGGGTACCGGGCAGGCGCTCGACATGGGGCGCCGCGGAGACGCTGATGTGCTATTTGTGCACGACCAGGAAGCCGAAGAAAAAATGGTGGCTGATGGTTTTGTGCTCAAGCGCTTTGGCGTCATGTACAACGACTTCGTTCTGGTTGGGCCTGCCGCGGATCCGGCCCGGGTGCGTGGCCGAGACATTGTGGCGGCCTTAAAGCAACTGGCTATGGCCAACAGTGGCTTTGTCTCACGGGGGGACAAGAGCGGCACCCATGCCGCAGAGCTGCGGTTCTGGAAAATGGCGGGTGTGATGCCTGCGCCGGGCAGCGCTTACCGGGCCTGCGGTTGTGGGATGGGGCAGGCCCTGAATATCGCGGCCAGCACGGGAGCCTACCTGCTGGCTGACCGGGGTACCTGGCTCAGCTTCAAGAACCGAGCCGACCTGACGGTGTTGGTGGAGGGGGACACCCGTTTGTTTAACCAGTACGGTGTGATGGTGGTTAACCCGGCCAAACACCCGCACGTTAAAACGGCAGATGCGCAAAAATTTGTGGACTGGGTGCTGTCGCCAGCGGGTCAGGCGGTGGTGGCGAGCTACAAAATTGATGGCGAGCAGCTGTTTTTCCCCAACGCTGGGAAGTGAAGGCGCCACCAGTAAAACTATTTTACGCGGGGCCCCGTCGCTACGGGTGGGATACTGACCCGGACGCAGCACGGTCTGACGCTGGTCGACACCTGGCCAGTCTGTGCCGTCGGTTAAAGGGCCATAGATGAAGCGGTGGTTGGAATGGGTCATGGCAAACGCCATGCCGTTAACGACGGCGGTGTGCTTGGCCGTCTTGGTTGTCCTGACAGAACTGCTGGTCATGGGGGCCGTATCAAGCCCGCTGCGCGTCGACTGGTCGGAGCATCTGCCGGCCTTGACGGCCATCGGGCTGGGCTGCTTTCTGGCTCTCGCCGGGTCCCTGATGGCCATGGTGCGTGTGCGCGAACACGCCAACAATGCCGAGAAGGCACTGGACAGCACCAACGACGGCTACTGGGTTTTGTCGCCCACTGGTGCCTTCATCGATGTCAACCAGGGTTATTGCCGGATGATGGGCTACACCCGTGACGAAGTCATGTTGATGTCAATTGCTGATTTTGAGGCGGTGGCCAAAACCGAGCAAATTCAAGCCCAGATCCGGGGCATCCTGAAAAGCGGACAGCAAACGTTCGAAACCAGGCATCGGCATCGCAATGGCGACTGGGTTGATCTGGAAATCACGGCCACTGGGGTGGATGGGCGGTATGTGGTGGCGCTGTTGCGCAATGTGTCGGACCGGCGCTTAGCCGACAGAAAAATTCACCACCTGGCTTTTTTTGACGAATTGACGGGTCTTCCCAATCGGCGCCTTTTGCAAGACCGGATCGAGCAGGCGCTGGTCAGCAGTTCGCGTGGCGGTTGCGGCGGGGCCATCGTGTTTGTGGATCTGGACAATTTCAAGCTGGTCAATGACAGTTGCGGCCACGCGGCTGGTGACGCATTGCTGGTTAAGGTGTCGGAGTGCCTGCGCGGCTGTGTCAGGTTGGGGGACACCGTCGCCCGCCAGGGTGGTGACGAGTTTGTGCTGGTGTTAGAGGGGCTCAGCGCGGACCCGGCTCAAGCCGCACTGCAGGCTGAAAGTATTGCTGAAAAGTGCCGCCGTGGGTTGGAGCAGTCATTTTCTGTCGGTGCCAGCGAATTTTTTGTCAGTGCGAGTTTCGGCGTCGCGCTGTTTTTCGGCTCGGATTCAAACTTTGGCGTACTGCTGCAACGCGCTGACACGGCCATGTACCAAGCCAAGTTCGGCGGGCGTAACCGGGTGGTGTTTTTTGAGCCCGAGATGCAGCGTAACCTGGCGGCTCGGACCCAACTGGAATCTGATTTACGCCACGCCCTGTCCGACAAGCAACTCGTTCTCTACCTTCAGCCGATGGTGAACTCGCCGGGCCAGTTGCTCGGAGCGGAAATGCTCCTGCGTTGGCAACACCCGCAACGAGGACTGCTGACGCCGAGGGATTTCATCTTGGCGGCCGAGGAAACAGGCTTGATCCTGCCCATTGGCGCCTGGGTGCTCGAGTCGGCGTGCCGGCAACTGGCCAGTTGGAAAGACCAAGCCAGCACGCGGCATTTGCGGCTTGCCGTCAATGTCAGTGCGCTGCAATTCATGCAGCCTGATTTTGTGGACCGGCTCCGGGACCTGCTGGTTCTTGGCGCATTTGACCCCGGCAACCTCACGTTAGAGCTGAGCGAGCGACTGGTCAACAAAGAGCCCGAATTGGTGATTGCCAAAGTGCAGCAGGCCCAGGCCCTGGGTGTTTCCATCGCCATGGACAACTTTGGTGCGGGGTTGTCGTCACTGACCAACCTGCGGCGTTTGCCCCTGCGGCAACTCAAAATTGATCAGTCTTTCATCCACAACTTGGCTGACGACCCCAACAACATGATCGTCGTGCAGACCATCATTGCCATGGCCAAGGCGCTCGGCCTGGAGGTGGTGGCTGAAGGGGTGGAATCCGAGGCCAACCGTGCCATTCTGGAACACAATGGTTGCGCCGCCTATCAAGGTTATTTGTTCAGTAGACCCCTGCCGCTTGCCGAGTTTGAAGCCAAAATTCGCGGCGGTTGGTAGGCTTTCGTCGCTGCGCGCCGGCGGCGGCCTAAGTTGGAATGTTTTGCGTCAACGCATAAAAAGCAGGGTTTTCCCTAGAAGAGGCCTGCCATTGGCAGGAAATAATCCTCCTAGGTTTTTCAATAACGCGCAAAACGGAGAAGAATTCATGCATGTTCAATTCAAGGTCAACGGCAAAGCCACTGCGGTTGACGTCCCCCCCCATACCTTGCTGGTGCAGGTGCTGCGCGAACACCTCAAGCTGACCGGCACCCATGTCGGCTGCGACACGGCCCAGTGTGGCGCCTGTACCGTCATCAAGGACGGCCGCGCCATCAAATCCTGCAATGTGCTGGTGGCCCAGGCCGCTGGCTCAGAGATCACCACCATCGAGGGGCTGGCCGATGCTGACGGCACCATGCACCCGATGCAGGCCGCATTCAAAGAGTGCCACGGCTTGCAGTGCGGCTACTGCACCACCGGCATGGTCATGAGCGCGGTTGATTTATGCACCCACCACCCCAAGGCCGACGCCGTAGAGATCCGCGCCTTGCTGGAAGGCAACATCTGCCGTTGCACCGGCTACCAGAACATCGTCAAATCCGTGCAGCAGGGCCAGGCGGCCATGGCTGCCCAATAAAGGAGAAGCTTCATGGGTGCATCCGACTTTTCCAAACTGCCGCACATTGGCGAGGCCGTCCGCCGCAAGGAAGACTACCGTTTCCTGACCGGGGCTGGCCAATACACCGACGACATCACCTTTGCCGCCCAGACTTACGCCGTGTTTGTGCGCAGCCCGCACGCGCATGCGCTGATCAAGGGCATTGACCTGACCCGTGCCAGCGCCATGCCCGGCGTTGTGAAAATTTTCATCGGCAAGGACCTTGAGGGCAAGATGGGTGGCCTGCCTTGCGGTTGGCTGATCAACAACCCTGACGGCTCGCCCATGAAGGAGCCGCCACACCCGGTGCTGGCTCTGGGCCGGGCTCGCCATGTGGGCGACCAGGTGGCCATGGTGATTGCAGAGACCCTGGAGCAGGCCAAAAACGCCGCCGAAGCCGTGGATGTGGATTACGAGCCCCTGAGCGCCGTGGTCGATGTGCGTGACGCTGCCAAAGCCGCTCCTTTGCACGAGGTCGCCCCGGACAACCACTGCTACAAATGGACTCTGGGCGACAAAGCCCAAGTCGATGCCACGTTTGCCAACGCTGCCCATATCACCAAGCTCGACCTGGTCAACAACCGTTTGGTGCCCAATGCCATGGAGCCGCGGGCTGCGATCGGCAGCTACAGCCGTGCTACTGAAGAGTACACCCTCCACGTATCCAACCAGAACCCGCACGTCGAGCGGCTCTTGATGACCGCCTTTGTGCTGGGCCTGCCCGAGCACAAGGTGCGCGTCATTGCGCCTGACGTGGGTGGCGGCTTTGGTTCCAAGATTTACCTGTATGCCGAGGACGTGGCCCTGACCTGGGCTGCCAAGCAGGTCAACCGCAGCATCAAGTGGACCTGCGAGCGCTCGGAGTCCTTCCTGACCGATGCCCATGGCCGCGACCACGTCAGCCACGCCGAGATGGCGATGGACAAAGACGGCAAGTTCCTGGCGATGCGGGTGCACACCGACGCCAACTTGGGCGCCTACCTGTCCACCTTCTCCACGGCGGTGCCGACCATTCTGTACGCCACGCTGCTGGCCGGGCAGTACACCTGCCCACAGATTTACGTCGAGGTCGACGCCTGGTTCACCAACACGGTGCCGGTGGATGCCTACCGGGGTGCCGGCCGGCCCGAGGCCACCTACCTGCTTGAGCGCCTAGTGACCCGCTGCGGCTGGGAGTTAGGTCTGTCTCAGGATGAAATCCGCAAACGCAATTTCATCAACAGTTGGCCCTACCAGACACCCGTGGCCCTGCAGTACGACGTGGGCGACTATCGCGGCTGCATGGACAAGGCTGAGGCGCTGGCTGATGTGGCCGGTTTCGCGATGCGTAAATCTGCCAGTGCTGCTAAAGGCCTGCTGCGCGGCATTGGTTATTCCAGCTACATCGAGGCCTGCGGCATTGCGCCCAGCAACATCGCCGGCGCTTTAGGCGCCCGCGCCGGTTTGTTTGAGTGCGGCGAGATCCGGGTACACCCAACCGGCAGCGTGACCGTGTTCACCGGCTCGCACAGCCACGGCCAAGGCCATGAGACCACCTTTGCCCAGGTGGTCGCAGCCCGCCTGGGGATTGCCGTGGACGCAGTCGATGTGGTGCACGGCGACACCGGGCGCGTGCCGTTCGGCATGGGTACCTATGGTTCGCGCTCGATCTCGGTCGGTGGCGCTGCCATCATGAAGGCGCTCGACAAGATCGAGACCAAGGCCAAGAAAATTGCCGCGCACCTGATGGAGGCCAGTGACGCCGACGTTGATTTCGCCAACGGCGAATTCACCATCAAGGGAACCGACAAAAAGGTCACCTTTGGCCAGGTCGCACTCACTGCCTACGTGCCGCACAACTACCCGCTGGACAAGCTGGAGCCAGGGCTGAACGAAACCGCGTTTTACGACCCGACCAACTTCACCTTCCCGGCCGGCACCTACATCTGTGAAGTTGAAATCGACCCCGCCACTGGCACCACCCGGGTTGACAAGTTCACCGCGGTGGATGATTTTGGCACCATCATCAACCCGATGATTGTCGAAGGTCAGGTGCACGGCGGCTTGGTGCAGGGCATCGGGCAGGCGCTGATCGAAAACTGCGTTTATGACCGCGAAACCGGCCAGTTGCTGACCGGCTCGTTCATGGATTACGCCATGCCGCGTGCCGACGACTTCCCCGATTTCAAGATTGACACCATCTGCACGCCCTGCACTCACAACCCCCTGGGTACCAAGGGTTGCGGCGAGGCCGGCGCCATCGGGTCGCCGCCGGCGGTCATCAACGCCGTGTTGGATGCGCTCAAGAGCGTAGGTGTCACAGAGCTCGACATGCCGGCCTCCGCCAGCCGGGTCTGGGAAGCCATCCAGGCCGCCAAATAAGCACAGCAACCGATCAAGACAGAGGACCCATACCATGTACCCATTCACCCTGGAGCGGCCCAGCACTCTGGCCGCCGCCAA
>CALPLW020000143.1 GCA_943324505.2 Comamonas sp. lk
GAGATCATCGGCCCGCTCACCCGCATGACCATGCCCGAGCTGCTGGCCTTTACCCGCATGACCGGCGACCTGATCAAGGCCATGCGCGATTGCCCGCAGCCGGTCATCGGCGCTATTGACGGCATTTGCGCTGGCGCCGGCGCCATGATGGCGCTGGCCTGCGACATGCGCCTGGGCACGCCCGGCGCCAAAACCGCATTTCTGTTCACCCGGGTCGGCCTGGCCGGCGCCGACATGGGCGCCTGCGCCCTGTTGCCACGGCTGATCGGGCAGGGCCGCGCCTCCGAGCTGCTGTTCACCGGGCGCGCCATGAGCGCGGCCGAGGGCCTGGCCTGGGGCTTCTTCAATGCCCTGCACGAGCCGGCCGAAGTGCTGCCGCGTGCGCAGGCGCTGGCAGCTGAGCTGGCCGCCGGGCCCACCTTTGCCCATGGCATGACCAAGACCATGCTGCAGCAGGAATGGTCCATGAGCATCGAGCAGGCGGTGGAAGCCGAGGCCCAGGCCCAGGCGATCTGCATGCAGACACAAGACTTTCGGCGCGCCTATGAAGCCTTTGCCGCCAAGCAAAAGCCCGTGTTCGGGGGCGACTGAGATGGCACCGACCGAGCACCTGGCGCTGCCGTTTTTTGATGCGGCGCACCGCAGCCTGGGCAGCGCATTGGCGGCTTGGGTGCCGCAGCAGCAGATCGACGAGCAGGACGACCGCGCCGCCTGCCGCGCCTGGGTGCGTGCCCTGGGCGACGCCGGCTGGTTGCGCTACTGCGTGCCGGCCGCCTTTGGCGGTGCCTTGCCGGCGCTGGATTCGCGCGCGCTGGTGGTGCTGCGCGAAACCCTGGCCTACCACTCGCCGCTGGCCGACTTTGCCTTTGCCATGCAGGGCCTGGGCAGTGGCGCCATCACCCTGGCCGGCAGCCCGGCGCAGCGGGCGGCCTACCTGCCGGCGGTGGCCCGGGGCGACAAAATCGCCGCCTTTGCCCTGAGCGAGCCGGACGCCGGATCAGATGCTGGCGCTATGAAAACAGTAGCTACTAAGGTCCATGCCACAAGGGCTGGAGGCCAAAATGATGCCCAAACCACAGGCTTTGTGCTGGATGGCAGCAAGACCTGGATCAGCAATGGCGGCATCGCCGACTACTACTGCGTGTTTGCCAAAACCGCGCCCGAGGCCGGCACGCGCGGCATCAGCGCCTTTCTGGTCGATGCCAGCACGCCGGGGCTCGATGCCTCAGAACACATCGCCGTGATGGCGCCGCACCCGCTGGCCACTCTGCGGTTTGCACAATGCCAGTTGCCGGCCAGCGCGCTGCTGGGCGAGCTGCATGGCGGCTTCAAGCTGGCCATGCGCACGCTCGATATTTTTCGCGCCTCGGTGGCCGCCGCAGCACTTGGCATGGCGAGGCGAGCGCTGGCCGAGGCCGTGGCCTATGCGCGTGCCAGGCCCATGTTCGGCCAGCGGCTGGCGGATTTTCAGCTGACCCAGGCCAAGCTGGGCGAGATGGCGGCACTGGTGGACGCCGCAGCCATGCTGACCTACCGCGCCGCCTGGTTGCGCGACTGTGTTGGCACCGACTCACCCGCACAGGCGCAGGCCTACACCGCCGCCGCCGCCATGGCCAAGATGACCGCCACCGAAAACGCCCAGCGCGTGATCGACATGGCGCTGCAAATGCACGGTGGCATGGGCGTCAAGGTGGGCACCAAGGTGGAAAGCCTCTACCGCGATATCCGCTCCCTTCGCATTTATGAGGGCGCCACTGAGGTGCAGCAGCTCATCATCGGCAAGTCGGTGTTGAAGACCCTGCCGGCCAGCCCCGTGCCATCAGCCGGCCAACACAATACAGAAGGAATTGCATGAGCTACTCTGCCCAGACCGACCGTTTTGTGCACGACCGGCTGCCGCCGCCGGAGCAGTGGCCCCGACTCACCTACACGCTGCCCGAGCTGCAGCTGCCGGGGCAGGTCAACCTGGTGCAGGTCCTGTTTGAGAGTGCGGCCAAGCGTGGACTGGGCGACCTGCCCCTGTTGCGCTCACCGCGCCGGACCCTGAGCTACGCTCAAGCGCAGGCCGAGGTGGCTCGTATCGCGCAGGTGCTGGTTCAAGACTACGGACTGGTGCCGGGCAACCGGGTGCTGCTGCGCGGTGGCAACTCCATCGGCATGGCGCTGGCCTGGCTGGCGGTGGTGCAGGCCGGGGCGGTGGCGGTGGCCACCATGCCGCTGCTGCGCGCCAAGGAGTTGGGTGACATCATCGACAAGGCGCAGCCCACGCTGGCGATTTGCGATGAGCGCCTGCTCGACGAGTTGCAACTCGCCCGTGCGCAGCAGCCGGTGCTGCAGACTCTGGTCAGCTTTGACGCTCTGCACCAAAGCGGCGAACTGGCCCTGGCCGCTGCCCGCTGCGACGGCCAGCGCCCGCCCTGCGCCACGGCCGCTGATGACATCGCGTTGCTGGCCTTCACTTCCGGCACCACCGGCAAACCCAAAGCGGCGGTGCACACCCACCGCGACGTGCTGGCCGCCTGCGAAACCTGGCCGCGCCATGTGCTGCGCGCCACCCCTGACGACATCGTGATGGGCTCGCCGCCGCTGGCCTTCACCTTCGGCCTGGGTGGTCTGCTGATCTTTCCGATGTGGGCCGGTGCTTCGGTGTATTTCCCCGATATTCCCTACACGCCGCAGGCGATGGCGCAGCTGATCTTTGACACCGGCGCCACCATCGTCTACACCGCGCCCACTTTTTACCGGCAGATGGCCCCCTTCATGCAAGAGCAGGCCACTCAGCGTGGCCAGGCCGCGGCGCTGCGCCTGAGCGTTAGCGCTGGCGAGGGCCTGCCCGACGCCACCCGCCAGCTCTGGAAAAACGCCACCGGGCTGGAGATGCTGGACGGCATTGGCGCCACCGAGATGTTCCACATCTTCATTTCGGCAGCGCCCGAGGACGTGAGGCGTGGCGCCATCGGCACGGTGGTGCCTGGTTACACCGCCCGTGTGGTGGGCGAGGATGGTCAGGAATTGCCACGCGGCAGCGTCGGCCGCATCGCCGTGATGGGCCCCACCGGCTGCAAGTACATGGGTGACGCCCGCCAGGCCAGCTACGTCAAAGACGGCTGGAATTACCCCGGCGACGCCTTTGTGCAGGACGCCGAGGGTTACTTTTTTTACCAGGCCCGTACCGATGACATGATCATCACCTCGGGCTACAACGTCGGCGCGCCCGAGGTGGAGGACGCGCTGCTGAGCCACCCGGGAGTGGCCGAGTGCGGTGTGATTGGCCAGAGCGATGAGGCGCGCGGCATGATCGTGAAAGCCTTTTGCGTGCTGCGCCCCGGCGTGGTGGGCGATGCCGCACTGGTGCAGGCGCTGCAGGACCACGTCAAGGCCACCATCGCCCCCTACAAGTACCCGCGCGAGATCACCTTTCTGGACAGGCTGCCCCGCACCGAAACCGGCAAACTGCAACGCTTCAGGCTGAAAACCCCATGAAACACCTCCATCCTCCCGGCTGGGTGCCTGCCAAGGGCTACGCCAACGGCGTGTCCGCACGTGGCACGCAGATTTTTGTTGGCGGCCAGATTGGCTGGAACGCGCAGCAGCAGTTCGAGAGCGACGACTTCATCGCCCAGACCGCGCAAACCCTGCGCAATGTGCTGGCGGTGCTGGCCGAAGGGGGTGCCGGGCCTGAGCACATGGTGCGCATGACGTGGTACATCCTGGACCGCAGCGAGTACAACGCCCGCCTCAAAGAGCTGGGCCAGGTTTACCGCGAGGTGATCGGCCGCCATTTCCCGGCTATGAGTTGCGTGCAGGTGGCGGCGCTGATCGAGGCGCGAGCCAAGGTGGAAATTGAGGTCACGGCGGTGTTGCCGGATTGACTCCCACAATCCATGCACATGTTCCGCTCGCTTTTGCCCCTGCTATTGGTCGCCCTGCTGGCCGGCTGCGCCGACACGCGCTACTACTACCAGTCGGTTAGCGGACACCTGCAGTTGATGCAGGCGGCGCGGCCGGTGAGAGATTGGCTGGCCGACCCCCAGGCTCCGGACGGGCTCAAGACGCGGCTGGCGCTGGCGCAGCAGATCCGGGCCTTTGCCGTGACTGAGCTGAAGTTGCCAGACAACGCCAGCTACCAGCGCTACGCTGACCTGCAGCGCCGCGCGGTGGTCTGGAACGTGGTGGCGGCGCCTGAGTTTTCTCTCACGCTCAAGACCTGGTGTTTCCCGGTGGCGGGCTGCGTGGGTTACCGCGGTTACTTCAACGAGGCCGAGGCGCGTAGCGAGGCGGCTGCGCTGCAGCAGAGCGGGCTGGAGGTCAGCGTCTACGGTGTGCCGGCTTACTCGACGCTGGGCTGGCTGAATTGGGCGGGTGGCGACCCGCTGCTCAATACCTTTATAAGTTTGCCCGACACCGAACTGGCCAGGTTGATTTTTCATGAGTTGGCGCACCAGGTGCTCTATGTGCCTGACGACACCCGCTTCAATGAGTCCTTTGCCACGGCGGTGGAGCGCCTGGGCGTGCAGCGTTGGCTGGCCCAGCCGGGCACAGCGGGCACCCAACGCGAGGCTGCCGAGTTGAGGAAACGGCGCCAACAGTTCCGCGCACTGACGCTGGCTACTCGAAGCCGGTTGGCCGAAATTTATCAGTCAAATCAGCCCCTAGCCCTTGACAGCAAAGGGTTGTTTGCTATGAAAATTGAAGCGATGCAGGATTTTCGTGCCGCCTATGCCGAATTGCGGCGCGGCTGGGGTGGCTACGCCGGCTATGACGCCTGGGTGGCGGGCGCCAACAACGCGGCCTTTGGTGCCCAGGCCGCCTACGATGAACTGGTGCCCGCGTTTGAGTCCCTTTTCGAGCGCGAGGGCCAAGACTGGCCCCGGTTTTATGCAGAGGTGCGGCGCCTGGCCGCCCTGCCAGCGCCTGAGCGGGCCAAGATCTTCCAGCAACTTACCGAGCCCCGTCATGGCTGAGCTTCACATTTTGCGGCCCCACGCCTTGGGCCTGCCCGAGGCACGCGCCCTCGCCTTGCGCTGGGTCGAGCAGGCGCGAACTGATTTTGGCCTGCAGTGCACCTACGCAGAGGGCCAGCAAGAGGATAAGGTGGGTTTCAGCCGCTCAGGGGTGGCCGGCACGCTGCTGGTCAGCCATGACCGCTTTGAGCTCAATGCCAAGCTTGGCTTCTTGCTGGGCACCTTCAAGGAACGCATCGAGCGCGAGATCATGACCAACCTCGACACCCTGCTGGCGCCGCAAGCCCTGCCCAAAAAGCAGACCTGAGTGTTGGTTGGGTCGGTTGAGGCTTAACTGAGCGACTCAATCAGGTCCACATACTGCTGCATCGCATCGTCGGCCGTGGTGCCCTTGAGCGTCGTCCAGGCTTCCCACTTCGCGCGACCCACCATGTCGCTGAAACCGGGTTTTTTGTCCGTGTTGTCGCCCAGGCTGCCCTGCTTGAACAGGGCGTAAAGCTTGAGCAGCGTCATGTTGTCGGGCCGCTCGCTCAGGTCTTTGGAATGGGCCACGGCGGCGTCGAAGCGAGATTTCAAGTCGGACATGTTGGGTTCCTTACTGTGCAGGCCCCGTTGGTGGGGCAAAAACGCCCGATCTTAAGCGGGCCGGCACTCAGGCGGCACCGGCGGTGTTGTAGGCGCTCACTAATTTGACCAAATGCAGGCGCTGCCCCTGTTCCAGGTAGGGCGCCAGCAGGTTCAACACATGTTGCGCCCCACGCATCAGCGCGGCCTGTGCGTTGGCCGCTTCGTGGGCATGGCGCGGATCGCGGACGTACTCAAAACTGAGCCAGTAAGTCAGCACCACCACCATGCTGGTGGCCGTGGTGTCTAGCTCGCGGGCGTCATTGCGCAGGGCCCCGGCGCGGGCCATGCCGTCCAGCAGACCCTTGATGGCGTAGGTCTTGTTTTTTAGCACCGACTGAAAATGCGTCTCCAACCGCCGATTTTTGCTCAGCAGGTCGTTCAGGTCGCGGTACAAAAACCGGTGCTGCCAGATCAGCTCGAACAGGCTGTGAAAAAAGAACCAGGCCTCTTCAACGTCCCGCACCTGCTCAGCAGCCCCCAACAACCCATTCAGCTCGACCTCAAAGCGGTCAAACAAAGCGTTGATCAACTCATCTTTGGCAGGGTAGTGGTAGTACAGGTTGCCAGGGCTGATACCGAGCTCGCTGGAGATCAGGGTGGTTGAGACGTTGGGTTCACCAAAGCGGTTGAACAAGGTGAGCGTTGTCTCCAGAATTCGCTCAGCGGTACGCCGCGGCGCTTTTTTCACCATGCTGGAGTGGCTCGGGGTGGAACGCAACATGCCATAAATGCAAAGTGTAGGCGTCTGTCGTCTGAAAATCCATTGCGCTGCAGCAATGAAGCCAGCCTTGACACTCAAATTGGCGCTGAAGCGGCCTTGCGCGGGGTGGCACGTCTGGCCGCTGGTTTTTTTCTCGGACTTGCGGCTGCTTGGGCCGACAGCTGTTGGACGCTCTTGTTGAGTTCATCGATACGGGCCGTCAAGGCGCTGATGTCTTTGGCGGAAGGCACCCCCAGCTTGCCCAGCGCCTTGGCCACGCGGTCTTCAAAAATGGTCTCCAGCTTGTCCCATTGGCCGGTGGCCTTGGCAGACATGTCGGTCGCTATGCTGGACATCTTGTTAGCCGCCTCGGCAATTTTGTCTTCGGCGGCAGACTGAGTTTTGCGCTGCAGGGTCACCCCTTCTTTGACCAAGGCCTCGAAGGCTTTGCTCCCCTCGGCTTGGGCTCGATGGAAAGCGCCCAGCCCAGCCTGCCAGATCTGCTGGGCTGAGTCTTTAACCGCGTTGGCCAGCGGTGATGCTGCGTCCGGGGCTGATTGGGCTGCGCGTGCTCCGCTTGAGTTGGTTTTGGCCGAGTTGGCTTTTAACGGGACAGATTTTTTCAATTTTGTGACCATGGGGCATCTCCTGAAAGGGTTGAATTGACATTGACCTTGATCGTCGGAGCGTCGAAGATCATGGATGCACTTTAAGCCTGCGACGCGCTGCCGTGTAGAGATGTGCTTCTAAATCCGCAGTCACAAGCCCCAGCGATAATTCAAGGCGCTGACAGGCGGCCTGAAAGTGATCAGGCGTGACGGCGCTGGGGGAAATTAACATGATTCTGGTCACGGGCGGTGCCGGCTTTATCGGTGCCAATTTTGTGTTGGACTGGCTCAGCGCATCCGACGAACCAGTGCTCAACCTGGACAAGCTCACCTACGCCGGCAACCCGGAAAACCTGGCGTCGCTACAGGGCGTTGCGCGGCATGTGTTTGTGCAGGGGGACATTGGCGACACAGCCCTGCTGCCGCAGCTGCTGGCGCAACACCAACCCCGTGCGGTGGTCAACTTTGCGGCTGAGAGCCATGTGGACCGCTCCATTCACGGCCCGGAAGACTTCATCCAGACCAACGTGGTGGGCACCACCCGCCTGCTGCAAAGCGTGCGCAGCTACTGGCAGGGCCTGGCCGATGCGCAGCGCGCGGCCTTTCGCTTCCTTCATGTGTCTACCGACGAGGTCTATGGCAGCCTGGGGCCGGGTGATGCCGCATTTACCGAGACCCACCGTTACGAGCCCAACAGCCCCTATTCGGCCAGCAAAGCTGCCAGCGACCACCTGGTGCGCGCCTGGCACCACACTTACGGCCTGCCGGTGCTCACCACCAACTGCAGCAACAACTACGGCCCCTATCACTTCCCGGAAAAACTCATCCCGCTGATGATCGTCAACGCGCTGGCGGGCAAGCCCCTGCCGGTGTACGGCGACGGTCAGCAAATCCGCGACTGGCTCTATGTCAATGACCATTGCAGCGCCATCCGCCGCGTGCTGCAGGCGGGCAGGGTGGGTGAGGTCTACAACGTGGGCGGCTGGAACGAAAAGCCCAACCTGGACATCGTCCACACCGTGTGCGCCCTGCTGGACGAGCTGCGGCCGCGCGCCGACGGCCAAAGTTACCGCAGCCAGATCAGCTTCGTCAAAGACCGCCCCGGCCATGACCGCCGCTACGCCATCGACGCCCGCAAGATTGAGCAAGAACTGGGCTGGCGCCCCGCCGAAACCTTTGAGACTGGCATCCGCAAAACCGTGCAGTGGTACCTGGCGCACCCCGACTGGGTGGCTCATGTGCAAAGCGGGGCTTATCGTGAGTGGGTGGCCAAGCAGTATGTTGGTTAGCTCATGTTGTTTGGCCATCGAGGGGGGTATGTGCCTGGCCTGTCTCGGCGAGCCACGTGCAAGGTGCGGATGCCGAGTCCGATGTCGTCTCGCGCTTCGGGCCCCCAGCTGCTGTGGCCCGTCATGCAAGGCTTCGATGGCAAGGGTCAGCGCCTCAGCGTAAATATCGGCTTGGCGCTCACCAAAGTTTTCAATCGTCCAGGTGATGATCTCGGAAAAATCCAACTCCGCATTTGCAGCAAGGCGGACTTTCCAGACCACGCTCATGCAGGTGCAGTCGCCTTGTTGGCAACAGACCTGAGGTGGTCACGCAGCGATGCTTTGGTGTCAAATGATTTGAAACGCCCTACTGCGATGTCTGCTGACCCAAGCTGCACAGCCGCACGAAGCGCGTCAAGACGATGGGCGTCTTCAGCCTCTCGCTGCTCCACCAAGCGAAGCCCTTCGCGCAGCACTTCACTGGCGTTTTGGTAGCGACCGCTGGTGACCAATTGCTGCACCAAGGTGGCTTGGTGATCTGTGAGCACGACGTTGCGTGTGGGCATGTTAACCTCTGAGCCGATATTATTGGCAGATGATGCCAATACAGGTGTTTGAGGTCAAAGTGTTCAGGGCATTCTGTCTTGCGTCATCCCCGACGAGATCGGGCCTGATTTGGCATTTGGAAGATTTTTGTGACACTACGATGCCGTCCGGACCGTCGAAGCAGGTCTAATACCCATGATCGCTACCAACACCACGCCCTCCATAGTGCCGATACCTGACCAGCATCTACCCGGGCCAGACCTTGACATGGCTATTTGGCTTGCCGGTTGAATCAGTCGACAGGATAGCCATGAAAATCTTGCTTTTTGGTAAAAACGGCCAGGTTGGCTGGGAACTGCAACGCAGTCTGGCGCCATTGGGCGAGCTGGTGGCGCC
>CALPLW020000144.1 GCA_943324505.2 Comamonas sp. lk
CGGCGATATGGAACTCGTCAAAACAGATCAGCCGGTATTTCTCCGCCATGCGTTTGCCCAAAGCATCCAGTGGGTTAACCGTACCTTGAAGTGCCGCCAACTCCCGATGCACCTCCCGCATAAACTCATGAAAATGCAAACGCGTCTTGCGCTTGAGCGGCACCGCGCCAAAAAAGCAGTCCATCAGAAAGCTTTTGCCGCGACCGACGCCGCCGTACAAGTAAACACCGCGTGGGATTTCCGGTCGGTTCAACAGTTTCTTAAAGGCATTGGACCGCTTTTCCTTGAAGTCCCGCCATTCTGTAGCGCAGCGCTCCAAAGCTGCAACCGCTCGCAGTTGAGCTGGATCACTGGCGTACCCGCGCAGCTGCAACTCGCGCTGATAGGCGATGGATACCGGCAACAATTGACGCGCCTAACCTAGAAATTAAGGGTACGCTTGTCGACTGCCAGCGCGGCTTCCTTCGTGGCCTCGCTCAGCGACGGATGCGCATGGCAAATGCGCGCCAGATCTTCGCTGCTGGCGCGGAACTCCATTGCGACCACGCACTCGGCGATCAATTCGCTGGCCATGGGGCCAACAATATGGACACCAAGAATTTCATCGGTGACCGCGTCCGCCAGCATCTTGACCATGCCGGTCGTATCGCCCAGCGCGCGGGCCCGACCATTCGCCAGAAACGGGAACGTGCCAGCCTTGTAAGCGCGACCGTCCGCCTTGAGCTGCTGCTCGGTCTGCCCGACCCACGCGATCTCGGGGCTGGTATAAATCACCCAAGGAATCGTGTTGAAGTTGACATGGCCATGCTGGCCGGCCATGCGCTCTGCCACCGCCACGCCCTCCTCCTCGGCCTTATGAGCCAACATCGGGCCACGCACCACATCGCCCACAGCCCAGACCCCCGGCAAATTAGTACGGCATTCATGATCGACAACCACCGCACCGCGTTCATCGAGTTGGAGCCCGACGGCCTGCGCATTCAGGCCGACGGTGTTTGCCACTCGCCCGATCGACACAATCAGCTTATCGACATCAAGCTGACGGGCTTCGCCCTTGGCATTGGTGTAAGCAATGCTGACGCCATCCGCCGCACAGCTGATCGCACCAACTTTGACGCCGAGTTCGATCTTCAAACCCTGCTTGTCAAACGCCTTTTTGGCTTCCTTGGCAATTTGCTCATCCACGGCCCCCAGAAAAGTGGGCAAGCCTTCAAGTACGGTGACAGTCGCCCCCAGGCGGCGCCATACCGAGCCCATCTCAAGCCCGATCACACCTGAACCGATCAGGCCCAAGCGCTTCGGGACAGCCTCCAGGGCCAAGGCCCCTTGATTCGACAGCACCTGCTGCTCGTCAAACGGTGTCCCAGGCAGTTCACGTGCCCGGGAGCCCGTGGCCACAATGACCTGCTTGGCCACCAGTGTCTGCGGCGCCGAACCGGTCACCGCGATCTCGTAGCCGCCCGCACCAGCCGCGACAAATGCGCCACGACCGTGAAAGAAGCTGACTTTGTTTTTCTTGAACAAAAACAGGATGCCGTCGTTGTTCTGCTTGACGACCGTGTTCTTGCGGCCCATCATCTTGGCCACATCCATACTCAAACCGGTCACGCCAATGCCGTGATCGCCGAAATGGTGCGCCGCCTGCTCGTAATGTTCAGACGACTGCAGCAACGCCTTTGATGGAATACAACCCACATTGGTGCAGGTACCACCAGGTGCTGGTCCACCCTTGCTGTTGCTCCATTCGTCGATGCAGGCGACGCTGAACCCGAGTTGCGCGGCGCGGATGGCGGCAATATAGCCGCCTGGGCCGGCCCCGATCACCACCACGTCAAATGAATTGCTCATGAAAATGCTGCTTTCAGATATCAAACAGAAGGCGGGCGGGGTCTTCCAACGCCTCCTTCATGGCCACCAGGCCCAGCACAGCCTCGCGGCCATCGATGATGCGGTGGTCGTAACTCATGGCCAGGTAGTTGATCGGGCGTACCACCACCTGACCGTTTTCCACCACGGCACGGTCCTTGGTGGCGTGCACGCCAAGGATGGCCGACTGCGGCGGATTGATGATGGGGGTGGACAGCATGGAGCCGAAAACACCGCCATTGGAAATCGAGAAGGTGCCACCGGTCATTTCTTCGATGCCGAGTTTTCCATCGCGGGCCTTGGCGCCGTACTCGGCAATTTTTTTCTCGATGTCGGCAAAGCTCATTTGGTCGGCATTGCGCAAGATCGGCACCACCAGACCACGCGGCGAACCCACCGCAATACCGATGTCAAAGTAACCGTGGTAGACGATGTCGTTGCCATCGACCGAGGCATTGAGCACCGGGTATTTCTTCAGTGCATGGACCGCCGCTTTGACAAAGAAGCTCATGAAGCCGATTTTGACGCCATGCTCTTTTTCAAACTTATCCTGGAAGCGCTTGCGCATTTCCATCACAGGCGCCATGTTGACCTCGTTGAAGGTGGTCAGTATGGCATTGGTGGATTGCGACTGCAACAGGCGCTCCGCGACGCGGGCACGCAAACGGCTCATCGGCACGCGTTGCTCCGGGCGATCAACCGAGGCGGCAGCAGGCACTGCCACTTGAGGCAAAAATATGGCTGCAGCCCTTGCTGGCGCTAGGGGTGTAGCTATCATTTTGGGAGCAAATGCAGGCACTGCGGCTGTTGCTACGGCCATCACTCCAAGCACATCGCCCTTGGTCACGCGGCCATCGCGGCCGGTACCCGCTACAGAACCGCTCGCCAACTGGTTGTCCGCCATCAGCTTAGCAGCCGCGGGCATGGCGACGCCCGCCATTGAAGCGGCGGGGGCAGCCAGCGCAACGGGTGCCGCAGCTGATGCGGCTGCCGGGGCAACCAGCCCCGCGTGGGCTTCGGTGTCGATACGGGCGATCAGCTGATCGGCAACGACCGTGCCGCCATCACCCACCAGAATCTCGGCCAGCACGCCGGCACTGGGCGCAGGCACTTCCAGTACCACCTTGTCGGTCTCGATTTCGATCAGGATTTCATCCGCGGCAACGGCGTCGCCAGCCTTCTTTTTCCATTGCAGCATAGTGGCCTCAGCCACCGACTCGGACAGCTGAGGCACTTTGACTTCTACGATCGCCATAACTTTTCTTTCAATAAATTTTTAGGTAGGGAACATCGACCTTATTTGGTCAAAACGAACCCTTTGAGCTTGCCAAACGCGCCTTCGACCAGTGCTTTTTGCTGCTCCTGGTGCGCGTGGGCATACCCGACTGCCGGTGAGGCGGAGGCTGCTCGCCCGGAGTAGCCCAGTTTTTGCCCATCCAGCATGTTCTCGTGAATATAGTGCTGCACAAAAAACCAAGCGCCCTGGTTTTGCGGCTCGTCTTGGCACCAAACCACCTCGGTGGCGTGGGCGTATTTTTTTAGCTCATTCGAAAAGGCTTTATGCGGAAACGGGTACAACTGCTCGACGCGCAGGATGGCCACATCGTCAATGCCTTTTTCTTCCCGCTTTTTAACCAGATCGTAGTAAACCTTGCCCGAGCAGGCGACCAGGCGTTTGACCTTATCCGCCTTTTTACCGATGTCCTCCTTTTGCTCCGGAATGATGGTCTGGAAGCTGCCCTTGGTGAATTCCGACAGGGGCGAAGTGGCGTCCTTGTTGCGCAACAGCGACTTGGGCGTCATGATGATCAAGGGCTTGCGAATGTTGCGCACCATCTGGCGCCGCAAGATGTGAAAAATCTGACTGGCCGTCGTCGGTTGTACCACCTGCATATTGGTGTCAGCGCTGAGTTGCATGAAGCGCTCCAGCCGGGCTGAGCTGTGTTCCGGGCCCTGCCCCTCATAGCCGTGCGGCAGCATCAGTGTGATGCCGTTGACGCGGCCCCATTTCACCTCGCCCGAGGCGATGAACTGGTCAATGACCACTTGAGCCCCGTTGACAAAATCACCAAACTGCGCTTCCCAGATGACCAAGGTGTTGGGGTCATTGGAGGCGTAGCCATACTCGAACGCCAGCACAGCCTCTTCCGAAAGAATGGAATCAATCACCACGAAAGGCGACTGGCCGTCCGCCACATTCTGCAGGGGGGTGTAGGTGCCTTCGTCGAATTTCTCACGATTTTGGTCGTGGATCACGGCATGGCGGTGGGTAAAGGTGCCCCGGCCGCAATCTTCGCCGCTGAGTCGCACCGGATAACCACCGGCGACCAACGAGGCAAAGGCCATATGCTCGCCCATGCCCCAGTCGACCGGCAAGTCACCCCGCCCCATGGCGGCGCGATCGTCGTAGACCTTACGCACCAGTTGGTGCGGAGTGATGGTCGAAGGCAAGGTCGTCAAGCGCTGCGCCAAACGCTTCCATTCGGCCATCGGGATCGCAGTGTCGCCGGCATCGGTCCACTTCCTACCCATGTAGGGCGCCCAGTCCACTGCGTATTTACTTTTGAAATTGGTCAACACAGGGTCGACCGTGTGCCGACCCGCATCCATGGCAGCCCGGTAGGCCTTGACCATGTCGTCACCAAGTTCAGCGCCTAGGCCCTGTGCAGCCAGTTTGTCGGCGTACAAACGACGGGTGCCGGGGTGCTGGGCAATTTTCTTGTACATCAGCGGCTGGGTTAGTGCTGGCGTGTCCTGCTCGTTGTGGCCGAGCTTGCGAAAACAGATGATGTCGACCACCACGTCCTTGCGGAACTCCAGGCGGAATTCGAGCGCCAGCTGGGTCGCCAGCACCACGGCTTCGGGGTCATCACCGTTCACGTGCAATACCGGCGATTCGATCATCTTGACGATGTCCGAACAGTACAGGGTCGAGCGGCTGTCACGCGGGTCGCTGGTGGTGAAACCAATCTGGTTGTTGATGACAATGTGCACCGTGCCGCCCGTGTAATACCCACGGGTCTCGGCCAGGGCCAGCGTCTCCATCACAACGCCCTGCCCAGCGAATGCTGCATCACCGTGCACCAGCACAGGCAAAACCTGCTTGCCGTGGGGGTCGCCGCGCCGGTCCATACGAGCCCGAACTGAGCCCTCAACCACCGGGTTGACGATCTCCAAGTGCGAGGGGTTGAAGGCCAGTGTCAAGTGCACCGGGCCGCCAGGCGTGGACACGTCGGAGCTGAAACCCTGGTGGTATTTCACGTCACCACTGGGCAATTCTTCAGGCGCGGTGTGGTCGAACTCGGCAAACAGGTCAGCAGGCAGCTTGCCCAGCGAGTTCACCAAGACGTTCAGCCGGCCCCGATGGGCCATGCCAATGACGATTTCTTGCACGCCGCGGGCGCCTGCCATCTGGATCAGTTCATCCATGGAGGCAATAAAGCTCTCGCCACCTTCCAATGAAAAGCGCTTTTGCCCCACGTATTTGGTGTGCAGAAAACGCTCCAACCCTTCTGACGCGGTCAGACGGTCCAGAATGTGTTTTTTCTTCTCAACATCAAAACTAGGTTTGCTGCGGATGCTCTCCAGCTTCTGTTGCCACCAGCGCTTTTGGTTCTGGTCGGTCGCATACATGTACTCGGCGCCAATGGTGCCGCAGTAGGTCTGCCGCAGAGCGTTCATCAGCTCGCGCAGGCTCATGGACTCCTTGCCAAAAAAAGTGTTGCTGGTGTTGAACACGGCTTCCTGGTCGGCATCGCTGAAGCCATAGAAGGCCGGGTCCAACTCAGGAATATGGTCGCGCTCGGTGCGTTTGAGAGGATCCAGGTCCGCCCAGCGGGCACCGACATTGCGGTAGGCGGCGATCAGTTGCTGCACCGCCGTGCGTTTGCGTCCCATTTCAGCGTCAACACTGGCCAGCACCACCTTGGTGCCACCTTGTTTGGCGCGCTCGGCAAAAGCGTTGACCACAGGAAGATGGGGGACATCTTTGGCGTTCGAGCCGTCCAGTGCCGGCACATGCTGCAAGGCGTCGAAATAATCGCGCCAGTTGTCTGGAACGCTACCCGGGTTAGCCAGGTAGTTCTCGTACATCTCTTCGACATAGGGCGCATTGCCGCCAAAGAGGTAGGTGTTGGCTTGGTATGCCTGATAAACGGACGAAGCCGCGCTCGCCGTCGGGGCGTTTGTTTCACTCATATTCCGCTGACCTCCGTTTCCCTGCAGGAAACATTAGCTGGTTAAAGCTGTTTGATTAACCTTCCGCGTCACGGCTAGACCGTTTGGCGGATGCGTCTGTGGCGTTGGAAGGGCCTAGTACGGACGGAATTGTGCCATCAATACATTGGCGTCAGCTTACGCAAGCATCAGCCCGCGAATCTGTTGCAGGGCAGCGGGGTCTTCCATCGTGGTCAGGTCGCCCGGATCGCGACCCTCGCAGACCGCCTGCACCGCCCGCCGCAGCAACTTGCCGCTGCGCGTCTTGGGCAGCGCCGTCACGAAAAGCACACGTGCAGGCCGCGCCACCGCCCCCAGGTCGCGGTCCACCAACTTCATGATCTCACCCTCGAGCCGCAGCCGCGCGGCGGCATCCGTCAGGCCGCTCGCATCCTTGGCCACAGCAAAAGCCATGGCAACCTGCCCCTTAAGTTGATCAGCAACCCCTACCACCGCCACCTCAGACACATTGGGATGGGCAGAAATACTTTCCTCGATTTCGCGGGTACCCAACCGGTGCCCAGCCACATTGATCACGTCGTCGGTCCGACCGAGAATGAAGAAATAGCCATCGTCATCCTTGATGCCCCAGTCGAAGGTGCTGTAGATCAGTTTGCCCGGCACGCTGGACCAATAGGTCTTGACGAAGCGCTCGTCATCCCGCCAGACCGTTTGCATGCAGCCCGGGGGCAAAGGCCCTTCGATCGCCACCACCCCTTTCTGGTTGGGCGCTGTGAGCTCCGCGCCCGTTTGGTCGTCGAGCAACTTGACCTTGTAGCCGTACATCGGAATCCCGGGGCTGCCATATTTACTGGGGGCCTTCTCGACGCCATTGGCAATGGTCAGGATCGGCCAGCCACTTTCAGTTTGCCAGTAGTTGTCGATGATGGGTACGCCCAGGCCGTCGGCAATCCAGCGTGCGGTTGGCTCGTCCAGCGGCTCACCCGCCAGAAACAGGGCCCGCAGACTGGATAAATCGTATTTTTTCAGCAACGCTGGGTCCTGTTTTTTTAGCACGCGAACCGCCGTGGGCGCGCTGAACATGACCGTCACCTTGTATTTTTCGACCAGGCTCCACCAAATGCCCCCATCGGGCCTTGTGGGCAAGCCCTCGTACATGATGGTGGCCATGCCGGCAATCAGCGGCCCGTAGATGATGTAACTGTGGCCCACCACCCAACCGATGTCGCTGGTGGAGAAATAGGTTTCGCCCGGCTGGCCACAAAAAATATGCTTCATGCTGGCGGCCAAGGCCACGGCGTAGCCGCCCGTGTCCCGCTGAACACCTTTGGGCTTGCCCGTCGTGCCGCTGGTGTACAGCGTGTAACTGGGGTGTGTTGCATCAAGCCACTCACAGTTCACCACCGTATTCAGGTGCTGCTCACGCAGGGCTCCCCAAAGGTGATCACGTCCAGCTGTCAGTGCCATGCTAGCGAGCTGGCGGTCCACCAGCAACACCGCGTCGGGTTGATGGCTGGACAAGCGGATGGCCTCATCCAGCAGCGGCTTGTACTCAACCACCTTGCCGCTGCGTGAACCCGCGTCAGCACTGATGATCAGCCTGGGTGATGCGTCCTCGATGCGCGATGCCAGCGAACCAGACGCGAAGCCGCCGAACACCACCGAATGAATGGCGCCGATACGGGCGCAAGCCAGCATGGCAAAAGCGGCCTCGGCAATCATGGGCATATAGATCAGAACCCTGTCCCCTTTCTGCACACCCAATTGCCGTATCACAGCGGCCATACGCTGAACTTCAGCGTGTAATTCGCGATAGGTGTAGACCCGCTCCTGATGGGTTTCCGTCGACACAAAGATCAGCGCGGCCTGCTCAGGGCGATCGGCCAGGTGACGGTCAACCGCGTTGTGACACAAATTGGTGGTGCCGCCGACAAACCACTTGGCAAACGGGGGATGGCTGTAATCGCAAATCTGCTGCGGAGGTACCTGCCAGTCAATCAGTTGCGCCTGCTCTGCCCAAAAAGATTCGGGATCGGCGATGGAGCGTTGATGGAACTCCGAGTAGCTTGTCATGATGGTCTCCGATCGATGCAATAAACTGAATTCATAATTATGGTTAATCAGCTTGCAATAGCCTGACTCGTCTCATGCGTCTGGCCGCCAGGCCTGGGCGCTCCGGCCGTCGGCTGATTCGAGTTACTTAATCAAGGCCTGCACTGCCTTAAAGGCAGGGTGTTCGGCGGAGCGCAACCACTCAAAGGCAACCATTTCGGTCGTGACCAACTCAGCGCCAGCCCCCGCCAAGCGGTCAAAAGCGGCATCCCGGTTGCGCTCGGTGCGGGACGTGCATGCGTCGGTGACAACCCAGACCTCAAATTCATCCTCCAACAAATCGAGTGCGGTCTGCAACAGGCAAATGTGTGCCTCGCAGCCAGCAATCACCACTGTGTTGCGTGGCGGCGGTCCCCCCAAGGGCTTTTGCAGGTGCTTGGGCAGGCTGCGGGCGTTACCCGCAGGGGCTTTGCTTGGTGGTCGCAGCCACTCGCCCAGGCCTTCCTCTACCGCACTAAATTGCATTTTGCTCAAGGTATTGCCACATAGTGCTCTGATTGACGGCAAATTGGGCCCCAGACCGGAAGGGTTCTGCTCGGTACCCCACACAGGCACCGCCATCAGACGTGCCAATTCACCCAGGCGAACTGCGTTTGCTGTGACCGCTTCGGCCTCCCACATCACAGGCATCAATCGGACTTGGTAATCCACAAGAACGAGCTGAGCATCGGCGGCGTCTAACAACATAGCGAACTTTCTTGGAAAAGTGGCGTGGCACCCTTGAGCGTCAACCATTTAAACACTATCATAATGATAGCTATAACCCTATATTCTACGGGGCTTAGCTGCCAATTTTGATCACAGTTCGGCCGCGCACGCGCCCTGCCATCAGCTCATGGGCGCGGGCCACCGCACCCTCGAGCGGCACCTCCTGCACCATGGC
>CALPLW020000145.1 GCA_943324505.2 Comamonas sp. lk
CTGGAATTCAGGTGACTTGGAACTCATCTTGACCTTTGGTTGACGGCGCTTAGTTTACGTTATTTATAATTATTGATGCAGAATATTGATGCCAGCTTACAATCAAACCCATGCCAGCAAGATCTTTGTCCCCGCGCGCACTGTATGAAGAGGTGGCTGAATTGTTACGCCAGCGCATCTTCAGCCGCGAGCTGGAGCCGGGGAGCTGGATTGACGAACTGAAAATTGCCGAGGCCTACGGGATCAGCCGCACGCCCTTGCGCGAAGCGCTCAAGGTTCTTGCAGCCGAGGGCCTGGTCACCATGAAGGTGCGGCGCGGCGCCTATGTCACCGAAGTGTCGGACCGAGACCTGGCAGACGTCTACCACTTGCTCAGTCTGCTTGAATCGGACGCAGCGGGCACGGTAGCAACACAAGCCACTGACGCGCAATTGCAGGAACTGCAGAGCCTGCATAACGAACTCGAGGCCGCCGCCAATCCAAAGACAGCCGACCGCGCGCGCTTTTTTGAATTGAACGAGCGGTTTCACATTCACCTGTTGGAGATTGCCGACAACCGCTGGAGCAAGCAGATGGTGACGGACTTGCGCAAGGTCATGAAACTGAACCGGCACAACTCTTTGCTCAAAACGGGCCGGATCACTGAGTCACTGCAAGAGCACCGCCAACTCATGACGGCTTTGACCGCGCGAGACGCAGCGTTGACCAAACGATGCATGCAAGACCATTTCAGGAACGGACTCGAAGCCGCCGCCTGAAACGGCCAGGATGCTGCATCACAGCCCAATCTGAACCACTAGCCGGACCGGGCCACCCGAAATCCGATGTGATCTCGCCGACGGTGGGGGTAGCTCATGCTCCGGGTCGCGCAGCGCAGGTAACGCGGTTCATCGCTGTAGAAGGAGCCACCGCGCAATACGCGTTGCTCTGAAAGGTCTGGCGCCTCGCGGCCGTCAGTCTGCGCATAGGGGTACGGTCTGTAAGCGCTGCTCACCCACTCCCAGACATTGCCGGCCAAATCCAGAACACCGTAACAGCTTGCGCCATCGCGGTAGCTACCCACTGGCGTTGAACCACCCCGGTTCATGTCATGCGCAAAATTGGCGCGGGTCCCGTCGGGCAACTGAACGCCCCAAGGCCACGGTCTGCCGTCGCTGCCACGCGCTGTTTTTTCCCACTCCGCCTCGGTGGGTAGTCGTACGTCGGCCCAGGCGCAAAAGGCCTGGGCATCGTGCCAGTCAACGTACACCGCCGGATGATCCAACAAGGCCAATGGGGCACGACCCTGGGACCAATGCCCCGGCGCCGGATAACCAGTGGCATCCACAAAGGCCTGATACTGCCGGTTGGTGATGGGCGTCCTGGCGATCCTGAAGTCAGGCAGCAACACGGTTTGCTGAGGGTATTCGTTGTCGATGTCAGCAGGTCGGTTGCTGGCATGACGGCTGCTGTGTCGATCTGACTGGCCGACTGAATCGGTAATGTCGCCAGGCCAATCATTGCCCATGAGGAACTCGCCAGCAGGAATGGGCAACCAATCAAAATCCAGAACACCGGCCAGACGGCTCCGGGCATCCTTCACCACGCGGAAGCCGATGTAAATGTCGCGTGCGGCCGCGTGGACCGCATGGCGATCTGCACACCTGACATGTCGCATCGGGTGGTTGTAGGTGCCACCCCGGATCGCCAAACGGTCGCCGACAAAGGGGTGTTCCCGGCCATCCGCTGACGCATATGGGTAGGGCCTGTAAGCGCTGGCCGTCCACTCCCACACATTGCCTGCCATGCCCAGTGCGCCAAAGACACTGGCACCAGCCGAACAGGCGTCCACGGCAACCGTATCGCCCACCGTGTTGTCGCAATTGCAAAGCTTAGTCGACGGCGGGGTTTCACCCCAGGGCCAGGTGCGGCCATCCACACCGCGCGCCGCCTTTTCCCACTCTGCTTCGGTTGGCAGCCGTACGCCGGCCCAGACACAGAACGCCAAGGCGTCCTGCCAATCCACATGAGTCACCGGGTGATCGTGACGGAAACCCGCCGCATCCAACGTCGTCCAGTGGCCCGGCGCCGTGCGCCCCGTCGCCTTCACAAAGACCGCGTATTGGCCGTTCGTCACGGCCATTCGGCTGATCGCATAGTCGCCGAGCCGCACCGCATGCTGCGGATGCTCATCCGGACCAGACCGTCTGTCGCACGGCGGTGCAGTCCCCATCAGAAAAGGGCCCGCAGGAATGTCAATCCAGTCGAAGTCCATCCGTTCGATCCTCAGACCATCGCCCTACAGAAAACCACGCCAGGCTAAGTGCTCGCAGCCGGCTCTGCCAGCTTGGCGGTTGCCAAACGTTGACCATAGTTGTCACAAGAATGATACAACTGCATGGCCAGTCAGTGACCGACGCTGAATCAGGATGCGACACACTGCTTGAAATGCCGCCAAGACCAGCTCAAAAACCGGCTTGCGGCAGCACCTGGGATCGCCAGCCCTGGAACAGTGTCAAATAGAGCCTTGTAACGGCATCATGCTGGAAGGTAATCAGGCCCATGAAGAACAAAGAATCATTGCGCAGCGCCCGCTGGTTCGCGCCAGACGACCTGCGGTCATTCGGCCACCGCTCACGCGCCATGCAAATGGGTTACGGCCCGGAGGACTGGGCTGGCAAGCCAGTCATCGCCATCATCAACACCTGGTCGGACATCAATCCTTGCCATACCCACTTCAAGCAGCGGGTGGAGGATGTAAAACGCGGCGTACTACAAGCAGGAGGTTTCCCCCTTGAACTTCCGGCCATTTCGCTGGCCGAGCAGTACGTCAAGCCCACCACCATGTTGTACCGCAACATGCTGGCCATGGAAACTGAAGAACTGATCCGCAGCCATCCAGTGGATGGTGCCGTGCTGATGGGCGGCTGCGACAAAACCACCCCGGGCCTGGTGATGGGGGCCTTGTCTGCCGGTCTGCCCTGCATTTACCTGCCCGCCGGGCCTATGCTGCGCGGCAACTGGAAAGGCCAGGTGCTGGGCTCGGGCTCGGATGGTTGGAAGTATTGGGACGAACGCCGCGCCGGCAAGATCACCGAGACGCAGTGGCTGGAAGTCGAAGCAGGCATTGCGCGCAGCCATGGCACCTGCATGACGATGGGCACCGCCGCCACCATGATGGGCATCACCGAAGCCCTGGGATTGGCACTGCCCGGGGCCTCCAGCATCCCCGCCCCTGACGCCAGCCACCCCCGCATGGCGGCCGCCTGCGGGCGCCGCATTGTGGACATGGTGTGGGAAGACCTGACGCCGGCCCGCATGCTCAGCCGGGCCAGTTTTGAAAACGGCATAGCAGTCGCCATGGCCATGGGATGCTCAACCAATGCCATCATCCACCTGGTAGCCATGTCCCGCCGGGCGGGCCCGCACTGTGCGATCGGGCTGGACGACTTCGATGCCGTCAGTCGACGTGTGCCGGTGATCGCCAACATCCGGCCATCGGGCCAGACCTACCTGATGGAAGACTTTTACTACGCCGGCGGGTTGCCGGCATTGATGAGCCGGCTGACACCCCATCTGCAACTGGAAGCCCTGACCGTCACCGGTCTTAGCGTGGGCGAGAACATTGCCGGCGCCGAGGTCTACAACGACGACGTGATCCGCCCGTTGGACAAGCCCTTGTACGCCGAAGGCGCGTTGGCGGTGCTGCGCGGCAACCTGGCGCCCGGCGGTGCGGTGATCAAACCCAGTGCCTGTGCACCCCAGTACCTCAACCACACCGGTCCGGCGCTGGTCTTTGACAGCTACCCGGAGATGAAGGCGGCGATCGACGACGAGAACCTTGACGTCACATCTGACCATATTTTGGTGCTGCGCAATGCTGGCCCCAAGGGCGGCCCCGGCATGCCAGAGTGGGGCATGCTGCCGATTCCGCTCAAGCTGGTCAAGCAAGGCGTGCGCGACATGCTGCGGCTCAGCGATGCCCGCATGAGCGGCACCAGCTACGGCGCCTGCATCCTGCATGTGGCCCCGGAGAGCTATATCGGTGGCCCCCTGGCCTTGGTTCGTACCGGCGACCTGATCAGCGTGGACGTGGCAGCCCGGCGCCTTCACCTGGAGGTCAGTGACGAAGAACTGGCAGCACGGCGTGCCGCCTGGACGCCACCGCCGCCACGCTTCGAGCGAGGTTACGGCTGGATGTTCAGCCGCCATATTCTGCAAGCTGACGAAGGCTGCGATTTTGATTACCTCGAGACCGCGTTTGGTGCGCCGGTTGCCGAGCCCGACATCTACTGATATCAGCAACTCACCTCGTGCACATCCTTGTCACCCTACCACTGGACACACCATGCCCTTGACCTCCGAAACCCGACAGAACCTCATGAAAGTCAGCGTGGCCACACTCTGCACCGCGCTGTTCAAACGTGGCCTGCGCAACCAATTCATCCAGGACGTTCACCCGCTCAACGAAACACTGCCCAACATGGTCGGTGAAGCCTTCACCCTGCGCTATATCCCGGCGCGGGAGGACATCAACCCGATCAGCGTGTTCCTCGACCGCAAGCACCCTCAGCGGGTAGCCATTGAGCAATGCCCACCCGGCGGCGTGCTGGTGATAGACAGCCGAAAAGACCCACGCGCGGCATCCGCTGGTGGCATTTTGGTCGCGCGGCTGATGGCGCGCGGTGTGGCCGGCGTGGTCACTGACGGCGGTTTTCGCGACTCGCCGGAAATTGCCAAATACAACATGCCGGCCTACCACAACCGGCCCAGTGCGCCGACCAACTTGACTCTGCACCAAGCCATGGACATCAACGTGCCCATCGGTTGTGGTGACGTGGCGGTGTTCCCGGGCGATGTGGTCGTGGGCGACGCCGAAGGCGTGATTGTGATCCCGGCACACCTGGCCGACGAGGTCGCCACCGAGGCGGTTGAGATGACCGCCTTCGAGGACTTCGTGACCGAGAAAGTACATGAAGGCCGGTCAATTCTTGGCCTTTACCCTCCCACCGACGAGCAAAGCAGAACCGACTTTGCGGCTTGGCGCCTGTTGCACCAGCGCTGACAGGCATCGATTCAGTTGTTCAGAACCCTCACAAAAACGCCACCATGACTTCACCCGCCTCAGAGAGCGCCCAGGGCTACGTCGCCGACGCGCGCAACGACGCCGTGCAAATTTATGTCAACGGCGAGTTCTTCCCAAGGAACGAGGCAAAGGTCTCCGTCTTTGACAGCGGCTTTGTGTTGGGCGACGGCATTTGGGAAGGCTTGCGACTGGTGCAAGGCCACCTGATCAGCCTGGACGCGCACCTGGACAGGCTGTTTGAAGGGGCGACTTCGATTGCGCTGGACATTGGCATGAGCCGCGAGGAGGTGAGCCGTGCAATTTACGCCACGCTGGAACGCAATGGCATGACCGACGGCGCGCACGTTCGACTGATGGTCACGCGCGGCACCAAGAAAACGGTAAACCAAGACCCCCGCTTCGTCATTGGCGGCGCCACCATGGTGATCGTGGCCGAGTTCAAGACGCCCAAGCCGGAGACCCGCGCAAAAGGGTTAGCGCTGCTGACCTCCACCTTTCGCACCAGTAACCCTGATGTGTTTGACCTGCGACTGAATTCGCACAGCCGCCTGAATTTGATCCAGGCGCTGATTCAGGCGATCAATGCCGGCGCGGATGAAGCGCTGATGCTGGATCCGCGCGGCTTTGTGGCCAGCTGCAATTCCACCAACTTCTTTATTGTGCGGCGTGGTGAGCTCTGGACTTCAACCGGCCTGTACAGCTTCAAAGGGATCACGCAACAAAAGGTCATTGACGTCTGGCGGACCCAAGGGCGTGTGGCGCGTGAGTGCGACTTCACACTGGCGCAGGTCTACTCTGCCGAAGAGGCCTTTGTCACGGGCACCTTGGGTGGCGTAACACCTGTCACCAGAATCGACGGCCGCGTCATTGGTGACGGCAAGCCCGGCCCTTTGACAGCCCAAGCGAGTGGTTTTTATCTGCAGTCGGTCTTGGCTGCCAGCAGCGCAGCCGATCAGCCCTAGGCCATGGATGCCCGCCAGGTCAGAAGGTCGGCGTATTGATGCGGGCGCCTGAGGCCAGCAACTCCTCAAACAGCAGCATCACATGCCGGCCAGTGGCCGAATAGGGGTCGAATTCCGGATGCTTCATCTGGACCATCGGGTCCAGATCAGACAAGTCGACGTGCGCCATCGACCAGTTGCCAAAACGGCGCTCTGTAATCTCTTCAAGCATCAGCAGCTCAACGTCCTTGTGCCGCCGGTCCACCATAATCCGGGCATAGAGCTGATTAACGGCGCTTCTCTCGCCCTCCAGCACCTGCAGAAACAGCCCATCGCCCTGACACAGTACGCCAGTGATCCCGTGGCCGGGGTTATGGGACTGGGCGGCCGCAAGAATAGAGGCCGTCACCGTGGTGGTTATCGGCCCCACGGCACGACTGACATAAAGCACGCGAATTTGCATCAATGACACCTTGTTATCGCCCAATTGGCGCACGCCCCTGGATCGCAAGCAGCCGCGACACGTTGGTCTGTAAGGCAATCAGTGTAACGACGCCATTCAAAAACGGGGGCGCTGGCTGTTGAAGTCGGATTGGTGCTTGCGCATCTCGCTGGCATCGTCCCGATGCCGAATCCCGCAGTCCAGAAAATTCTGGTGCAGTTGCGCCAGCGCGGCACGATCGAGCTTGACGCCCAGGCCTGGGCCCGTTGGCGGCGCCAATTGACCATCCCGAATCTGCAGTTTGCCGCCTTCGATCACCTCGTCCTCCTGCCAGGGGTAGTGGGTGTCGCAGGCATAGGCCAGGTTGGGCAGGGTCACGCCCAAATGGGTCATGGCGGCCAGGCTGATGCCCAGGTGCGAGTTGGAGTGCATGGAAATGCCCAGGCCAAACACCCGCCCGATGGCCGCCAGTTGCTGAGACGCGCGCAGGCCACCCCAATAATGGTGATCGGACAGCACCACCTGCACGGCATTGAGCGCTACCGAGCGCGGCAAATGACCAAAGGCGATGGTCACCATGTTGGTGGCCAGGGGCATGGTGGCGAAAGTGGCCACCTCGGCCATTTGGTCCAGGGTACCCACCGGGTCTTCCAGGTACTCCAGCAGCCCAGGCTCCGACAACGCCGGCATCAGCCGCCGGGTGGTGGCTACCGACCAGCCGCCATTGGGGTCGATGCGCAGTGGATGCTTGGGAAAGGCCGCGCGTAGGGCCCGAAGGCCATCGAGTTCCTGCTCTGGCGCAAACACACCGGCCTTGAGTTTGATGGAGCCAAAGCCATAGAGGTCGACCATGCGCTGCGCCTGCGCCACCAGCTGCGCGGGGTTCAAGGCCTCGCCCCAGGGATCCGTGGGGTAGCCCGGATCGGTGTGGTGCCGCGCATACTTGTAAAACAAGTACGCGCTGTAGCTGACATGGGGGCGCACTGCGCCGCCCAAAAGATCGTACAGCGGTCGCCCGACGATCTGGCCCTGCAGATCCCAGAATGCCACCTCGAACGCGCCCAGCGCACTGGCGCGGGCCTTGTCGCCCAGCGGTGGAAAGGGCGCGCCGATGTCGGGGCTGCTGCCCACACAGCGGTACACCACTTGCGTCAGAGCGTTGAGGGCATAGGGGTCCAGCCCGACCAGTCCGGGCGCAATGCGGTTCAGGTCGGCGAGCGTATCGGCCTCACCATAGCTTTCGCCCAGGCCTATTCTGCCGCTCGCGGTCTCTACCTCGATGATGCTGCGTAAGGCCCAGGGCTGGTGAACCCCACCCACATTCAGCAGCGGCGGGTCGCGAAACGCGATAGGGGTGACACGGACGTCAACAATACGGTCAGACATGGTGGAAAACTCGTCGCAAGTTTAAAAACGGCGATCACTCAGGCTGATGGTCATCTGCCCTCGCAGCACGCCCCCAAAGGGCAACAACACAGCCCCAGTCCCCGGCACGCCGCGCGCGGCCAAGTTGAAGCCATCGGCAACATGGCTGACCGGCTCCAGGCAGAGGTAAAGCGGCTGGGGAGGTCGGTGCACCACCAGGTGCGACAGCACCGCATCCGTCTGCAATTGCAGCAGTTCGCCCTGGGGCAACTCCAGGTCCAGGACACCGTCCCATTCCGACAGGTAGTCGGTCATCGTGCCGGGCGGCAAGGGCTTGGCCTCGTCATAACTGTCAGACCGGGGGAGCGGCTCTGAGCCATGAGCTAGGCAGTCAGCATCGGCCGGCCAACGGCGGCCAGCTTGGTAACGCAAACGTGCTTTCTCGTGGTGCAAAAAATAGGGATGAAAACCGATCCCGGCCGGCATCTCACCTGCACCCAGGTGGGTGAGGCTCAATTCAAATTGAAGCGCATGGGCTGACAGGCGCAGTCGCATATCAGCCTGCAAATGCCAGGGCCAGGCGGCACAGGGTGGGCTGTCCAGCCTTAGATGGGCAGACGTATCGTCGTGTGACACCACAGCCCATGGCAGGCCATGGGCATGGCCGTGCAGGGTATGCGGTTGGGCGTTGGGATGAGGTGGCAGTGCCAACGTACCCTTGGCCGTATGCAATTGGCCCAGGGCGATCCGGTTGGAATAGGGCACCAGCGGATAAATGCCGCCCTTAGCCCAATTCAGCGGGTCGACCTCAGCATCGGTGTAAGGGTAAAGAACGGGTACAGCATGCCCGTCAGGGTGTACCAGGGTCAGGCTGCAGACCCGGCCGCCGGCCTGCGGCCGCACCACGGCGCGGGCCGCACCAGCGACCAACAGCAGGTCGCCGGGCAGAGACTCAGGCATAACCCGTGGAGCCGTCAGGCTTGGTCGGCACCTTGCGTTCCCAATGAATATAGGCCTCGGTACCCAAAAGTGTTTCGTCCATCTCCACACCCCAGCCTGGACGGTCCGGCCGAAGCTCCAGGTGGCCGTCTTTGGGCAGATAGGGGTCTTTCACGTACCAGGCGCCCTCCTCCCGCACCTCAGGCGTTACCGTCGCA
>CALPLW020000146.1 GCA_943324505.2 Comamonas sp. lk
GTGTGCTGCGTGAACTTGATGAAGCCGGTCTTTATGACAGTTTTACGGTGATTGGTACTCAGGCCTTGTACGGCTACGAGGCTGCAGCAGGCGCGCACTTTCTGCTTGAATTGCTTGCATCCGGTGATGTTGACTTGCTCTTTGACGCCCGTCAAAGGATGACGGTGGTGTCGGAAAAGCTGGACGGTGAGGGCTTGCTAGGTTTACTCAAAAAAGCCGACAAGACGTTTGAATGTGTTCGAGAAAACGGCTACCGCGCCGCCAATGCCGGCCAGTTCATGGTGGATCTGGTGATCGCACCACGTGGCCTGTCTGTCGCGGAAAACATCACGTTTGCCGAATCGGATCTGGTTGCCACTGAAGTTCCCGGCCTGCAATGGCTGTTGAACTCGCCCAAACTCGACGCTGTCGCCGTCGACGAGGATGGCTGGCCAGTGCCCATGCGCGTGCCGGACCCGAGGGCTTTTGCCTTGCACAAAGCGTGGTTATCTGGCCTGCTCACGCGCGAACCCATCAAAAAACCACGCGACCTTGACCAAGCGCGTGCCGTGGCTAGGCTTGTCCAAGATGAAATGCCACATCTCCCGTTTGAAAGCACGCTGACATCGCTGCACGGCGATGTGCGGAAAATGCTGCCAATGCTATTGCGCTAGCTGCTCCGGCCGCCCAAAAGGTAAGCCTTCAACAGCCCCAGCCCCTTGCAGGCCTGCAGTCCTATACTGCGATCGCTCCCTAAAAGCGTAATCGCCCAACCCAGTCACTGTCGTCAAAAGGTTTTACATGATTGATGTTCCACCACTGATTCAGCGCCAAGCCTTTAACCGGCCATCTCCCGACCAAGTACAAGCCCTGCGCGGCACACCCACCGGTTTCATCGTGGACGCCATGGGCGGCAGCGGCGCGCTGGACTATCGGCTACGGCCAGCGATTGCCGAGCAATACGCCTTTTGCGGTGTGGCCTTGACAGTGGACGCCGGGCCTGGCGACAACCTGGCACTGGTGCATGCCCTGCAGGATGTGCAGCCCGGTGATGTGCTGATGGCCACCACTGGCGGCTTTACCGGTTGCGCCATTACCGGTGACTTGGTGCTAGGCATGGCCAAAAACTGCGGCGCTGTCGGTTTTGTGACTGACGGCTGTGTGCGCGATCTGGTGGGTCTGCGTACCGTGGGTTTGCCGGCTTGGGCCATCGGGGTCACACCCAACTCGCCCCAGCGCCACCGGCCCGGCACCATCGGCTTTGCCATTGCGTTGGCCGGGCACCCGGTGGCCTCGGGTGACATTGTGGTGGCTGACCTGGACGGCGTGGTGGTGGTGCCGCAGGCGCGCATCGCCGAGGTGCTGGCGCGGTTGCCGCAGATCCGGGCCGCAGAAGCCCGGGCCGATGCGGCGGTGCGCGATGGCGCCAGGCTGCCGTCTTTTCTTGCGGTTGACACTGCGTCGGCAGCGCCCAAGCCATGAAAGTCGCCCTGATTGGCACTGGCGCCATGGGCTGTATTTTTGGTGCAGCCCTGGCGCGTGGCGGTGCCGAGCTGGTGTGTCTGGACCGTAATGCCGACGTGGTGGCAGCCCTGCAGCAGCACGGCATCCGGGTGCGCGGCGTATTGGGCGAACAAACTGTGCCGGTGCGCGCCACCACCGACCCCACGCAACTGGGCCTGGCTGACATGGCCTTGGTGCTGGTAGACGCGGCGGCCACGCCAGCTGCTGCAGCCATTGCCAAGGCCTGCCTCAAGCCAGACGGTTTTGCCCTGTCGCTGCAAAACGGCATTGGCAACCTTGAGGCCCTGGTTGACGCGCTGGGTCCGCAGCGGGTGATGGCGGGCATCACCTACAACAGCGGCACGGGGGAGGGGCCCGCACGCTCCTGGCACACGCACCTGGGCCTGACCACCATGGGTGAGGCTACGGGCTCGATGTCCCCAAGGCTGCAGGATATGGCTGACAGGTTTCGCGCCCAAGGTATGGCGGTGGAACTCACCGAGAAGGTGGAGGCGGCGATCTGGAGCAAGTTTGTGCACAACTGCGCCATCAACCCCATCAGCGCCCTGACCGGCTTGAGGCCGGCGCAGATCATGCAAACCCCACCGGCGCAGGCGCTGATGGAGCACGTGATCGATGAAATTTTGCAGGTGGTCGATGCCCTTGGCATTGTCTTGCCCGAGCATGACGCCCGCAGCGAGATACTGCAGCATTGCCGGGAGCGCATGAACCGGCCCTCGATGTTGCAGCACCTCCAGGCCGGCAAGCCCACCGAGATTGGTGCCCTGAACGAGGCCCTGGTGGCGCGTGCCGCGGCACTGGGTCTGGCCGTGCCATTTAATACGGCGGTGGTGCTGGCCATCCGCGCGCTGGAGGCAGCGGCTGCCTTGCCGCCAGTGCCTGATGGCGTCTGACAGCGTGTTGGCTGCAGATGGGCTAGGGTTTTCCATCGCAATGAACGCCCTCTGCGGTGCCATACTCTTTGTCACTCTCTTGGTTTTCTATCTAGAAGGGGTTTGCACCAATGATTGACACCTACAAAAGATGGGCGCTGAAGTCAGTGCTGATTGGCGCTGTTGCAGCTTCCAGTGGCATGGCCCTTGCCCAGAGCGGCCCCTGGCCCACGCAAACCATCAAGATCATTATTCCGTTCGCAGCGGGTGGCGCCACCGACGTGTTGGCGCGTGCCTTCACCGACAAGCTGTCGCTTGCGCTCAAACAGCCAGTGGTGGTGGACAACCGCCCAGGCGCTGGCTCGACCCTGGGCGCCGCTCAGGCGGCCATGGCCAAGCCGGACGGTCACACCTTGATGATCATGTCGACCTCGCACCTGTTTGCGCCCGCGCTCTACAAAGACCTGAGCTACGACGCCCTGACCAGCTTCACGCCAGTCACCCGTCTTGTGGGCAGTGGGTTTGTGATGGTGGTCCATCCGGCCGTACCCGCCGCTAACGTGCGTGAGTTCGTCGCCCTGGCAAAGTCGCAGCCGGGCCGTTTGAATTTTGGTTCCTCAGGCAATGGCGGCAACCAGCACCTGGTCAGCCAGATGTTTTTGAATGCGACCTCAACCGATGTCAAGCACATTCCCTATAAGGGCAGTGCACCCGCCACGACAGACCTGATCGGCGGACAGGTGCAGATGAGTTTTATGGCGCTGTCGAATGCGATCCCCCATGTGAGAGCCGGCAAAATGCGCGCCTTGGCGGTCACCACCACAAACCGCTCCGCCGAGCTGCCTGGCATACCGACCATGGTCGAGGCAGGTGTGCCCGGCTTTGCGGCAACCGCCTGGCTGGCCTTGGTGGCGCCAAAAGGAACGCCGCCTCAGGTGGTTGCGCGTCTCAATGCTGAATTGCAAAGAATCATGGTGGAGCCCGACACCGTCAAGACATTGGCAAATGCAGGTTTTGACATTGAACTTGCCGGTCCTGAAGAGCTGGGAGCCTACATGCGCGACGAATCTGGCAAATGGCTACAGCTGGCTAAAAATATGAATCTGTCCCAATGAACGCCAACGGCAATTCACTTGAGCCACTGGCGGTGGTGCCGGCGAATCCAAACGGCTCTACATCAGCCAGCATACCGAGGGCGTGGTCTGCAGGTGGCGAAGAGCATTGGACCCACAAGGGCGACGTGCGGCTGTTTTTATGGCGCAAACGCCGTATCGACGTGCCTCAAGCAGGCGTGATCCTATGGATCCACGGGTCCTCCATGGCCTCGCAGCCCACCTTCGACCTCCATGTGCCGGGGCGGGCTGATTCGTCCATCATGGATTGGTTTGCCTCCAAAGGCTTCGACTGCTGGAGCCTTGACAACGAGGGTTATGGCCGCTCTGACAAGACCCGGCCAGTGAATGCCGACTTGGCCAATGGTGTGGAGGACATGGTCGCCGCGGTTGACTACATTCAGCGAGCCACTGGCGCAGAGCGCGTGCATTTGTACGGCATTTCGTCCGGGGCACTCAAGGCGGCCATGTATGCCGCCGCGCATCCTGGGCAGGTGGGGCGCCTGGCCTTGGAAGCCATGGTCTGGACCGGGGCCGACAGCCCGACCCTGATTGAGCGCAGGAAAAAACTACCGCAGTGGTTGGGCAGCCTTCGTCGCCCGGTAGGCCGTGATGACATTCGCCGGATATTCACCCGCGACCGGGAGGGTCTGGCAGACGAAGACACGGTCAACCGGTTCGCCGATGCGGTGTTGTCTCTGGATGACTCCATACCCAATGGCACCTACGTTGACATGTGCTCCAAGTTGCCCTGCGTGGACCCTGCGGACATCCAGGTGCCCACGCTGATCCTGCGCGGTGAGTTCGACGGCATTGCCTCCTACGCCGATGTCGCGGCCTTCTTTGAAAAGATTCCCAATATGGACAAGCAGTTTTCCATGTTGAGTGGCGTTGGCCATGGCGGGCTGCAGAGCCACAACTACCAGGTGGTGTACCACCAGTTGCACGGCTTTTTCTCGCAGCCGGCAGCCCGTTTGACGGCCTAGGCGGTGAATCTGGGGCTTTGAGCGTCCAGTCGTGGGGCCAGCCCCGGCAGATAATCCCGCCCATGGAACTCATCACCTTTTTGCTCGACTTCATCCTCCATGTAGACAAGTACCTGGAGGCGTTTGTCCGCGACTACGGCCTTTGGGTCTATGCCCTGCTGTTTTTGATCATTTTTGTCGAGACTGGCGTGGTGGTGATGCCGTTCTTGCCTGGTGACTCGCTGCTGTTTGTGGTCGGGGCCATGTGCGGCGTGGGGTTGATGAGCTACCCGCTGTCGGTGGGTCTGCTTTTTGCTGCGGCGGTGTTGGGCAACCAGTGCAACTACGCGCTCGGCCGGCATTTTGGTCCCAAGGTGTTCCAGTGGCCAGATTCGCGCATTTTCAACCGGGCGGCGTTTGACCGCACCCATGCTTTTTACGAACGCTACGGCGGCATCACCATCGTGGCGGCGCGCTTCATTCCTTTTTTGCGTACCTTTGCCCCGTTTGTGGCCGGGGTGGCGCGCATGACCCGCTCAAAATTCACCTTTTACGACGTGACTGGTGGCGCCTTGTGGGTGGCCGGCATCATCTCCGTGGGTCACTTGTTCGGCAATATCCCGTTTGTGAAAGCGAACCTCGACAAAATCATCTGGGCCATGATTCTGATCCCCGGGTTGCTGGTCTTGTGGGGCGGCTGGAAGGCGCGCAAGGCATGAGCCTGTCCGGTTCACGGGTCGGGTCCACAGCGCCAACCCCTCGCGCACCGCCACCTGTTGATCTGACTCAGCTGGATGGCTGGTTGCAAGCCAGCGAGGCGGCTTTCACCGGCCTGCGCCCCGGCACCAACAAGGGTATCGTTTGGCAAGGTGCCGACCGGCAGCGCCGACCTTGGGCGGTGGTGTACCTGCATGGTTTTAGCGCCAGCCGACTGGAGACCGCGCCGCTGGCCGAGGTGGTGGCACAGGCGATGGGCGCCCACGTTTTCTACACCCGGCTGACCGGGCACGGTCGCGGTGGCGACGCGATGGCTGAAGCATTGCCGCAGGATTGGATGGCCGACACCGTAGAGGCCCTGCGTATAGGCAATTTGCTGGGCCATAGGGTGCTTATGATGAGCTGCTCCACCGGTGCCACGCTGGCGACCTGGCTTGGCACCTCTGCCCTGGGCAGCAGGGTGGCGGCCCATGTGTTCCTGTCGCCCAACTTTGGCCCGAAAGATTGGCGTGGCGAACTGGTGAACTGGCCCTGGGGCCGCCGGCTGGTGCTGACTATGGCGGGTGAGAGCCGGGGCTGGGTGCCAGAGTCTGAGGCCGAGGCACTGGCCTGGACCAGCCGCTACCCAACCCGCGCTGTGTTTTCGATGATGGCTTTGGTCAAGGCGGTACGCGACAGCGATTTGACCAGTTTTCAAGCGCCGGTGCTGGTGCACTACAGCGAGCAGGACCAGACGGTGAGCCCGGCCCGCATCAAGACAGCCTTTGCCCGGCTCGGCTCGCCCCTAAAACAACTGGTGCCAGTGGGCTACAGCCAGAGCAAAGGTCAGCATGTGCTGGCAGGGGCCATCATGGACCCGGCTGCGGTGGCACCGATGGCTGAGGGCATCGTCCGGTGGGTGAGCGGTTTAGGCCGCTGATGCTGCTCAGTGACCTGCCCGAGTTTTATTTTTTTCCGGGGTCAACGCAAGCTGCCTCACCGTCTTTTTTCCAGCAACTGCAGGTCAAGGCGTAGCTTTTCATCAGGCCTTTTTTGACGCCATTGACACCGGCCTGCTTGGTGGCGGCGGGGGGAATGTAGAGGTAGGGTGTGAAGGCACGTTGAATGGTGTCCCCGCTCTGCAGGGTCACCAGCGCGCCATGGCAGGCCAGCGGTCCTGGCAGTCGGTTGCCGATTTCAATGAGCAGGTTTTTGTCGGAGTCGGCGGCCCAGCCAGCCCTTAATTCAACCTTCTGCCACTCCGCCGCCGACAACGTGACCTCTTGGAAACTCTTTGTCTTGGCAAACGGATTCCAGGCCCATGCCGGGGCGGCCAGGAGGCTGGCAGCACAGGCGATCTGAACCAAGTTGGAAATGTGACTCTTGCGGGGTGTCATTGGTTTGGGTCTGTCAGACTCGCTGGCCGATCCGCCCCCATAAAGCGAGGCTGCATGATCGTAGCCCTGCATTCTGCACGAACCGGGATCCGCTTCGGGTTAACAGCAGTTACCTTCAAGAAACGCAGGCAATTTAACTATTTGGTTTATAAAAACTTTCTAAAGTTAATTGCGCCTAGGCCGATTCCTTCACCATGGAACCACCACCCTGTTTTCCTTTGGAAAAGCCCCTAGTTTGCTATGAGCCGAATAGCACTGGGGAGGCTTTGTCATCGCTTAGCCAAGGTTTCAGCACAACCCGTAGGGCGGTTTTTCTGAAGGGGTTGGCGCGGGCAGCGCCGTGGGCAAAATGGGTTGAATTGAGTACCCCTTGCTACTCAGCGGGCGAGAATCGCAGGCCGCCCTGTGCCTTGGAGACTATCCTTCGGCTTAGCAAACCCCCGGATGAACGATACCGGCGGCGCAAACACAAACTGGCAGACCAGGCGCTGGGCGTGGTCAACAACACTCTGAGCCAGCGACGCCTGCTGGCCGAGACAGGTGACGTCGTCGATCCCCCATGGGTCGCAGCACCCACCGCTACTAAAAACCAAGAACAGGCCCAAGACCCCGAAATGCGCTCAAGCAAGAAGGGCGACAAGTGGTACTTGGGAATGAAGGCCCACGTCGGAGCGGATGCCGGTCCTGGCTTGCTATATCGCATGGAGACGATGCGTTTGCCTTTGGAGATTCGGGTTACCAGGTAACCGGAAAAAGAGCGGCCGCGACGCAGATGTAACTAGGCATCTTGCTATGGATCCGTGCGAGTGAAAAGCGCTAAACAACGACAAGCAAGCCGACGCCCTGATCTACAAGGCGGAGAAGCTCAAGGCGGGCGTGCGCGCCAAACTGAGCATCCGTTTTGTGTGATCAAACGCTAACTTGGGTTTGTGAAAGAGCGGCATAAATTGAGATCAAAAGTTCGGGCCTGCAAAGGGGCGCCAGTGGGTCCCAGCGCCAAGAAAAGCAGTGTGGCTTCAATGAAATGAAGCTGCAAATTGAAATTTGTGTTGCTGCTGCCGGATTCGGCGGCGGCTTACTCAGAGCATCCGTAAGGAACCGATGAACGTTGTTATTTCTCCTGCGATGGGTGCCGCGTGTATGCGCAGGCTCTACGCTGCCGACGCCTGCAAGGCGACCGGTTTGCCACGCCCACACCATCATCGATGTCAAAAAACCAGACGTTTCGCTGAAAGGACTTCTCACGGGCCACAAGCCACAGGGCGCATCCTGATGGCGGCGGTCAATGATCTGGCGCGCGGTGAGAGCATGCTGTCCTTGGGCACGGCGGAACGCCCAGCGATCAGGACCAAGCCCGGGCTGCTGGCCATCGGATCCCAGCAGCGTTGGAGCTGGTACATCACCAAAATCAATGCGTCGGCGAGAGAGGCCTACCGTCACCCTGACGTGATGCTTGATCTGCCGCTGACCCAGTCTCACAGCCCTCCCTATGGCAGCGACGACGACCCCAGTGCCGAGGCGCAGTCCAAGAAACTGAAATATCGCCCTGACTTGCCGCACCGTTTGGGCTGCATTGACGATAGCCGTGCCCGCTGCCAGGTGTTCTTGCACTGGCGCAAGGCCAGCCATCGTCATTTGGGTATCGGTCACATGGTGCCGCCTTGGCGGCCCACCCCTAACGGTGCAAGCGCAACCGTCTTCCAACTCCCAAGCTGCCGGTGGCTGCATGGATCAAACCACCGACAAAGGAGATCACCATGACTCAATGAGCACCCAATTGCACATTCAATGAATGAGTTCTGCTGTCTCAATAGTATTGACACATACCGCGCTACGCCAATTGGCCGTAGGCTGTTCAGAGCACCCCAAACAAGCCGTCGCAATGGATTGCTTGTGAACCTATGCACCTTTACAGGAATTTATCATGTCAGTTATCAATAGCAACATCAGCGCCCTGACTGCGCAAAGCGCCCTAGCTGCCAACAGCCGATCTCAGAGCATCTCCATGCAGCAGTTGTCTACCGGGCTGCGTATCAACAGCTCAAAAGATGATGCCGCCGGCATGGCGATCGCGGCCAAAATGACATCACAAATTCGCGGCCTGGATCAGGCCGTGCGCAACGCCAATGATGGCATCTCCTTGTTGCAAACGGCTGACGGCTCGTTGAGCGCGGTGACCGATATGCTGCAGCGTCTGCGTGAAATATCAGTTCAAGCGGCCACCGACACCAACATTGTTTCTGACCGCACTGCTTTGAACAATGAGTTTTCTCAGCTGCGCAATGAGATCAACCGCGTGGCTGCCAATACCCAATGGAACGGCATGAACATCCTGGACAAAAGCGTCAATTCAAGTACTGGCTTGTTGAAGTTCCAGGTGGGTGCCAATGCTGGGCAAACGATTGAAATGACCCTTGGTAAC
>CALPLW020000147.1 GCA_943324505.2 Comamonas sp. lk
CTACCCCTTTGAGGCCACCGTGGCCCGGCCCGGTTGCAGCCTGGACGATGCCATAGAGAACATAGACATCGGCGGCCCCGCCATGGTCCGCAGTGGCGCCAAGAACTGGAAAGATGTGGGCGTATTGACCGACGCCACGCAGTACCCCGCAGCGCTGGCGGAGTTGCAGGCCGCCGGGCATCTGTCGGAAAAAACCCGGTTTGCGCTGGCCGTGGCAGCCTTCAACCGCATCAGCCAGTACGACAGCGCCATCAGTGGCTATTTGTCGGCCCTTGACTTGCCCGAAGATGGCCAGTCCCCGGTGCGGCAGCTGTTCCCAGGGCAAGCGAATGGCTGCTTCATCAAACTGCAGGATTTGCGCTACGGCGAGAACCCGCACCAGCAAGCCGCTTTTTACCGTGACCTGCATCCTGCGCCTGGCTCGCTGGTGACAGCGCGTCAGCTGCAGGGCAAAGAGCTCTCTTACAACAACATTGCAGACGCCGATGCCGCTTGGGAATGCGTGAAGAGCTTCGCGACGCCGGCCTGTGTCATCGTCAAGCATGCCAACCCCTGCGGCGTGGCCTTGGGCGAAGATGCCCTGGCGGCCTATGGCAGAGCCTGGCAGACCGACCCGACCTCGGCTTTTGGCGGCATCATCGCCCTCAATTGCCCGGTCGACGGACCAGCTGCGGCGCAAATTGCCAAGCAATTTGTCGAGGTGCTGATGGCGCCGCACTACACCCCTGAGGCCTTGGCCGTGTTGCATACCAAGCCCAATGTAAGGGTGTTGCAGATTGCGCTGCCGCCTGGGGGCGATACCGCCTGGGCGCAGGGCCGCAACGCCTTGGACATCAAGCGGGTAGGCTCGGGCTTGCTGATGCAGACGGCTGACAACCACCAGCTTCGGCTGGCCGATATGAAGGTGGTGACACGGCGCCAGCCCAGCCCAGAGCAGTTGCAAGACCTGCTGTTTGCCTGGACCGTGGCGCAGTTCGTGAAAAGCAATGCGATTGTGTTTTGTAGCCGAGGCATGACCCTGGCGGTGGGCGCCGGGCAAATGAGCCGGCTCGACTCTGCCCGCATTGCCAGCATTAAGGCCGGTCATGCGGGCTTGAGCCTGCAGGACGCCGTGGTTGCCAGCGACGCGTTTTTCCCGTTCCGTGACGGCCTGGATGTGGTGGCAGACGCAGGGGCATGCTGTGTCATCCAGCCTGGTGGCAGCCTGCGCGACCAGGAAGTCATTGATGCGGCCGACGAACGCGGCGTGGCGATGGTCTTCAGCGGCGTGCGCCACTTCCGTCATTAAGCATTAAAAGTGGCTCCAGCCCTTGCCGGCTGGACTTTTCTAGCTATTTATCTAGTAGCAACCCAGTCTTGCCATGCCTGGCCTGCGGTCTGGCTTTAGCGCCAGTGCCGCGGACTGTTCTCTAAGGGATAGCCCCAGTGCAAATTGACGCCCACGGGTGGGTGATAGGGTCGCGCGTAATGGTTTCGTTGCGTCATGACATAAGTGGGTCGTTCGACGACGATGACCTCTTGCGCTATGACGGCGGGTTGGACATAGGTGGCCGTCGGCGCTGGCACCGTTGTGGCCGCGCTGATGGGGGTCACCTGCAGTTTGACAAACGGGCCAGGATCTTGCGGCATGGACACGGTGTATTGCTTGCCGTTGAACTCGTAGACCACGTTGTAGCTGACCGTGCGGTTCTCATAAAAAGTCTGGGTGCTGCAGCTTTGGACGTTCTGTACCTGAGCAGCAGGCGCACCTTCAATCCGATCACCCAGAATGGCGCCGCCGACCAGTCCCAGCATGGTTGCCACAGCTCGTCCAGCACCGTCACCGATGTTGTTACCGATGGCGCCGCCGGCGATCGCACCCATGGCGGCTCCTGCGCCCGACTTGGCCCCGGGGCTGGTCACCTGCTGGGTGGTGCAGACCTGTCGCGGTACGCCGATTTGCTGAATCACCGGGGTAGAGCTGATCACACGGCCAACCTCTTGGGCCACTGACAGGCCGCTTCCCAAGACCAGCAGCAGGGGCAGAGCAACTTTTTTCATGGTGTCGTTCCTTCTTGAGTCCAATGTGTCACAAGTTTAGGCCGGCACTGGCCGGACAGGTGTATCGCGGATGTAAAGGCCTGTAACAAATGCGGGGCGCCTCAGGCACTGCCCAGCCGGCGAAAAACCTCGGTGGCGGCAACAATGGTTTGCTCGATGTCGGCGTCGCTGTGCGCGGCACTGACAAAACCGGCTTCATAGAGAGCTGGCGCAATGTAGACCCCACGGTCCAGCAGGCCGTGAAACAACTGGTTGAAGCGCGCGCCGTTGGTGGTCATCACTTTGGGGTAATTCTGCGGCAGCTCAGACATCAGGAAGAAACCGAACATGCCACCTTCGCTGTCACCGCAAAAGGGCAGGCCCTGAGCGTCAGCGGCGGCCTGCAGTCCGGCCACCAGTTGGCGCGTCTTGCGGGACAAATCGTCATAAAAGCCGGGTTGGCTGATTTGCTGGAGCGTGGCCAGACCGCAGGCGGTGGCCACCGGGTTGCCCGACAGGGTGCCGGCCTGGTACACCGCGCCCAGCGGGGCCAGGTGTTCCATGACCGCCCGTTTGGCGCCGAAGGCCGCCAATGGCATGCCGCCGCCAATCACCTTGCCCAGCACCGTCATGTCCGGCTCAAAGCCAGGCAATGCCCTCGCATAGACGCTTTGAGCGCCGCCCAGTGCGACCCGGAAACCGGTCATGACCTCGTCAAACACCAGCAGCGCCCCGTGCTCGGTGCAAAGTTCGCGGCAGCGCTTCATGAACGGGACCGAGGCACGCACAAAGTTCATGTTGCCAGCGATCGGCTCGATCATCAGGCAGGCGATGTCCTTGCCGTGCAGGGCAAAGGCTTCTTCCAGCTGGGCCACGTGGTTGTACTCCAGCACCAGCGTGTGCTGGACCACTTCGGGTGGTACCCCCGCGCTGGTAGGGTTGCCAAACGTTGCCAGGCCCGAGCCGGCCTTGACCAGCAGGGCGTCGGCGTGGCCGTGGTAGCAGCCTTCGAACTTGATCAGTTTGTTGCGGCCAGTGGCGCCACGGGCCAGGCGAATGGCGCTCATGGCGGCCTCCGTGCCCGAGCTCACCAGGCGAACCATGTCCATGGACGGCACCCGCGCCAGGATGGCCTCGGCCAGTTCCACCTCACGCTCGGTCGGGGCCCCAAAAGAGAAACCGTCCAGCACGGCTTTTTGCACGGCTTCCACCACGGCCGGGTGACCATGGCCCAGGATCATGGGCCCCCAGGAGCCGATGTAATCAATATATTTCTGGTCGTTCGCATCCCAAAAGTAGGCGCCCTGGGCCCGCTTGATAAAGCGTGGTGTGCCACCGACAGCCTTGAAGGCCCGCACGGGTGAGTTCACGCCGCCGGGGATCACGTGCCGGGCACGTTCAAACAGGGTCAGGTTCTGGTCGTGTTGTTGGGTCATGGGGGTCCGTTGAGAGAAAGTGGGGCTGGAGAATTCTCGCCGATCTCGGTGTCTGTGTCGGTCTCAGGCTCGTTCGGCGTGTCGTCGTCGGACTGAGCCCAAAACAGGCGGTCTGGCACCAGGTGGCCCATGCCAGGTCGAAAGCCACTGTCCAGGCAGCGGTCCAAGTAACACAGCGCTTCAGAGGCAGCCTCGGCCAGCGTGCTGCCGCTGGCCAGCAGCGCCGCCAGGGCCGCCGACAGGGTGTCGCCGGCGCCTGAGAACACGGCTTCAAAACGTTCAAACTTTTCACTGGCCACCACCGCATGGGGGGTGGCCAGCACGTTGTCAATGAACTGGTCTGGCAAGGCGATGCCAGTCACCAGCGTGTAGGGCACACCCAATTCATGGGCTGCACGGGCGATGTCGCGAGCGCCGGGGCTGCGTTCCGTGCTCCAGTCGGGCAGCAGCCAGCGCCACAGCGTGCTGTGGCTGCCGACCAGGACCGTTGTCTGTGGCAAGACCAGCTCCTTGAAGGCGTCCAGGTAGTCGTCAATGCGTTGTTCATCCCACCAGGCCAGGCTAGGCATATAGGCCACCAGCGGCGTCTCCGGGTAGTCGGCTGCCACGCCGGCCACAGCACTGAGGTTGTCTGGCGAACCCACAAATCCGACCTTGATGACTTGCACCGCCACGTCTTCAAGGACGGCCCGGGCCTGTTCGCTGACCGCCTCTTCGTCGATTGAAAAATAGCCAAAGATTTGTGCAGTGTCCCGGGCATAGGCGCCGGTGACGACCGGTAGCGCATGCGCGCCCACCGAGGCGATCGCTGTGATGTCTGCTGACAGGCCCCCGGTGCCGCTGGGGTCGCTGGCATTAAACACCAGCACACAGGCCGGCCCAGCCGTCCCGTCAGGGTCAGTCAAGGCAACGTCTGGGTCGGCGGGGAGGGCCGGGGGCATGGGCGAAAGGGGGCTGTTCTTCGGGCAGAATGGAGCACGTTGTGGCGTGCGGTTCAGATCTCGCAAAAGCCCTTTTTGTTCAACGATCTGAATTCTATGCGAAGGCTTTTTGTGGAAGAAACCCAAACCTGGATGTGCCTGATTTGCGGCTGGATCTATGACGAGGCGTTGGGTGATCCCGATACTGGCATTGCCCCCGGCACCCGGTGGGCCGACGTGCCGCTGAACTGGACCTGTCCCGAGTGCGCTGCCCGCAAGGAAGATTTCGAACTGGTCCAGATCTGAGTCCGCCAGCGATCGCGCCAGACTGCTCGCCTTTGCCATGCCGGTCATGTCCCCCGCCCATCCCGGCGCCGTTGACTATGGTCCTCAGACCCGTGTCCGCATGGACGCCCTGGTTCTCAACATCATTCGTTCGGCCGATGCCAGCGCTGCAGTCGGCATGCGTGACATTAGTCTGGGTCTGGCCGATACCGAGCAGAGGGCCCCTGAGCGGTATTTTTGGACCGTATCAGCGACTTTTTTTGAAGCCCTGGCGACGGGCCTGAGTGCAATGGATGTCGCCAACAAGCGACTGGCAGCGCAAACCCTTCGCGTGTACATGCAGTTGGCGCGAGGTGAGACCCCACCCTGGGATGAGCTGTTGCCCCCCTTACTGGCGGCCTGCGCCGGGCGTGCTCCCGCCGCTGCCCAGGCGACGCCCGCCACTGAGGCACCGACCTCAGAGCCCTTGCGGCTGTTGTCGGGCGGTGACGCTGTTGATGCCCAGGATCGGGTGCGGGTGATTGGCGAGCTGAGGGTGGACATCGCGGCCTACAACCTGTTTCTCAACGACGCCGATGAGCTGTCGCGGCAGCTTCTTCTGGACCTCACCGAGTGGACTCTGGAGCCGCATCGGGCGGTGCTGGACAGCACCATCGCGTTGGCCCAGAGTCTGGCGGAGGCGGCCCGGCAGGTCGGGTTTGCTGACTTGGCTGGTTTTGCCGGATCCCTGGCCCAAGTCCTGCGCCATGTGCAGCCGGGATTCCCCCTGGTGCCTGAGGACGGCGAGCTGTTTCTGGCCGCAGCGGAAGCGGTGCGCCGACTGCTCCACCAATTTGCTGCGGGATTTCTCAAACAGCCCGAGCCGGCCTTGGTCCAGGCCCTGGCCCAGCGTCAGATCAGGCCAGCCTCCCCGCATTTGGGCAAAGAATGGAGCGCCCTGCTGTCGACCCTGGGCGGCGCTCTGCGCCAATGGACGGCGCGGCCCGACAATCGAAGCGCCGGCCTGGAGGTGATCCGTATCGTGGCCCAGGTCCAGGCACTGGCACGCCAGCTCGGCAACCAGGCCTTGCTGATGGCTGCCAACCAGATGACCGAGCATGCGCGGGTCCTGGGTCAGGGTGATTTGGCACCCGGCCTGGCGGCCCAGCTCCGCGCCGATGCGCAGCGCCTTCAGGTGGCAGGCAACGCTTTTTTCACTACCGCGTAGCGTGCGAGCGTCCGCTCACGCGCCTCGTCGTGTGCCACCACCGGCGCCGGGTAATCAAGCCCGAGTTGCACGCCGGCCATTTGCAGCACCAGCGGCTTGGCAGTCCAAGGCGCATGCAATGCCTTGGTTGGCAGTTGGGCCAGCTGTGGCAAATAGCGTCGAATGAATTTGCCTTCGGGGTCAAACCGCTCGCTTTGACTCACCGGGTTGAAGATACGGAAGTAGGGCTGGGCGTCGCAGCCGCTGGAGCTGACCCACTGCCAGCCGCCGTTGTTGGCTGACAGGTCAAAGTCATTCAGGTGGGTAGCGAAATAACGCTCCCCCCAGCGCCAGTCAATGCCCAGGTCCTTCACCAGGAAACTGCCCACCACCATGCGCAGCCGGTTGTGCATGTAGCCGGTCTGGTTGATTTGCGCCATCGCCGCGTCCACCAGCGGGTAGCCGGTGCGGCCCTCGCACCAGGCGGCAAACAGTGCTTGCGCCCGTTCTCCTTTTTCCCAAACGATGGCGTCATAGGCGGGCTTGAAGGCGCCTTGCGCCACGTGGGGAAAGTTGGCCAGAATTTGCGCGTAAAAGTCACGCCAGATCAGCTCACCCAACCAGACTGCGGCGCCAGGGCTGCCTTGGCGCTGGCGCGGCAGCGCCAGTGAGGCCAGTTCGCGCACCGAAATGGTGCCAAAACGCAGGTGCACGCTCAGGTAGCTCGGCCCTTTGACGGCCGGGAAATCACGGGTCTCGTCGTACGCGTCGATGCGGCCCAAAAAGTCAGCCAGCAGGGCCCGTGCACCCGAGCTGCCAGTGGGAATCTTGAGATCACGCAAATTGCTGGCCCCAAAGCCCAGGTCAGCCAGGGTGGGGACTGGCTGCTGGAGGCCAGCCGGCCGTGCTGCGAGCGCCGAGGCCAGAGGCGCCGGGTCGTGCCGACGCAGATGCCCCGCTGTGACGCTGGCCAGCCAGTTGTTCTTATAGGGCGTGAAGACGCCGTAGGGTGCGCCGGCCTGGGTCAGTATCTCGCGTCGCTCAAACACCACATGGTCCTTGCAGGTCTGCAGCAGCACGCCAAGCTCGGCCAGGGCGCCGCGGACTTGGGCGTCCCGAGCCAGCGATTGCGGTTCGTCGTCGTGTGCCGCAAACACCGCCTGTACCTGCAGGGTTTTGGCCAAGGCCAGCAATTCGGTGCCAGCCGTGCCGTGGCGCACGATCAGGCCCGCGCCCGGTTGCGCTGCGAGTTGGCGCAGGTCGGTGTCAAGCTCACACAGCGACTCACGAATGAATTCGACCCGCCGGTCCACAGGCGGGAGTGGGTCGAGAATGTCTCGGTCAAACACAAACACGCAGTGCACCTGACGGCAGGCCTGCAGCGCCAGGCATAGTGCGGCGTTGTCGCTCACCCGCAGATCGCGGCGGAACCACATCAAGCCGGTATCAAATTGTTTGCCCATGTTCACCGCTAAAATTGTTGTATGCCCGGAGATTTTGCCCTGACCAACCTGACCAACCATTTCCTGATTGCCATGCCAGGTCTGCAGGATGCGGTATTTGCCCGAAGCGTGGTCTACCTCTGCGAGCACAACGAGCGTGGCGCGCTTGGCCTGGTGATCAACAAGCCCTGTGATATCGACATGCGCCGACTGTTTGAAAAAGTCGACCTGCCCCTTTGGCGCAAAGATTTGTCGTCGTCCCCGGTGTTCCAGGGTGGGCCCGTGCAGACCGAGCGTGGTTTTGTGCTGCATGAGTCTATTTTTGGTGCAGCCGACCAGTCCATTGCGCCGGTGTACGCCTCCACAATGAGTATTCCGGGCGGCCTGGAGATGACCACGTCCAAAGACGTTCTGGAGGCCATTTCCACGGGCGCCGGGCCACGCCGGGTGCTGGTGTCGCTGGGTTACTCGGCCTGGGGTGAAGGGCAACTTGAGTCTGAGCTGTCGGACAACAGTTGGCTGACTGTCGCGGCGAGTCCCAGCGTGATTTTTGACACGCCGGTGGCAGAGCGTTATGACCGGGCGTTGAAACTGCTTGGCCTTGAAGCCTGGATGCTCTCGCCCGACGTGGGTCACGCATGAGCGAGGCCACGGCACTGGCCCAGCCGCCGGTGGTGGCCGCGGCCTTGCAAACTTTTTTGGGCGTGGACTTTGGCGAAAAGCGCACCGGCCTGGCGCTGGGCAACCGGCTCCTGCGCACCGCTCAACCCCACGGTACGGTGCAGGCCGAGGGCGATGCCCGCTTTGTGGCCATTGCCAAGGTGCTGGGCGAGTGGCAACCTGACGCCCTGGTGGTGGGCGTGCCCTTTCACCCGGACGGTCAGGCCCATGAGAACACACGGCGCGCCCGGCGCTTTGCCCGACAGTTGCATGGCCGCTTTCAGTTGCCGGTGTTTGAGGTGGATGAGCGTTACAGCACCACCGAGGCACTGGCCGCTGGCGCCAAAGACGCCGACGCGGCAGCGGCCTGCATCATTCTGGAACAGTTTTTGAGGAGCCTGCCATGAGCAGCCTGACACTGGACGCCGAGGCCCTTTACCTGGCGCTGCTGGCAGGTGTTCGCGGTATCTTTCGCCCGGGCATGCGGCTGGTCGGCGTGACCTCGGGCGGCGCTTGGCTGGCCGAGCGGCTGCAACGTGATCTACGGCTGGACGGCCCGCCCGGCATCATTTCCTCGGCCTTGCACCGTGACGATTTTTCCCGCCGTGGCATGACCTCCGCCGCCCAAACCCGCATTCCTTTTGATGTGAAAGACGCCAACATCATCCTGGTCGATGATGTGCTCTACACTGGCCGCACCCTGCGGGCTGTGATCAACGAGTTGTTTGACTTTGGCCGCCCGGCCAGCGTGCAACTGGCGGTGCTGGTGGACCGGGGTGGGCGTGAGCTGCCGGTGCAGGCCGAGGTCTGTGCCGCACGCGTGGTGCTGGCCCCCAGCCAGTCGCTGGCGCTGGCGCGCGATGCCGCTGGTGTCTTCAGCTTTGAAGTGGAGGCGCGCTAGCCATGCTGTCCTGCCGCAACCCGCAGCTCAACGCCCATGGGGAGCTGATCC
>CALPLW020000148.1 GCA_943324505.2 Comamonas sp. lk
ATGGCGCGACCAAAACAGGCCACCACCACCGTGAGGAGGGCAAAGCGCTCGTTCCAAGCCAGCAACACACATCGCACAAAATTGCCCGCACCCAAGGATCGCCATTGCTCCCCGTGCGCTGTGTCGACATCCTCCACCACTTGTCGAGCCTCGAAACTGAGGCGGTGAAAGCCTGGACCAAGGGTCTGGCATTGATTCACCAGCAATTCAACCAGCCCGCTCAGGTCGGGCTGCGACGTTGCCGCCTGATGCAGTTCGTCTAGTTGTGGGGCTTCAGTGCAGAGCCCAACATAGTGCAGGATCCGCGGATGGTTGTGGTCCTGACGCCAAGCGTTCCAGACCCTCAAAAACTGCTGGCCATTACCAAACGCGGTGTCCAGGCAGCGCCAAGCGCTTTGCTTGGCCCAGGCCGCAGGAAGCCCCGCCGCCAGAAAAAAGGCGCTGGCGTCGGGTTCAGCCATGCGCCTGGATACCTTCAGGCTGCGGGCGGCGTGTAACCCTGGGCGGCGTCAGCGCCATCGCCAAAAAAGTGATTTTCCATTTGACGGGCCAGGTACTGACGGGCGCGCGCATCAGCCAGGTTCAGCCGGTTTTCATTGACCAGCATGGTCTGATGCTTGAGCCAGGCTGCCCAGGCCTCTTTACTGACGCCCTCCCAAATGCGTTTGCCCAACTCGCCAGGGTAGGGCGGAAAATCGAGCCCATCGGCTTCCTTGCCGAGCTTGATGCAGTTGACGGTGCGTGCCATGTATGACCTTTGAACAATGTCTTGTGAGGGGGAGACTTTAGCAAGCTTTAAGTGGCCGTTGCCATGGCAGGGTCGGGTATGGTTTTTTTTCTTGCACGCTCGGGCTGCATTAGAAGTAAAATTGAGGGTATGGCAAAAGTTGACACAAAAACGACAATGGTGGCCGACGGGCTGCGTTATAAGTCCAAGGTATCGGGTTCCCCGTTCACTGCGGCAACCTCATTTGGGGCGGCTACGATGTCGTGCTTTTTGTGCGGCAAACATCGCCCACGTTCCCAATTAAGCTCGCGCAAAATCCTCGGCAAGTCCCAGGCCGTGTGTGCGCCGTCCTGCAAGGCGCTGGACGAAGCCAACAGCTGACACACCATGCTGTCATGGCTGGTCGTTTGGCTTGACCGGGCGCCGCGACGAGTCTTTGCATTGCTCAGTGCTGGGTGTGTGGTGATGCTGGGATTCGGGCTTTATCTGCAGCACGGCGTAGGGCTGGTGCCCTGTCCCATGTGCATCGTGCAGCGATACGCTCTTATTTTAATAGCACTGGTTGCAGCACTGGCGGGGGCTACAGGCCGAAAAGGCTTGCATCTCGGTGCCAGTGTCACCCTGTTCTTCACGGCCGTTTTTGGCGCCTACGTAGCTGCCCGGCAAAGCTGGTTGCAGTGGTACCCGCCTGAAGTCGTCAGCTGTGGACGAGATTTCTACGGCATGATCGAAACCTTTCCCCTGCAGCGTGCCATTCCCATGATCTTCAAAGGCGGCGGCGACTGCAGCAAGGTAGACTGGACCTTTCTGGGCGGCTCGATCGCCAACTGGTCATTTCTGTGCTTTTGCGGCATTGCCCTGCTGGCACTAACCCAGCTTTTGCAGTCCAAACGCCGCTTTCGCTAGCCTACAAAGGCAGTGTGTCGAAGCTGGCGTAGGCGTTGCGCAGCCAGGTTTTAACTCGCTGTCGCTTAAGCATACCCAGGCAGTCCGGGCTGCTGCGGTCGTTAATGGCAGCCCAAAAACTCGCGTTTTGTCAGTCAATCTTGCGCATGCTGGACTCGTGCAGCATGGGCATCCCCGACTTCCAGTGCTTGGAAAATCCGGTCCAAACCTTCGTAGGTCTCCACCACCACCGGAGCAGCGTAGTCGGAATAAAAGCGGGCGAACGAGGTGTGCGAACGGTCGGTGTCGAAGCCAGTGAAGGGTTTTTTGCGATCGATAAAGTATTGCGCCAGGACGCGGGCGGCCACCGATTTGCCTACGCCACCTTTTTCGCCACCGATGAAATTGAGAGAGCTCATGCCTGTTTCCTGTGATTCTGTACTGGACTTAGCCTAATTTTTTGACCAGTACCTGGCTCTTGCGGTCCCAGTTGTACTTGCGCTTTCGGGCGTCGGGCAGCCAGTCAGGGTCCACCAGTACAAAGCCGCGCTTGAGAAACCAATGGGTGGTGCGGGTGGTCAGTACAAATATGCTGTCGAGCCCTGCCGCGCGTGCGCGCTGCTCGATGCGTTTGAGGATTCGTTCACCGTCGCCCTGGCCTTGCACCTGCGGCGAAACCGTCAATGCAGCCATCTCGGCGGTGCGTCCCTCCGGGTAGGTGTACAGCGCGGCGCAGGCGAAGATCACGCCATCGTGTTCGATCACCGTGTAGTTACCTACATCGCGCTCGATCTCGGTGCGTCCCCGTTTGACCAAGGTACCGTCCTTCTCAAACGGCTCGATCAGCTGCAGGATGCCGCCTACGTCGTCGACCGTGGCCTCGCGCAGGCTTTCTAGCTTTTCATCCACAACCATGGTGCCTATGCCGTCGTGCACGTAGACCTCCAGCAAGATGGCGCCGTCGACCGAAAAAGGAATGATGTGGCTGCGTTCCACCCCGCTCTTGCAAGCCTTGACGCAGTGTTGCAGGTAAAACGCTGTGTCAGTGGGCTGGTTGGCCGCTGGCAGAGCCACCAGCAATTGCTCGGCCTGGGCCAGGGGCAGCTCGGTGTCGATCGGGTTGTCTTCACCCTCTGGCTCGGTTGGGCGCATGCGAATGCCGGGTACCTCGGTCAAAAAGATCAGCTTGTCAGCCTGCAGCGCCGTGGCAACTGAGGTGGCCACCTCTTCCATGGTCAGGTTGAAGGCTTCCCCCGTCGGTGAAAAGCCAAATGGCGATAGCAGCACCATGGCGCCCATGTCCAGTGTGCGCATGATGCCGGCCGTGTCCACCTTGCGCACCAGGCCGGAATGCTGAAAGTCCACCCCGTCCACAATGCCGACCGGGCGCGCCGTGAGAAAGTTGCCAGAAATCACCCGCACCGTGGAGCCGGCCATGGGCGTGTTGGGCAGGCCCTGGCTGAAAGCCGCCTCGATCTCGTAACGCAATTGCCCGGCCGCCTCCTGGGCGCAGTCCAGTGCCACCTCGTCGGTGATGCGCAGGCCGTGCGAGTAGCGCGGTGTGTGGCCCTTTGCCTTGAGCTGCTCGTTTACCTGCGGCCTAAAACCGTGCACCAAAACGATCTTCACGCCCATGCTCTGAATCATCGCCAGATCTTGCGCCAGGTGCTGCAGCTTGCCGGCGGCAATGGCTTCACCGGCAATGCCCACCACAAAGGTTTGGTTACGGAACTTGTGGATGTAGGGTGCGACCGAGCGGAACCAGGGCACGAAAGTGAAGTTGAAGACAGAGGTCATGCGACTAGGGCTGGGTGATGGCGTTCGCTGGCAGGGATAATTGTTGATTCTCTACCAAGTTGTTGCCTTGACTGCCCCTCCATTGAAAATCGAGTTCCCTGAATCCCTGCCGGTCTCGGCCCGGCGTGACGAGATCATGGCGGCGATGGCGCAGCACCAGGTGATCATCGTCTGCGGCGAAACCGGCTCCGGCAAGACCACGCAGCTACCCAAAATTGCCCTGGCCATGGGGCGCGGCAAATGCAACTACCCCGCCGGGCAGGGTAAGTTGATCGGTCACACCCAGCCGCGCCGCATTGCCGCCAGCAGCGTGGCCAAACGCATCGCCGAGGAACTGGCCACGCCGCTGGGCGAGGTGGTGGGCTACAAGGTGCGTTTTCAAGACCGGCTCAGCCGCGACGCCTCGGTCAAACTCATGACCGACGGCATTTTGCTGGCTGAAACCCAGACCGATCCGCTGCTCAAGGCCTACGACACCATCATCATCGACGAGGCCCACGAGCGCAGCCTCAACATCGATTTTTTGCTGGGCTACCTGCGCCAGATCCTGCCGCGCCGACCCGATCTGAAGGTGGTGGTCACGTCAGCCACCATTGACGCACAGCGCTTTGCCGACCACTTCAAAACCCGGACCGGCTCGGCGCCCATCATCATGGTGTCGGGCCGCATGTTCCCTGTGGAGCAGCGCTATCGGCCGTTTGAAGAGGCGCGTGATTACGACTTGAACGACGCCATCGCCGATGGCGTGGATGAACTCTGGCGCGATGCCCACAACCAGGGCGATATCCTGGTGTTTTTGCCGGGTGAGCGCGAAATCCGCGAGGCCACCGACCACCTGCGCCGGCACCTGAGCCACCAGCCGCTGCTGCGCCACGCCGAGGTGCTGCCGCTGTTTGCGCGCCTGAGCCAGGCCGAGCAGGACCGTATTTTTGACAGTCATGGCGGGCGGCGGATTGTGCTGGCCACCAATGTGGCGGAGACCTCGCTCACCGTGCCTGGCATCCGCTACGTGATCGACGCCGGCACCGCGCGCATGAAGCGCTACAGTTTTAGAAGCAAGGTCGAGCAATTGCTGGTGGAGCCCATCAGCCAGTCGTCGGCCAACCAGCGCGCCGGGCGCTGCGGCCGGGTGGCCAACGGCATCTGCATTCGGCTGTACGACCAGAAAGACTTTGACGGCCGGCCGCGCTTTACCGACCCGGAGATTTTGCGCAGCTCGCTCGCCGGCGTGATTTTGCGCATGAAGGCGCTGCGCTTGGGCGTGGTGGAGGACTTTCCGTTTCTGGAGCGCCCCTCGGGCCGCGCCATTGCCGACGGCTATCAGTTGCTCGCCGAGCTGGGTGCGGTGGACGATGCCAATGAACTCACCGCCACTGGGCAGGAGCTGGCCCGGCTGCCGCTGGACCCGCGCGTGGGCCGCATGATTCTGGAGGCACGTTCGCGCCAGGCGCTCGACGAGGTGCTGGTGATCGCCTCGGCCCTCAGTGTGCAGGATGTGCGCGACCGGCCCATGGAGCTGCAGGCCCAGGCCGATCAGGCGCACGCCAAGTTCGACGATGAGAAGAGTGAATTCAGCGGCTACCTCAAGCTGTGGAAGTGGCTGGACGACAGCCGCGGTGGCAAGCACCCCGGCGCCTCGGCACACGAGCACAAGCTCAGCAACCGCCAGTACGAGCAGCTGCTGCGACAAAACTTTGTCAGCATGCGCCGGGTGCGCGAGTGGCGCGACATCTACAGCCAATTGCACACCGTGGTGGCAGAGCACAAGTGGCAACTCAACGCCAGCCCTGCCAGCTACGAGCAGCTGCACCTGGCCATGCTGGCCGGCCTGCTGGGCAACATCGGCTTCAAAACCGAAGGAGAGGGCGCACAGGGCGAGTACCTGGGCGCCCGCGGCATCAAATTCTTTGCTCACCCCGGCGCGCATCTGGCCAAAAAACCGGGGCGCTGGCTGGTGGCGGCAGAGCTCGTGGAAACCACACGCCTGTTTGGGCGCGGCCTGGCCAACATCGAGCCGCAGTGGCTGGAGCAGGTGGGCGCTCATTTACTCAAGAAGCAGCTGCTCGACCCGCATTGGGAGAAAAAAGCCGGCGAGGTGGTGGCGCTGGAGCGTGCCACGCTGTACGGCCTGGTGATTTACAGCGGGCGACGGGTCAATTACAGCCGAATTGACTTGGCCGGGGCCCGTGAAATTTTTATCCGCCAAGCTTTGGTGGCTGGCGAGTGGGAGACGCCCCTGACTTTTCTGGCCGCCAACCAGAAGCTGATCCGTCAGGTGGAAGAGCTGGAGCACAAGGCGCGTCGGCAGGACGTGTTGGTGGACGATGAGCTGATCTACGCCTTTTATGATCAGCAGCTGCCGGCTGAGGTCTGCAGCGGCCACAGCCTGGAGGGCTGGTACCGGCAAGAGGTCAAAAAACAGCCGCAGTTGCTGCTGCTGACGCGCGAAGAGCTGATGCGTCATGAGGCCGCCGGCATCACCACCAGCACCTTCCCCAAGACGCTGCGTCTGGGGGGCGTGGACTGCGCCGCTGGCTACCTGCATGAACCGGGCGACGCGCGCGACGGCCTGACCGTGACCGTACCGCTGTTTGTGCTAAACCAGGTCAACGAAGAACGCTGCGAGTGGCTGGTGCCCGGCATGCTGCGCGACAAGGTGCTGGCGCTGCTCAAAACCCTGCACCAGCGTCCACGGTCGCGCCTGGTGCCGCTGCCCGAGACGGCCAACCAGATGGCCGAGGCCCTGAATGCGCCGGAGGTGTTTGGCCAGGGTTCCTTGACCGATGCGGTGCTCAAGCTCGCGCGCAAGGCCACCGCAGTGGACATTGCGCGCAATGACTTCAAGCTCGACATGCTCAGCCCGCACGGCTTCATGAATTTCAGGGTGGTGGACGAGCATGGCCGCTTACTGGGCACCGGGCGCAACCTGGGCGCACTCAAAGCCGAACTCGGCGCCCAGGCTCGCGGCGCGTTCCAGGCGCTGGCCGCGCTCAAAGTGGCCAGCCAGCGCAACACGGAAATTTCAGAGCCAAAAGTGGCTCCAGGCCACGCCAGTATTGGCTCAGTAGCTCCTAAAAAAGTAGCAAGCCCGGCAGTGCCGGATCTGGCCAGCCAGCGCTACACCACTTGGACGTTTGGCGAACTACCCGAGCTGCTGGAGATTCGCAAGGGCGCGCAGACCCTGATCGGCTACCCGGCCCTGATCGATGCTGGGGACGCGGTCACGGTGGAGGTGTTTGATGAGCCCGAGGCCGCAGCGGCGCGCCACCGCGCCGGTTTGCGGCGGCTGTTTGCACTCCAGATTAAGGACGCGCTGAAGTACCTGGAAAAAAACATCCCCGAGCTGCAAAAAATGGCGGCCGCTTTCATGCAGCTGGGCAAGGCCGCTGACGGCTCGGGCGGCGGCACGCTGGAGGAGCTGCGCGAGCAAATCATTGCAGTGGCGCTGGAGCGGGCGTTTCTGCTGGACCCGCTGCCCACGCAGGAGGTGGATTTCAAGCGCCGGCTTGACGAGGGCCGCGGCCGCCTGACCCTGATCGCGACCGAGGTGGCGCGGCTGACCGCGCTGATTCTGGCCGAGTACGCGGTGGCGGCGCGCAAGATCCGCGACAGCAAGCAGGCGGCTGAGGCCAGTGCTGATGCGGCGCAACAACTGGCGCGCCTGCTGCCCAAGCGTTTTCTGGTGCAAACCCCCTGGGGCGCGCTGCAACATGTGGTGCGCTACCTCAAGGCGATCACGCTGCGGCTGGACAAACTGCGCGCCGACCCTGCGCGCGATACCAGCCGACTGGCCGAGTTGCGCCCGCTGGAGCAACGCTACTGGCGGCTGCTGGCCGAGCGCAAGGGCGTGACCGATGAGCGCATGCAGGAGTTCCGCTGGCTGCTGGAGGAACTGCGCGTGAGCTTCTTCGCCCAGGAACTGCGCACACCGCAGCCGGTCAGCGTGAAACGGCTGGACAAGGCCTGGGCGCAGCTGGTCAGCTGAGGCTCATGCCCCGCACGCCGGGCTACAAGCGCGCCAGCCGTTCCAGCGCCGCATTAAGGGTCTCGTCTTTCTTGGCAAAACAAAACCGCACTACGCGTTGGTCAAAGCCGTCGCCGTAAAAGGCCGAGAGCGGGATGGCCGCAACGCCGACCTCGCGCGTAAGCCATTGGCAGAACTCGGCTTCGCTCAGGTCGCTCACATCAGAGATGTCAACACACTGGAGGTAGGTGCCTTCACCGGGCAGCAGCCTGAATTTGGTGTGGGCCAGACCGGCGCGAAACAGGTCGCGCTTGCGCTGGTAGAAGGCGGGCAGCGCCAGGTAGGGCTCAGGGTCGGCCATGTAGGCGGCCAGGCCGTGCTGCACCGGGGTGTTGACGGTGAATACATTGAACTGGTGCACCTTGCGGAACTCGGCGCTCAGGGGCGCCGGGGCGGCCACATAGCCCACTTTCCAGCCAGTCACGTGGTAGGTTTTGCCAAAGCTGGACACGATGAAGGCGCGCGCCGCGAGGCCGGGGTAGCGCGCGGCGCTTTCGTGTTGCACGCCGTCGAACACCATGTGCTCGTACACCTCGTCGCTGATCAGCAGGATGTCGGTCGGCGCCAGCAAGTCCTGCAGGCGCAGCATTTCCTGCGCGGTCCAGACCATGCCGCTGGGGTTGTGCGGTGAGTTGATCAGGATGGCGCGGGTTTTGGGGGTGATGGCGGCGGCTATTTTGTCGAAATCAGGCCTGAAGCTGCCCGGTGTCAGTGGCACCGGCACCGTGACACCACCCGCCAGCTCGATGTTGGGGATATAGCTGTCATAGCAGGGTTCGAGCACGATCACCTCGTCGCCCGGGTGCACCACGGCCAGAATGGCGGTGATGATGGCCTGCGTGGCGCCGGCTGTGATGGTGATCTCGGTGGCAGGGTCGTAGTGGCGGGCATACACGGCTTGCACCTTGGCCGCCACGGCCTCGCGCAGGGCTGGCACACCGGTCATGGGCGGGTACTGGTTCAGACCCTGGGTCATGGCCGAAGTCACGCCCTCCACCAAGCGGGGGTCGCAATTGAAATCAGGGAAACCCTGGCCGAGGTTGACCGCCTTGTGCTCGGTGGCCAACGCCGACATCACGGTAAAAATGGTGGTGCCGACCTTGGGCAGCTTGGTGTGCAGGGTGGGGGTGGACGTCATCATGGTGGGTTAGAGTTCGTAATCGTTCACATGGCCGGTCATGGCGCGGGCGACCAGGTCGCGGCCGAGCCGGGGGCTGAGCAGTTCGGCAAACTTGTAGACGAAATTGCGCAGATAGGCGCCGCGCTTGAATGCGACCCGGGTCACATTTTGCCCGAACAGGTGCCCGGCAGGTCGCACCATCAGGTCGCTCTTGGCGCCGTCGGCCACCACGTCGCGCACCGCCATTTCGGCAGCAATGCCCACGCCTAGGCCTAAGCGCAC
>CALPLW020000149.1 GCA_943324505.2 Comamonas sp. lk
TCCTGACGCACGAGTCCAAGGCGGCCAAAAACATCCATGTAATTGGCGACTCTATCCAGGTTGCGCCTGCCATGCCCAAATCGGGCCACATGGCCAATCAGCACGGCAAAACCTGTGCGGCTGCAGTGGTGGCGCTCTTGACAGGCAAGCAGCCCAACACGATGCCGATCTACAACAACACCTGCTACAGCTTTGTCAGCGACGAAGACGTGGTGCATGTGGCCAGCGTGCACCGCTATGACGCAGCCCAAAAAACCATGCTCACCGTGCCAGGCTCGGGCGGTGTGTCCAGCTCAGCCAATGAGCTCGAAGGGCGCTACGCGATGGCATGGGCCTACAACATCTGGGCAGACACACTGGCCTGAACCCCTTAGACCGCGTTCTGCGTAAGCCCAGGCTCGCCGTGTCGCCCGCCCCATACGCCACTTTGCTGATAGCGCTGTTGACAGGCCTGGTCAGCGGCGCAGCGCAGGCGCAGGCCCAAGCCGACGAGGCCCGAGCGCGCAAGATCGTGGCCGGCGTGTGCTTCGTTTGCCATGGCGTGGAAGGCGATGCAGCGAGCGAGGTGTTTCCCCGGCTGGCTGGTCAACACTGGCAGTACACGTTTAAGCAGCTCGACAATTTCAAATCCGGCAAGCGTAAAAGCACCGCCATGGCCCCCATGGTGAGCAAATTGAGCGCTGGCGAGATGGAGGCGCTGGGCCGCTATTTTGAAAAGATGCCGGTGAGCCCAGAGCCCTCGAAAGAACCTGCTCTGGCAATCCAGGGACGCGACCTCTACCAGCAAGGCGATCCCACCCGTGGCGTGCCAGCATGCGCCTCGTGCCATGGGCCAGCCGCATTGGGCACCGCCGCCCTGCCCCGGCTGGCCAGCCAGTATGCGGGGTACATCGAAACCCAGCTCAGACAATTCAACACGCGTGAACGCACCAATGACAATGCGGTGATGCACACCATCGCCAGCAAGATGACCGCGCTGGAAATGGCAGCGGTGGCGCAGTACCTGGCCGGACAGTAGCCTTGCGGCAACGCAAGCTCTTCGCAGCCGAGCCCATGTACTCTAGCCTGACCATGTCCAACTCTGAGTCCTCGCACATCTGGCGCCGCGCTGCGGCCACAAACTTCAAGCGCAGCAGGCGTTGCGGCGTGCGGGCGATGCGGTGGCTGATCAGCTTGTTGGCACTGGGCTGGGCCGGCGCCGGCCTGGCACAGACCGCCAACGAAGTGAAGCCAGTGCAGTTGACACCTTCGGTCTGGTACGTGCAGGGTCTTACGGCGCTGGGCTCGCCCGCCAACCAAAATTTCATTTCCAACGCTGGCTTTATTGTCACCGGGCAGGGTGTTGTGGTGATCGATGCGCTGGGCTCGCCGGCCCTGGCGCAGCAGTTGGTGGCGGCCATCCGCAAGGTCACGCCACAGCCGATCACCCACGTGATCGTGACCCACTACCACGCTGACCACGTTTATGGGTTGCAGGTCTTCAAGGCGCTCGGCGCCCGCATCCTCGCCCATGGCTCGGCCCGCAGCTACCTGAACTCCGACACCGCACGGTTGCGTCTGCAGGCTTCTCGCCAGGAACTGGCGCCCTGGATCGACGCCAACACGGCGCTGGTCGAAGCCGACGAGTGGCTGGTCACCGAGCGCGAATTCAGGATCGGTGAGATGCAGATTCAAATCAAGCACGTGGGGCCCGCGCACACGCCCGAAGACCTGGTGGTTTACCTGCCGCAACAGAAGCTGCTGTTTGCGGGCGACCTGGTGTTTCGGGCCCGCATTCCCTTTGTTGGCCAAGCCGACAGCCGCCGCTGGATTGCAGCACTTGACGACCTGCTGGCCTTGGACACCCGGCTGATCGTGCCCGGCCACGGGCCGGTGTCTGAATCGGCGCGCGAAGACCTGCAGCTCACCCGCGACTACCTGCGCTACCTGCGCAGCGCCATGGGCCAGGCCGCGAAAAACATGGATCCTTTTGAAGAAGCCTACGCTGCGACCGACTGGAGCCGCTTTGAGGCCCTCCCCTTGTTTCGGCTGGCCAACCGCATGAACGCCTACAACACCTACTTGCTGCTGGAGCAGGAGAACTGATGACTCAAGCCAGCAATTTACTTACGGCATCGCCGATCGCCAGAAGACGCCTGCTGCTAGGTGGGGCACTGGTACTGGCCACCAGCGTAAGCCACGGGGTAGAGATGGCCCTGCCGCCAGCTTACGCATTCCCACAGCATTTGGCCGCTGCACTGGCGCGCGGCCTGCCCCTGACCGTGATGGTGAGCCTACCTGGCTGCCCGTTTTGCAAGGTCGTGCGCGACAGCCATTTGGCGCCTCTGCTGCGCGAGCAGGCGGTGGCGGTGGTACAGATTGACATAGGCAGTACCCTGCCGCTGCTGGACGTTCATGGCCAGGCCGGCACCCATGCCGGACAAGTGCGGCAATGGGGTGTCAAGGTAGCGCCGACGCTGCTGTTCTTTGGCCGCCAGGGTAACGAGGTGGCCGAGCGACTGGTCGGCGCCTTGTTGCCCGACTTCTACGGCGCCTATTTGACACAACGGCTGGAAACAGCCCGGAAATCATTGGCCTGAACGACCGCAACGGCAGTGCCACCGGCCGGCAGGGTGGCGCAGTGCGATACCAAACTCAAGCTGTCCCTGTTGCCTGATCAGGCCAACGCGGGCCGCCTCCTAGGTAAAACCCCTATAGGGACTTTTTCAATAGTTCCTTATATTCGCACTTATTGATATTTAGGGCGATCAAGACTTCGACTGCGAAGGCTTGACGACAAAGGACATAGATTGAACACAAACGACGTCAGCGCGGGGCGCCTGGTCCGCGCACCAGAGGGGTTTCTGGGGCCAGAGGGGATCCGCACCGTGTTCAGCCAGGCTCGTACCGGGCGGCGCGACTTTATCCGCGGTGCGCTGGCCGCTGCTGCCACGGCCGCAAGCTCTTTGGCGGCGGCACAGTCCAACCCCGCGCCCAGTGCCGGCGGCGACCCCAACATCCTCAACCTGCCAGAGCACAGCAAGGGCTTGGGCCAGGGCGTGGCCACAGACGGCTATGGCAAACCTTCCCGCTTCGAATCAAATCTGCAGCGCCGTCAAAGCCCGGGCCTGACGCAAACCACCCAGTCTTCCGTGTCATTTGCGCCCTTGCAGTCGATGTTTGGCATCGTGACGCCCAGCGGGCTGCATTTCGAGCGGCACCACCAAGGCTGGTGGGACGTCGACCCGTCGCGTCACCGACTCATGGTCAATGGCTCGTCGCCTGGCATGGTGGCCAAGCCCCTGGTGTTCACGGTTGACGAGATCATGCGTCTGCCCAGCGTCTCGCGCTTTCATTTCATTGAATGCGGGGCGAACACCGGCATGGAATGGGGGAATGTGGCGGTGCCCACCGCCCAGTACAGCCACGGCATGCTGTCCTGCAGCGAGTTCACTGGAGTGCCGCTGATCACGCTATTGGAGATGGCCGGTGCCGACCTGAAAAAAGGCAAATTTGTGCTGGCTGAAGGCGCCGACGGTTCCTCCCTAACGCGAACCATTCCGCTGAGCCAGATTCTTAGTGGCGAGGTGCTGGTGGCCTATGGTCAGAACGGTGAGATGCTGAGGCCCGAAAACGGCTACCCGTTGCGGCTGGTGGTGCCCGGTGCGCAGGGCGTCAGTTGGGTCAAGTACCTGCGGCGCATCGAGCTGGGTGACAAGCCCTACGCCACCAAAGACGAAGCCGTCCACTACATCGACCTCATGCCTGACGGCCTGCACCGGCAGTACACCAGCATCCAGGAGTGCAAGAGTGTCATCACCACGCCCTCCGGCGGGCAGGTGCTGCTGGACCGGGGTTACTACAACATCACCGGCTTGGCCTGGTCGGGACGCGGCAAGGTGGCCCGGGTGGATGTGTCGGTGGACGGCGGGCGTAACTGGCGGGCGGCCCGCTTGGAGACGCCGGTACTGAGCAAATGCCTGACCCGCTTCAACCTGGACTGGGTCTGGGACGGCAAGCCAGTGATCCTGCAAAGCCGGGCCAGCGACGACACCGGCTATGTGCAACCCAGCTACCGTCAGAACCGGGCGGTGCGTGGCACGCGCTCGATTTACCATAACAATTCGATCCAGTCGTGGCTGGTGCAGGAGAACGGCGAGGTGAAAAATGTTCAGCTGTCGTGACCTCGGGCTGGCCCTGGCCAGCCTGGCCTGCGCGCTGGGCGTGATGGCCGGGCCGACCGCCAGCGACGACAAATACCCCGGGGTAGGCCGCGCCGCAACACCCAAGGAACTGGCCGCCTGGGACATTGACGTCCGACCAGACTTCAAGGGCCTCCCCCCTGGCTCAGGCTCAGTCGCCCAGGGGCAGGACGTGTGGGAAGCCAAATGCGCCTCCTGCCACGGCGTGTTCGGAGAATCCAACCAGGTCTTCAACCCACTGGTGGGCGGCACCACAGGACAGGATGTGAAGACTGGCCGTGTGGCCCGCCTGACTGATTCAGCCTACCCCAGCCGAACCACGCTGATGAAGGTCGCCACGCTGTCAACGCTGTGGGACTACATCAACCGGGCCATGCCCTGGAACCAACCCAAATCACTGACCCCGGACGAGGTCTATGCGGTAACTGCCTACCTGCTCAACCTGGGCAATGTGGTGCCGGACAACTTCACCCTGTCCGACCGCAACATGGCTGAGGCCCAGGCCCGATTACCCAACCGCCAGGGTATGAGCACCGCCCATGCCCTGTGGCCGGGGCAGGAACTGGGCGGCTTGCCCAAGCCGGATGTGACTGGCTCGCGCTGCATGCGCGATTGCCCTGGCGCGATCACCGTGACATCGACCCTGCCCGATTTCGCCCGCAACCAGCACGGCAACCTGGCCGAGCAGAACCGACCCTTCGGCCCGCAGCGCGGCGCTGATACCAGCCAACCTGAAGCCCGCCCAGGTCTTGCACCACCTTTGCCCACCGTGGCTAAGGCTGCCCTGCCTGAAGCCAAATCGGCACTGGCGCTGGCGGGCAAAAATGCGTGCACGGCCTGTCATGGCTTGGCGCAAAAGATGGTCGGGCCGTCATTTGTCGACATCGGGAGAAAATACCCTGGGCAGATAGACTACTTGGCAGCCAAAATCAAATCCGGCGGCGTTGGCCTTTGGGGACCGATCACGATGCCGGCGCAAACGCTCAGCGAGGCAGACGCAAAAACCATCGCGATCTGGCTGGCCGCTGGAGCCGGCCGGTAAGGACACATCAGCGGCATTTATGTTCATTTAAGGAGACCACCATGCAAACTCGTCGCAAGACACTCCAGCACAGCGCCATCGTGGCCGGCATGCTGGCAGCTACCGGGCTGTTCCCTGGCCATGCCCTGGCCTTCAACGCCAAAGCCTTTGACGCCAAAACCATCGGCGATGCGCTCAAGGCGCTGGGTGCTGCAGCGCCGACAGAGAGCAAGGATGTGACCATCATCGGGCCCGACATCGCCGAGAACGGCGCGGTGGTGCCGCTGGGTGCCAGCACCAGCTTGGCCGGCGTCAAGCAGTTGCTGATCCTGGTTGAGAAAAACCCCAGCGCCCTGGTCGCCGCCTTCAACCTGACGGACAGCGTCGACGCCAACATCGCGGCGCGGGCCAAGATGGGCCAGTCTTCGGATGTGTATGCAGTGGCCATCATGAACGACGGTCGCACGTTCTTTGCAAAAAAAGAAGTCAAAGTGACGCTGGGCGGCTGCGGCGGCTAATCCAGCAGCCGACACCCGCCAACACCAGTCTAAACCCCAACCTCAAACCCATCAATTAGGAGCCCACCATGGCAGATCCCATGCGCATTCGCGCCCAAGCAGCAGGCGGTAACGCCACCGTCCGTGTGCTCATGGCCCACGAAATGGAAACCGGCCAACGCAAGGATGCGGCTGGCAAGATCATCCCGGCCTGGCACATCACCGAGGTCAGCGCAACCCACAACGGCAAAGCCGTGCTGACCGCCGAATGGGGCCCGGCCGTGGCCAAGAACCCGTTCCTGCAGTTCAATGTTAAGGGCGCCAAGGCCGGCGACAAGATCAGCGTCAACTGGAAAGACAACCGGGGTGACAGCCGCACTGACGAGGCCACGGTCTCGTAAGCCACCTGGTGCGTGCCTGAATTGCGCTGCCACCTTGCCACCCCAACAATGAGGAGAAAAACCATGAGACCTGTCCTACCACTTGCCGTCGCCCTTCTGCTGGCCGCGGCCAGCCTGGGCGCCTGGGCCCAGAAGACTGCCGCCGACGGCATTGCCGAGTACCGTGCCATGCTGGCCGACGGCAACCCGGCCGACCTGTTTGAAGCCAAGGGTGAAGGCCTGTGGAAGCAGGCGCGCGGTCCTAAAAACGCCTCACTGGAAAAGTGCGACCTCGGCAAGGGCCCGGGCGTGGTCAAGGGTGCCTTTGTGGAGCTCCCGCGTTATTTTGCCGACACGCAACGGGTACAGGACATGGAGTCCCGTCTGCTGACCTGCATGGAAATACTTCAAGGCTTCAATGCGTCTGAGATCGCCAAGACATCATTTGGCCGTGGCGAGCAAGTGAATATGACGGCCCTGACCGCCTATATTTCGGCCGAATCGCGCGGCATGAGCTTCAACCTGCCCAACAACACGGTGCAGGAAAAAACCATGTACGAGGTCGGTAAACGCCTGTTTTTTACCCGCAGTGGCACGCATGATTTTTCTTGTTCGTCCTGCCACGGTGAAGACAACAAACGCATCCGGCTGCAGGACTTGCCCAATTTGACCAAAAACCCCGGCGCCGGCAGTGGCTTTGGCGCCTGGCCGGCCTACCGCGTCTCCAACGGCCAAATGTGGAGCATGCAACTGCGCCTGAATGACTGCTACCGGCAGCAGCGCTTCCCCTACCCGCTGTTTGGCAGCGATGCCACCATCGCTCTGGGCATGTACCTGGGCGTCAACGGCAAGGGTGGCGAGTCCATCGCGCCCGCCATCAAACGCTAAGGAGACACGACCATGCCAAAGACCTATGCCTATGCCGCCGCAAGCGCCTGCCTCTTCTTGAGCGCCTGCGCCTCCGTCCCGTCCAGCGCCGAACTGGACAAGCTCACCGCCGCCATCATTAAGGCCTCGTTCCGTGATGAAGGGCTGGTCAAGGTGGACCGCTTGACCCAGGACGACGCCAACCGCGAATGCAGCGCCGCCGATGTGGCGGGCAAGCCCATTGACGAGGCCTTGCGTGCCAGCATCGAAGCTGCCAACATGAAGACCATCAAATGGCCATCCGACGGCAAGTTCCTAGGCGACTGGCGCGAGGGTGAAAAAATAGCGCAGAGCGGACGCGGCCTGACCTGGACCGATGACGCCACCCAAGCCAACGGCGGCAACTGCTACAACTGCCACAAGATCGATCAAAAGGAAATTTCCTACGGCACCCTTGGTCCCAGCCTGCACAACTACGGCAAGCTGCGCGGCATCACCGACCCGAACAGCGCCACGGCCAAACCGATCGTCGAATACACCTGGGGCAAGATTTGGAACGCCAAGGCCTACAACGCCTGCTCCAACATGCCGCGCGCCGGCCACGCTGGCATCCTGAACGAGGCCCAGGTTCGGCATGTGGTTGGCCTGTTGCTCGATCCGAAATCGCCTGTCAACCAGTAAGCGCAACCTTGACCTAGCCCGGCGCCTGCGCCGGGTCCTTTGACGCATGAACCTGACCAAACGCGAATTTCTGCAAGTGCTGGGCGCCGGCACCATGGCCGGCATGGGCCTGGCAAGGCATGCGCAGGCCGATGCGGCCACTGCGTCCGAGGCGCTGTATGACATTCCGCGCTTTGGCACGGTGTCGTTCCTGCACCTGACCGACTGCCACGCCCAGCTCAAGCCCATTTATTTCCGCGAGCCCAATGTCAACCTGGGCTTTGGCAGCATGAAAGGGCAGTTGCCGCACCTGGTCGGAGAACACCTGCTGCGCACCTGCGGTGTGCAGGCCGGCTCGGCGCAGGCCCATGCGCTCACCTACCTCGACTTTGAGCAGGCGGCGCAGCGCTACGGCAAGGTGGGTGGCTTTGCCCACCTGGCCACGCTGGTCAAACGCATGAAGGCCAGCCGGCCTGGGGCGCTGCTGCTGGACGGTGGCGACACCTGGCAGGGCTCGGCCACCGCCCTGTGGACCCAGGGCCAGGACATGGTGGAGGCCTGCAAACTGCTGGGCGTCGACCTGATGACCGGCCACTGGGAGTTCACGCTGGGCATGGACCGGGTGACCGAGATTGTCGAAAAAGGGCTGGCCGGCAAGATCGAGTTCATTGCGCAGAACGTAAAGACCAATGATTTTGGCGACCCGGTGTTCAAGCCCTATGTCATGCGCACCATCAACGGTGTGCCCTGCGCCATCATCGGCCAGGCTTTCCCGTACACGCCGATTGCCAACCCGCGCTACATGATGGCCGACTGGGGCTTCGGCATCCAGGAAGAGAACCTGCAAAAAACCGTGGCCGAGGCGCGTGCCCAAGGTGCGCAGGTGGTGGTGCTGCTCTCGCACAATGGCATGGATGTGGACCTGAAGCTCGCCGGCCGGGTCACTGGCATCGACGCCATACTGGGCGGCCACACCCATGACGGCATGCCGGTAGCCAGCGTCATCAGCAACCGCGGTGGCAAAACACTGGTGACCAACGCCGGCTCCAACAGCAAGTTTCTGGGCGTGCTGGATTTTGAGGTGAGCGGCGGCCGGGTGGCCGATTACCGCTACCGGCTGTTGCCGGTGTTCGCCAACATGCTGCCTGCTGACCCGGACATGGAGGCGCTGATCACCCGCGTGCGTGCCCCATTTGAAGCCCGCCTGGCCGA
>CALPLW020000150.1 GCA_943324505.2 Comamonas sp. lk
AGTTAAAGGGGTCCATACCCATGTCCAACAGCCGTGTGATTGACTCAGGCGCCGAGTTGGTGTGCAGCGTCGAAAACACCAAATGTCCGGTCAGCGATGCCTCGACGCCCATCGAGACGGTTTCCTTGTCACGCGACTCGCCCACCATGATGATGTCAGGGTCCGCCCGCAAGAAGGCTCGCATCACCAGGGCAAAGTCGATACCGGCCTTTTTGTTGATCTGAACCTGGCGTAAACCCTTTTGCGTGATTTCAACCGGGTCTTCACAGGTCCAGATTTTGGTTTCGGACCGGTTCAAGTGACTAAGGATCGAGTGCAATGTGGTGGTCTTGCCGGACCCGGTCGGACCACAAACATAAAACAAACCATAGGGCTTTTCAACGGTTTTCACCACCCGCTCTCGGTTGTGCGGCGTCAGCCCCAGCTGATTCAGTGGAATGGGTTCGCCTGCGGCCAGAATCCGCATCACCACATCCTCGACGCCACCGGCAGACGGAATGGTGGCGACCCGCAGTTCGATGTCGAGCGGCCCGTACTTCTTGAACTTTATCTTGCCGTCTTGTGGGCGCCGACGCTCCGAAATATCAAGGTCACACATGATCTTGAGGCGAGTCACCATGGCCTGCCGGAAGTGCGCAGGCACCTCGATATAGGGCATCAGCGTGCCATCGATGCGAAAGCGTATACCAGTCTTGAGCTTGCCCGGCATAGGTTCAATATGAATGTCCGAGGCTTTTTGGTGGTGAGCATCAACGATGACCTTGTTGACAAACTTGACCAACTCATTGTCCGCGGCCGCCGACTCCAGAGAGTCGTCGCTGCTGCCGTTATCGATAGGCGCACCGTCCATGTCGGCCAGCATTTCATCGATGGATACGCCGCCCGCCGCGCCAAAGATCTGCGCCAGCGTCTCCTTAAATTCAGACTGCGTCGTCACCCGATAGGAAAAGCGACTGACGCGGGGAAACACCTGCGGCACGATGCGCGAACTGCGGACCATCTCAGGGTCAGTACACATCACCATCAGCCCGTCAGCAGACTCCTCCAGCGGTATCCAGCCTTGTTTATCGACAAAGTCGCGTTTGAGCATGCCATGTAGCGACTCCACCCGCAAACGGTTGGCCTGAAAGGGTTCGTAGGGGACGTCAAAGTAGCGGGCGAGCGATTGTCCGATCTGAGCCGCTGCCACCTGGAATTGGGTGATCATCACCTGCTCGACCGGCTGCCCCCCGGTGCGGGCCATCTGCCAGATTTGCTCTAGCGCCTCAGCCGTCAGAACGCCACTTAAGACCATGCCGTCGTACTTGGTGGCCCGTCGTCGCAGACCTAGCGAGGCCTTTTCGACCCGCTGGCGGATCGCGATGGCGAGTGTCCGGCACAACTGAAGGGCCCCATCCACCTCAAGCGCTGAGAAAGTCTGGTTGTTACGGTTGTTGATAATCTGCAGCACGCCATAAAGCGTGCTGCCCTCGGCGATTGGTACTACCAGCATCTCGCGCGTGCGGTAACCGGAGCGCTGATCGACAGCCTTAAGGAATTTCAGGTCAGGATGAATGCGCCGCAAGGCTGGCTCGTCATAGGCGTCCGCCAAATTCAGCAACTGCCGGCTGGATGCGACATAGCCCGCAATACTTTGTGAGGAGATCGGCAGCTTGAGGTCGGTACTGTTGCTCAGGCCCGTCTTGACTTTGGACACAATCGCCGTCTGATCCGCGCTAACGGCGTACATGGTCAGGCGCTCGGCGTTGAACAGAACGCAGATATCGGCGCTGGCGTCCAGCATCATCTGGTCCACGTTGTCTGTATCGTGAATACGTGCCGAGACCTGCTGCAACCGCTTGTCGAACATGAGCTCGAAGGGCAAGCCGCGTTGGTCCGCCGGCAATTTCTGGAGCACTTCAAATGGCGGATCAGGCAAGCCTGCCTGGACAGCGGCGCTCACAGTTCGAACTCCTGGCCGGCCAGCAGCCATCGTATATCGTGGGCTTTGCCCGACGCCGAGGCACTTGAACGCTCAAAATCCAAGATTTCCGCCATGATGAGCTCAGCTTCCGCCGGCTTGGTGTGCGTGATGTAGATCGGGTAGTCGCGCTCCTTGGCGATACAGCCAAGCTCCTCGGCCAAGGCGATGGGCGAGAGGTGTAGGCTTCGCCGGGCCAACCCTTGCTCACGGTTGCTGAAGGCGGTTTCAATCACCAGCATGGCCACCTCGAGCTGGTTGACTCGCTGCCAAAACGCCGGGTTGCGCTCCGTGTCGCCTGTAAATACCCACGCCGGCTGCCCCTCGGTCGACACGGCGAAGCCCACCGCCGGCACGATGTGGACTGCCGGCAAAACCTCCACGCGTTTTTGGCCGAATTGCAGGATCTGCCCGACTTCAATGGCATGAAAGCTGACAAATGGCTTTTGCGGTGTCGGGATGCGGCTGAAGTCAGGCCAGATCACCCCATTGAAGATATGCGCACGAAGGGCGTCAAGGGTGGCGGGCAAAGCGTAAATTTGCAGGGGCTGGGTAATCGATCCGGCAATGGCGTCGACCATCAGCGGCAATGCAGCCACATGGTCCAGATGCGAATGTGTCAGCAGCACATGTTTGATGCCACGCATGTCGTCCAGGGTCAAATCACCAACGCCCGTTCCGGCGTCAAGCAACAAATCATGGTCGATGAGAAAGGACGTGGTCCTGCAATCTCTGGCGATGGCGCCAGAGCAACCGAGTACACGAACCTTCATCAACTTTCCTTCCTCTTTAGATCTCGACAATGGCCGGCTAAATCACGCAGCAAATCAACCGGCATCTCGGTCGGCAGCAGGTCCTTGAAGGGCCAAAGCATACACTGCGGCCGATGAACCGGCTTGGAGCCAACTCATTTGCACACAGTTTCGTCGCTCACATAGGTGCCATTGATGCTCGCGAGGTCTTAGACCGTGACCTGCGCATCGTTACCAGCGCTGAGACACTAAGATCTCCCCAAAAGCCTGGCGAGAAAATGGCTCTGACGGTTCGCCTCGTTGGCCCGCACCAGCACCACCGCGATATTGTCGCGCCCGCCATTCTGGTTAGCCATCTGAACCAGATCCTGCGCCGTCTGATCGAGGGTGGTTCGCTGCCGCAACGTGGCCGCGATGCCCGTATCCTGAACCATATCGGTCAAACCGTCTGAACACAGCAAGTACAGGTCGTCGCCCTGCACAGGAAAATCATTGATCTCAAGTTTCGCAGCACCTTCCACGCCCAAAGCCCGCGTGACCAGGTTGCGATCCCTTGACAGCGCCGCCTGCTCCCGCGTCAGCAATCCGGCGTCAATCTGCTCCTGCAGCACCGAGTGGTCACGCGTCAGCTGCTGAAGAGCACCCCCGCGCAAGCGGTAACAACGTGAGTCTCCGACATGGCCCAGAATCAGCTTGGACCCGCGAAAAATGGCCATCACCAGCGTCGTGCCCATGCCGGCATGCTCAGGGTTGGCCTGCGCCGACGCCAGAATCAGGGCATTGGCATCAGCGACGCAACCCTGCGCCGCTTGACGGATGTGCTGCACGTTGCACGGCTCGCCGCAGGCCAGCAGCCAGCGTGACAACTCGGTCTTGATGTGGCCAATCGCCAAGGCACTGGCCACTTCTCCCGCTTGATAACCGCCCATGCCATCAGCCAGCACGGCCAGGCCACTGACCGGGTCGAAGTCGACCGCATCCTCGTTGTCGGTACGAACTCGTCCGGGGTCGGTATGGGCGCTAAATTGGTAGTTCACACGCCCGCTGCAAGCGAAGATCAGGCACCAACTGCGTCGCGTCGGCTCTGGCGTTGTTGCAAAGCGCGCCCCAGTGCCAAGACCAACGCCGCACCAGCGACCGCTGCGCCATAGTGCAACCAGGGCTGGGCAACCAAAACGTCTGTGAGTGCGACGTCGCTGGCGATGGTCTCACCACCAACCCATCCAATCAGGCCCGCGCCAAACATGACAATGACCGGGAACCGCGCCATCAACCGGATCATCAAGGTGCTGCCAAAAATGACCAGCGGAATACTGATCGCTAGGCCCAGCACCAGCAGGGTGGTGCTGCCCTTGGCCGCCGCAGCCACAGCAATCACGTTGTCCAGGCTCATCACTAGGTCTGCAATCAAGATGGTGCGCACGGCCGCCATCAGGCTGCCGTGCTCTTTGGCATGGCCCTCGCCCTCGTCATTTTCGCTGAGCAACTGAACGCCAATCCACAGCAGCAACACGCCGCCAATGATCTGCAGGAACGAAAGCGCCAGCAATTTGGCCGCAACCACGGTGAGCGCAATCCGCAAGACCACCGCAGCACCGGAACCCCAAAAAATCGCCTTTTTCTGCTGCTCTGGCGGGAGGGACCGCGCGGCCAAGGCGATCACCACCGCGTTATCGCCCGACAAGATGATGTTGATCCAGACGATCTTGAGAAGACCAATCCAGAAGTCGACGTTGTGAAGCAATTCCATGTCAGTTCTCCGGTAGGGCCAATGCAAAAAGCGCACCCAACACATGGCTTGGTGCGCCTTTTGCCCATGAGGGTGCAGTGTAGCGGCCAGCCAGCACCCCGCCATGGGTAGTTTTGCTTAGAGCATGGCTTTGAGCAGCTTGGCCATTTCGGACGGGTTACGGGTGATCTTGAACCCACACTCTTCCATCACGGCCAATTTGGCATCAGCCGTGTCGGCGCCGCCTGAGATCAGCGCACCGGCGTGGCCCATGCGTTTGCCGGCCGGCGCCGTGACGCCAGCGATGAAACCCACAATCGGTTTCTTCATGTTGGCCTTGCACCAACGCGCGGCCTCAGCCTCGTCAGGCCCGCCGATTTCACCAATCATGATCACAGCGTCGGTTTCGGGGTCGTCGTTGAACATGCGCATGATGTCGATGTGCTTGAGGCCGTTGATCGGGTCGCCGCCAATGCCGACAGCACTGGACTGGCCCAGCCCAATTTCAGTGAGTTGCGCCACCGCCTCATAGGTCAGTGTGCCCGAGCGGCTGACCACCCCGATGCGGCCCCTGCGGTGAATGTGGCCGGGCATGATGCCGATCTTGATCTCGTCAGGCGTGATCAAACCCGGGCAATTCGGACCCAAAAGCAAAGTCTCCTTACCGCCGGACGCGACCTTGGCCTTCATGCGGTTACGCACCTCCAGCATGTCACGCACCGGAATGCCCTCGGTGATGCAGATCGCCAGATCCAGATCGGCTTCGACAGCCTCCCAGATTGCGGCCGCTGCACCAGCTGGTGGCACGTAAATCACGGACACACTGGCTCCGGTGTCCGTTGCGGCCTGTTTGACCGAGGCGTAAATGGGGATGCCGAAAATCTTTTCGCCCGCTTTTTTGGGGTTCACGCCGGCGACAAAACAGGCTTTTCCGTTAGCGTATTCCTGACATTTTTCAGTATGAAACTGACCGGTCTTGCCAGTAATGCCCTGGGTAATGACGCGGGTGTCTTTATTGATGAGGATGGACATGGTGTTTTCCTAGTCGGCAGGGCTTCAGGATTTCAGGGCGGCGACCACTTTTTGGGCCGCGTCGGCCATGGTGTCAGCGCTGATGATGGGCAGACCGCTTTCAGCCAGCATCTTTTTGCCGAGCTCCTCATTCGTGCCCTTCATACGCACCACCAGTGGCACGTTGAGGTTGGTCGCCTTGCATGCGGTGATGACGCCAGTGGCAATGGTGTCGCATTTCATGATGCCACCAAAGATATTCACCAAAATCGCCTTGACCTTGTCATTGCGCAGCATGATCTTGAAGGCCTCGGTCACCTTCTCTGGGGTGGCGCCACCGCCGACATCCAGAAAGTTCGCCGGCTCGGCGCCAAACAGCTTGATCGTGTCCATGGTGGACATCGCAAGGCCAGCGCCATTGACCAGGCAGCCAATATTGCCGTCCAGGCTGATGTAGGCCAGGTCAAATTTACTGGCCTCCACCTCGGCCGGGTCTTCTTCATCGAGGTCGCGGTAAGCCACGATCTCAGGATGGCGGAACAGGGCATTGGCATCAAAATTGAACTTGGCGTCCAGTGCCTTGATGTTGCCGTTGCCTTCCAAGATCAGCGGGTTGATTTCGACCAACGAGGCGTCGGTCTCCATGTAGACCTTGTACAGCTTTTGCAGCACATCCACCGCCTGCGCGGTCGAGGCGGCTGGTACACCCATGCCGTCGGCCAGGGTCTTGGCCTGTGCGTCGGTCAGGCCGGTGGCGGGGTCCACGATGGCCTTGATGATTTTTTCTGGCGTGGCGTGGGCCACCTCTTCAATGTCCATGCCGCCCTCAGACGACGCCATGAAGGCCACACGCTGGCTGGCGCGGTCGGTCACGGCAGACACGTAATACTCTTTTTTGATGTCGGCGCCGTCTTCAATCAGCAATCGCCGCACTTTTTGACCCTCCGGGCCGGTCTGGTGCGTGACCAGTTGCATGCCCAGGATCTCGCTGGCGAGTTGCTTCACCTCGTCGATGGAGCGGGCCAGCTTCACGCCGCCGCCTTTGCCACGGCCACCGGCGTGGATCTGCGCCTTGACCACCCACACGGGGCCGCCCAGTTTTTGAGCGGCTTCGACCGCCTCTTGAATGGTAAAGGCAGGAATGCCCCGGGGCACCGGTACGCCAAATTGGCGCAAGATGTCCTTGCCTTGGTACTCGTGGATCTTCATGAGGTCTCTCGCAGGAATAGATGGTTTGCTTCCCCGCCGCCAAACTGCTGGTCTTTGCGGCAGGCACTTTTCAATGCAGCTTTGGAATGTATCATGCTGCAATGCACCAAACTTCAGCCAGTCTTACAGGTCCCTCACTGGCTCACTGAAAGAGAGTTCAGCATGCACCAAATCTTCATTGACGGCGAAGCCGGCACCACCGGCCTGCAAATTCGGGAACGGCTCCAAGGGATGGCCGGCATTGAGCTGGTGAGCATTGCCCCCGAGTTGCGCAAAGACGCTGCCGCCAAACGCGCGCTGATGGCGAAAATGGATCTGGTCGTCCTCTGCCTGCACGATCAGGTCGCTATCGAATCAGTAGCAATGATTGACGATGCAGCAAGGGCTAGCGGCCAATTAGGCCCCAAGATCATCGACGCCTCCACGGCGCACCGCACGGCACCAGACTGGGTGTTTGGCTTTCCCGAGTTGGACCGCGCGCAAAGTGCCCTGGTAGCGCAGGCACGGCGAGTGGCCAACCCCGGCTGCTATTCGACAGGCGCCATCGCCCTGATCCGGCCACTGGTTGACGCAGGCCTGTTGCCGCCGGACTTTCCGCTCTGTTTGCCTGCAGTGACCGGCTACTCCGGCGGCGGGCGCGCCATGATCGAGGCCTATGAGAAGGGCGAAGCGCCGCCGTTCGAGCTCTATGGCCTGGGCCTGAAGCACAAACATTTGCCAGAAATCATGCGCTACACCGGTCTCACCCGCCGGCCGATCTTCATGCCGGGGGTGGGTCATTTCAAGCAGGGTATGCTAGTCCAATTGCCTTTGCACCTCGACCTGTTGCCCGGAAAGCCCAGCGCCCAAGACTTGCACGAGGCCCTGGCCAGCCATTACGCCGGCAGCGAGTGGGTGAGCGTGGAAAGCACCAGCCCCGACCAGAAGCTGGACGCAGTGGCCCTGGTGGACACCAACCGCATGGAGTTGCGGGTATTTGCCAACACCGGGCCTGAGGATGATTTCAGGCACGCCGTGCTGGTAGCCCGGCTCGACAACCTGGGCAAAGGCGCCAGTGGCGCCGCGGTGCAAAACCTGCGCCTGATGTTGGGCTTGTGAGGCTGGGCTGACGGCGCTTCGGCTCAGTCGCCTAGGTCTGCGCCCACATCCACATCCTCGGCCAAGCGGCCTGAGACCACGCGTCGAATCGTCTCAGTGGCAAAACCCCGCGTGGCCAAAAAACGCATTTGACGCGCAGCAGCCTGAGTGTCAGCCGGCGGCACGCCGAACTTCTTGCGCCATACCGCCAAGGCCCGCTCCCCCTCGCTACCCTGCATTTGGGCCAACGCTGCGCTAACCAAGTCTGGGTCAAGACCCTTGCCCTGTAACTCCTGGCGCAATCGGGCGCCGCCCAATTTGCCCGCACGGCGGTGCAGCACCGACTCGATCACCCGCTGCTCGCTGATAAATCCCTTGGCCTGCAGTGCATCCAGCGCCTGGGCCAGGCTGCCGGGCACTTCCTCAAAACTGACCAGCTTGCGCTCCAGCTCAGCGCGTGAGTACTCACGGCCACTGAGCAAGCGCAGCGCCCGGCCTTTGAGCGAAGGCTGGCTGGCAGCCATCAGTCTTGGGCCACCGCGGCACCCATGACGCACACGCTATAAATTAGAGAGCAATAAACGTCCAACTGGTAAGGGCTAGGTGGCTTTTTTGCTTGAAGTCTTGGCCTTCGCTTCGGGTTCAGTGGCGCCTGGCAGCAGGGGAATGCCAAGCGAGGCACGCACCTTGTTTTCGATCTCATAGGACAGCGCCGGGTTTTCGCGCAGGAACTCACGGGCGTTGTCGCGACCCTGGCCGATTTTTTCGCCGTTGTAGGCGTACCAAGCGCCCGACTTGTCCAGGATGTTCGCATTTACACCCATGTCGATGATCTCGCCGTGCCGGCTGATGCCTTCGCCGAACAAAATATCGAACTCGGCCGTCTTGAACGGCGGGGCCACTTTATTTTTCACCACCTTGACCTTGGTCTCGTTACCAATGGCGTCGTCGCCCTTTTTGATGGTGCCGGTACGGCGGATGTCGAGCCGGACCGAAGCGTAGAACTTGAGCGCATTCCCGCCCGTGGTGGTTTCGGGCGAGCCAAACATGACGCCGATCTTCATGCGGATCTGGTTGATG
>CALPLW020000151.1 GCA_943324505.2 Comamonas sp. lk
GAGAGCAGGCGCCGGCTGCCGGTGGCCGCCGGCGCGCCGGCCACCGCCCCCGGCGGCACCAAGCCCGGGAAATCCCGATGAGCGGTCGCGATCAGGCCATAGCCTGCCGCGTCGGTATGCCCGGTCTTCAGGCCATCGATCGATGGATCGCGAAAAAGCAACAGGTTACGGTTGCTGTCGTTGGCGACCGGTGTGCCCTCGTAGCGGTATTTTTTGATGGCGTAGTAGGGCACGTATTCCGGGAAGTCTTGCATCAGGCGCGTCGCCAGCAGGCTGAGGTCCCGCGCAGTCGTGAGGTGACCGGCTTCGGTCAGGCCTTCAGGGTTTTTATACACAGTGGCTTTCATGCCCAACTCGCCTGCCTGTTGGTTCATCAGTTGGACAAACCTCTCCAAGCTGCCGCCAACACCCTCAGCCAGGGCCATGGTGGCATCGTTGCCACTCTGGACGATCATCCCTTTGATCAGGTCTTCCACCGGCACCTTCATCTTTGGATCGATGAACATGCGAGAGCCCGGCATCTTCCAGGCGCGCTCACTCACCGGCATGGTCTGTTTGAGGTCAATTTTCTTGCTGCGCAGGGCATCAAACACCAGGTAGGCGGTCATCAATTTGGTGAGCGAGGCCGGCTCCACGGGCGAATCGATGTCTTTTTGCGCCAGCAACTGGTTGGCGGTGATGTCGAACAGCAGGTAGCTGCGCGCGGCAATTTCCGGCGGCTGCGGCATTTGAGCGGCGGCCTGCAGGCATAGGGTGGCAAACAGGGCAAGAAAGCGTTTTTTCATGGACTAATGGGCGAGAGGGGCCGCAGCGCGGACCCGTGGTGAGACAAGAAAAAATACCAGAGTCGCTACAAAACAAGTAGCAATAAACAACCAGCCGACGGGGCCTGGGGCCTGAAACAGCTTAACGTCCGAGGTGGGCGGGGGTAAGCAGCCGCTCGACCACCTGCCCTTGTTTGAGGTGAGACTCCACAATCTCCTCGATGTCTTGCTTATCCACGTAGCTGTACCAGACTGCCTCAGGGTACACCACGGCCACCGGTCCTCCGGCGCAGCGGTCCAGACAGCCCGCCTTGTTGACCCGGACCTGGCCAGGCCCGGACAACCCGGCCGACTTGACCAGCCCCTTGCAGTGGTCAAACGCCTGCTGCGCCTGATGCTGGGCACAACAGCCCTCGCCATTTTTTCGTTCGTTGAGGCAAAAAAAGATGTGGCGCTGGTAATAAGAGCCAGAGGATGCGTCGGTGGAATCGGTCATGGCGTGATTCTAGTTTTTCTGCTCCCACCCCCAGACCCGGGCCAGCACATAAACGAGCGCGGCATAGGGCCAGAGCCAGCCCAGCCATTGGGCGATGCCATTGAACCGGATAAAGCGCCCCTGCTCCCAGGCGGCCAGGGTCTGCGCAAAATAGGGGCTGGTGGGCGCCTGGTTAAGCAGGCTCAGGTACACACCCAAAGCCAGTAACAGCAGCGCCGCACTGGCGCGTGGTGGCAGCCAAAGCAGGGCCGCCGCCAGCGACAACGCCCCCACCATGCCGGCACGCACCGGCGCGCCAAACCAGGCCCAGCTGTGCTGGGGTCCATAACTCAGCGCAGCTGACAGCGCCGTGGCGGCCAGCCCCAGGGCAAACACGGTCCCAATAAAGAGTAGTCGGTGGCGCAACTGGCGAATGATGCAATAACCCAGCATGCAGGGAATCAACAGACCCAGAGCAACACAGACCATCTCAACCCCGGGCACCAGGGGCTGCAACTCAACATCACGCACCGGCAGCCACTCCAGCCAGGGCGTGTCGCTCAGCCATTCAGCCAGCGCCGCTTCCAGTCGCTCAAACACCTGCCCCAGGCCAAATGGCACCGCAGCTGGAAACAGCAGTGCCAGCGGCCACAGGGCCAAAAGCACCAGGCCTCCGCGCGCTTGGGGCACAAACCAGCGCGCCCGGAAACGGCTCCAGCGGTCGATCACGCCCAATGTCTCCATCAGGCCGGCCACCACCGCCCCCAACCCGGCGCCCAGGCTATTGAGCGCCCAGTCCACTTGTGAAGGCACGCGGGCCGGCAAATAGCTCTGCAGCGATTCCATCACCACTGACAGCGCGCTTGCCACCAGGATGGCCGTCAGGGCGGCAAAGCGCAGGCGGCCGCTGCGCCGACGGCTCAAAGCCAGCAGAAAACCCAGCGGCACGTAGCCCAGCACATTGATGGCCACATCCGCCCCAGACCAGTAGCGCGGCCAAGGGCTGCCTAGAAAAGCCCAGGGCATGATGCCCTGGTAACGCCAGTCGGTAAAGGGGTACAGGCTGGCGTAAACGACCAACCCGACGTAGAGCAGGGAAAGGGGCCACGCTGACGTCTTGTGCATCAGCGCGCTTGGGGGTCAAAAGGGCTTGAGCACCACCAGCAGCACCGCCACCAGCAGCAGCAGCACCGGCAATTCATTGAACCAGCGGAACCATATGTGGCCGTGTCGCGATGGCCCGTCAGCCAACTGCCTGAGCAGCCGAGCACAGACGTGGTGGTAGCCCACCGTGAGCAACACCACCAGCAGTTTGGCGTGCATCCAGCCATTTCCGGGACCGCGGCCAATGCCGTACCCGAGCCAGAGCCACAACCCCAAGACCAGTGCCGGTACCGCCAATATTGTCGTAAACCGCAGCAACTTGCGGGCCATCAGCAGCAGGCGCTCGCGCTCGGCGGTTGAGCCTGGCGCCACCATGGCCAGGTTAACAAAAATGCGCGGCAGATAAAACAGGCCGGCAAACCAACTGGCGACAAAAACTATGTGAAGTGATTTGACCCAAAGCATGCGCGCAGTTTAGGCCAAAAAAAACCCCAGCACGTGGGCTGGGGTTGCAAGCCTATTTGCTGTCACACATCAAGGCCCCGCTCAGGGAGGAAAAGCGGGAGGCGGCGAACCGCCCGAACCGGAATTTACCAAAATTATGGTCGGATCACAAGCATTACTGTCAATTAATATCGATTAATGTCAATTAAATGGCACCTAAGGTGCCACCGTGCAAGGCGGATTACACTTTTGCCATGATGAACCCTGCCCCCTACCCCCTTGGCCGCCCACGCCGCCTGCGGCGTGACAGCTTTACCCGCAACTTGGTGCGTGAGCACGCGCTGACGCCGCATGACCTGATCTACCCGGTGTTTGTGGTGGATGGCCAACAGCAACGCGAGCCGGTGCGCTCCATGCCCGGCGTGGAGCGTCTGAGCCTGGACCTGCTGCTGCCGGTGGCCGCCGATTGCGTGGCGCTCGGCATTCCGGTGATGGCGCTGTTTCCGGTGATCGACCCGGCCCTCAAGACACCGGACGGGCGTGAGGCGCTGAACCCGGACGGCCTGGTGCCACGCGTGGTACGGGCGTTGAAAGACGCCTACCCCGATCTTGGCATCATGACCGACGTGGCACTCGACCCCTTCACCAGCCATGGCCAGGACGGCTTGATTGACCCCGACCCAGCCGAGGGCGGCTACATCATGAATGATGAGACGGTGGCGGTCTTGGTGCAGCAGGCGCTGACCCAGGCCCGCGCCGGCGTGGACATCGTGGCGCCAAGCGACATGATGGACGGCCGCATCGGCGCCATTCGGCAGGCCCTGGAGGCTGAGCGCTTCATCCACACCCGCATCATGGCCTACAGCGCCAAGTACGCCAGCGCCTTTTACGGCCCGTTCCGCGACGCCGTCGGCTCGGCCGGTAACCTGGGCAAAAGCAACAAAAAGGTCTACCAGATGGACCCCGGCAACACCGACGAGGCGCTGCGCGAGGTGGCGCTGGACATCGCAGAGGGCGCCGACATGGTGATGGTCAAGCCCGGCATGCCCTACCTGGACGTGGTGCGGCGGGTGAAAGACGAGTTTCGTGTGCCCACCTTTGCCTACCAAGTCAGCGGCGAATACGCCATGCTCAAGGCCGCCGCACAAAACGGCTGGCTCGACCATGACGCCGTAATGATGGAGAGCCTGCTGGCCTTCAAGCGCGCCGGCGCCGATGGCGTGCTGACTTATTTTGCCCGGGACGCAGCCCGCTTGTTACAAAAATCATAGCTAGATCGCTAGCTAGGGCAAGGGTTAGAGCCTGTCTTGATACTTAAAGCCTGATCGCGAGACCGGATGCGGATTTTCTCCATTGCGGGCGGCAACGTCACTGAAACCGATCAACTCGAGGGTCTGTCACGTACGCCTGCGGGCGAACCGGCCTACCTGTGGATCGCATGCGCCAGGCGCGAATTTGAGGTGCTGCAGGCCCAGATCCAGTCGGCCTTGCATGCGTTGACGGGCACCACGCTGGTCGATCTGCACGTGGCAGACCTGCTGAACAACCAGCTTCCATCGCATTACGACTACACCTCGCAGTACGACGTGTTGGTGTTTCGCCGCCTGGCTGCCGGACAAACTGAAACCGACCTCAGCCGGCCGGGGCTGCCGCTGAGCCACCTGAGCGCGCGCGGCGGGCCGCCAATTTTGCGCCGTATCGACACCAGTCCTGTCGGCTTTGCCGTGTTTGACCATGTCCTGCTGACCGTGCACCCAACCGACTGCGCGGTGCGTGACGCCTATGCCGCCAAATTGCTGGGCGCGGCCTCGGCCGAATCCCGCGCCGCCGGCGCCCGCCTGCCCAACGGGCCGGCCGACCTGATGCTGCGCATCGTCAACCATATGGTGGACGGCTACCTGGACCTGCGGCGCGAACTCACCCACCAGTTGGACCACTGGCAGTCGGAGCTGCTCAACCCCCGCACCCGTTTCAACAACTGGGGCTCGCTGCTGGACGCCAGGCTGTCGCTGCATCAGCTCGATGAGATCTGCGAAGACCAGCGCGCCGCTCTGCAAGACTGGGTCGAAGCCCTGAAAACCTGGCCGGCCGCCGGCTCCACCGCCGAGGGGCAAGAGCGCGAACTGCTGCACGTGCGCAGCCGCGATGTGCTGGAGCACATTGAGCGTGTGGTGCACCACGTGCGCCGGCTGGAGCAAAGCGCCGAGACTGCGGTGCAGATGCACTTCAACGCGCAAAGCCACCGCGCCAACGAGATCATGCGCACGCTGACCGTGCTGACCGCCGTGTTTTTGCCGCTGAACCTGATTGCCGGTATTTTCGGCATGAACTTTGAGTTCATCCCGCTGCTGCACCTGGCCAATGGCTTCTGGATTGCCATGGCCCTGATGCTGCTGGTGGCTGTGGGGTTGGTGATTTATTTCTGGCGCAAGCGCTTTATCGAGCACAGCGGGCGCTGAGCGTCGGCAGGGGTACGCCCGGGCGCCGACCGGGCTACTTCAGGCCAAACCATCGGGCGGCGTTGTCCCAGCCAATGGCACGCGCCACTCAGGGCAGAGCACGCCGCTGCCACAGGTCAGACCCGGCCGGTAAGAGAGCTCGCCCATCAGCAGATCGATGGCCACGTCGTCCACATGGGCCAGCACCGCCAGGCGCCGGGTGTCGGCCAGCGCCCCCAGCGTGGGCCAGAGACCGAATGCTACTAAAAGTAGAGCTAGAAAGCTAAGCTGCATAAGGCCTAGAGCCCTAAAACATACCTAATTTTTTGTTGCCAGACCCGGCTGCCGAACCTCAGCCCAGGTGCTTGGCCATAAACGCCAGGGTCCGCTGGTAGGCCAGCTGAGCAGCCGCCGCATCAAACGAGCCCCGGTGGTCACAGTTGAAGCCGTGGTCAGCCGCGTAAACATGCACCTCGGCGCCGGGCTGGGCCTGCTTGAAAGCCTCGACGCTGTCCAGCGAAATCCAGTGGTCCTTGGCGCCAAAATGCGCCAGCACCGGGCAGCCGGGCGTGCGCGCCGCCTCGGCCGGGGTGGTGACGCCGCCACCATAGTAGGGCACGGCCGCGCTCAGGCCCCGCAACAAACAGGCGGCGCGCCAGGTCAGCAAGCCGCCCCAGCAGTAGCCCACCACCGCCACCTTTCCAAACTGCGCCGCATGGTCAATGGTGGCCTGAATATCCTGCAGCACGCCAGGCGCCGGCAGCGCCTCCACCGCCGCTTTCAGGGCAATGCCAGCCTGCATGTCAGCCGCCTCGTAGCCTAGCTCTACCCCGGGCTTGACCCGGTGAAACGTGGCCGGCGCCAGCGCCACATAGCCCGCCGCCGCAAAGCCATCGTCCACGGCGCGGATGTGGGCATTGACGCCAAAAATCTCTTGCAACACCACCACTGCACCCTTGGGCGTGCCCACCGGGTTGGCTTGGTAGACCGGGAAGCTGTGGTGGTCGGGGGCGGTGAGTTGGATCGTTGAGGTCATGGTGGGGTTGAGTAAGGGGTGATGCCGAAACGGCGGAAAGTGGCCAGATTACCAGTTTCTTGGCGCGCGCCCGGCGGCGCTGAACTGCCCGGCGGGGTTGAACAGGTCGAAAAACGTGACGTAGACGACCTGATCATCGAAATGGTCTTTGTCCGTTAGGGCGACCTTGGCGTCGGACTTGTTGAGCCGGTAGTGGCAAATCGGCTGCGCCGGCATGACGGCTGGTGGCAGGGGGCAGGTGTTTGGCGTAATCGGCACACTGCCCGCCGGTGTCAGTACCAGGCCATTGGCGCGCTCCACTGCGTTGGCAACTGGCGGGAGTGCCAGTTGCGTCGTGCTGCCAGGAACCCAGGCGCCTGCGCCGCTGGCGCCGTGGCTGATGAGCACCAGTGCCACCTGCCAGACCGTGGTGGTGGACTGGCTTTCGTCATACACCGCAAGGCCGCGACGGGTAGCGGGTGCTAACACCGACGCAGGATCAGTACGCGGCGCCACCGCGGCACACTGGAAATTGTTAGCCGCCAATGCCGCCGCCGTGCCGGTGGTCGCGCAATTGACCATCGAAGCCCCGTCCGTACGAGTAAGCCCCCTGACGCCGTCATAGACTCGGTACGATATTTTTCGACCCCAGGCGTCCAAAGTGTCGCTACTGGTCAACCCCAATACCGACCAGGGCACAGTGCCATTTCGGTTAGTGCAAAGGTACGTCGGCGCAACAGTCGAATTGGCGGGTACTGGCTGACCATCGTCTGCCGCACCGCTGGCCGGACAGGGCAGGCGGCCATTGGCCGATGCGAAATTGACCAAGGCCTGGCGCAGGGCCAGCAGCCGCTTCTGCGTCAGGGCCTGCTGGTCGCCCACCTCGCGGCGCTGGCTCAATTCGGACAGGACCAGGGTGGTGCTCAGCGTCAGTAAGAGCGTGGTGGCCAACAGCAATGCGACCAGCCCCTGCTGCCGGGGACGACGAGCGCCAAGATTCATGGTCAATGGGCCCGGGGGGCGAGCCCCGCTTTGACCAACAGCGTCATCAGCGTCGGACGCGACACGATGTCATCGAAACGGGCAGCGCCGTCGCTGTCATTGAAAGGCGCGTCAATGAAAGCCGCAGGCAGCACGGGCAGCGCCTGGTTATTGGCATTTGGCGCCTCCAGCGCGCCATTGGCCGGCGTGCCCGCCTGCAAGGTGCCGATAGAGTCATAGCCGCCCCCACGATTCTCCCCGTGGCTGATGAGCACGTAGGCCGCGCCAGTGAGCGCTGCCGGGTCCATCAGTAGGATGCCGAGAGGCGCCACGTCGCTACGCACGCTCAAGCCGCGCCCAGTCACAAAATTGGCAGGCGAGGTACAGTTAGCGAGGGTAGCCAAGGTGCAGCCGGCCGCGCATGTCTCTACCGATTGCCCCCCCACCGTGACCGCTGCCCGAGCTGCCGCGCCGCCTGGGTCGCAGCCAGTGGCATCAAGCGCCCGGTTGCTGGTGAAGCCCAAGTTGGGAGGTGCTGCTACGGCCGTGATCGTTCGGTAACTGATGCGGGTGTTCCAGCCGTCCAAAGCCTCTGCTTCGGTCAGACCCAGTGTGACCCAGGGCACCACGCCGCGATTCATGATTGGAATACCAGCTACAACAAGACACGTACCGTCCGCCGCTCGCCGTTCAAGGCCAAGGTTCGCGTCGCCCGGTGGCAGTGCGCCGTCTGCCGGGCAGGGCAGGCGGCCCTGAACCGCCACGAAGTTAGCCAACGCCGCGTCAAGCCCCGCGACACGGGCCAACGAAACCTTGCGCCGCTCATGGCTGAGATAGGCGCCGGTGGCCTGCAGACCAATGGTCAGCACAAAACCCAGAATCGCCAGCACAATAGCAATCTCAACCAGCGAAAAGCCACGCGATTTTCGCCTCGATTCAGTCGTCACGTCGTTATTCCTTTTCAAAGGCCTGTCAGCTGTGCATACTCGTCTTCGTCTTATTAGGCGTAGGCCGATATTTTGTCCCATTCCGTGCCAATTGGCGTTCAACTTTCTTTACATATGACCCCCACCCTCCTCATCACCGGCGCCTCCCGCGGCATTGGCGCAGCCACTGCCTTGCTGGCGGCGCAGCGCGGGTACGCGATTGCTGTGAATTACAGCGCCAACTCTTTGGCAGCAGACGAAGTGGTGCGGCAGATCCGCGCTGGCGGCGGCACGGCGATGGCGGTGCAGGCCGATGTGGCCGATGAGGCGCAGGTGATGGCCATGTTTGCGCGCATCGACGCCCGGTTGGGGCCGCTCACGGCGCTGGTCAACAACGCCGGCGTGGTGGACGTGGTGGCGCGGGTGGACGAGATGAGCGTAGCGCGGCTCAAACGCATGTTTGACATCAATGTGCTGGGCAGCTTTGTCTGCGCGCGCGAGGCGATCCGGCGCATGAGCACGCGCCATGGCGGTGCGGGCGGCAGCATCGTCAATCTGTCCAGCGCGGCGGCGCGGCTGGGCGGGCCGGGCCAGTATGTGGACTATGCCGC
>CALPLW020000152.1 GCA_943324505.2 Comamonas sp. lk
CAGCTGCGGCACTGCGCGCATCAGCTCCCACCAGTAGGTGCTCACCCCCAGCAGCAGCGCTGGGTGAAAGCTGGGCACCATGTGCGCGCCGGTTTGCACGGCCAGTTGCATGGCGTGTTCGCGGGCGTCCTGAAAATCGGCGCCGTGCTCGATCAGCGTCACGCCCAGGGCACGCATGGCAGCGTTTTTCTCAACCGAGTTGCCCTGCGGCACCACGATGCTGCAGGGGATGCCGTGGGCGCGCGCTGCCCAGCCCATGCTCTGGCCGTGGTTGCCCCGGGTGGCGCTGACGATGGCCCGCGGTAAGGTGCCGCTCTGGGCCAGCTGGTCAAAGTAGCACAGGCCGCCGCGGATCTTGAAGGCGCCGACCGGGGTGTGGTTCTCGTGCTTGACCCAGCAGTCGGTGCCCAGGCGCTGGCTCAGCAGCGCCCAACGGTACTGCGGCGTGGCCTGGAACTCGCGGTACACCACGGCTGCGGCCGCTTCAATTTCGGGCAGGGTCGGCAGGGCGGGGTGGGTCATGCTGTGCTCACGGTGGTGGATTTTCAGGAATGCAAGGTAAGCGGGCCGCCTGGCGTGGACAGTTGTGCGCTCAGGCGGGCCGGGCCGTCGGTGATCAACACCTCGTCCAGCCCGATGGCCTGACAGGCGGCCAGTAAAAGCGTTGCCTGCGGGTGTTGCAGTGTGAGCGATTGCAGCGTCAGGCCGCTGTCGGCCATGGTGGCGGTGGGGTGGTGCGGCCCCCATTCGATCAGGGTGGGCAGGCAGCCGTCAAACAGGCGCTGGCCGTCCGGGCGCAAGCTGATCTGCCACTGCAGCAGGCCGCCCGGCGTCGGGCGCGAGGCGGCGCGCGCTTCACCGCGGTCAATGCCAAGCTCCCGCCACGCCAGCAGCGCAGCGGTCAGATCCGGCACCCGCGCCACCCAGTGCACCAGCTGCGGCCCATGCTGCGCCACGCGCTCCCGCAGGGCCGGGTCGTCCATATCGAACCAGCGGCGCTCGGGTGGCTGCAGCGTCGGCGTGGCGGCCGGCTTGATGGCGATGATCTCCAGATAGGCAGCACCCTGCTGGGTAGTGGATTGATCGCTGCCGTTGCCCAGGCGCAGCAGCCGGTTGTGCGTGCCCATCAGCGGGTGTTCGCCGCCGGGGCCGGGGGTGACGCCCAGGGTGGCCTCGGCCCAGGCCACGCCGCTGGCCAGGCTGGGCGCCAGCACCACCAGGTGGTCCAGCGTGGCCGTTGCGGGCATGGCGCTCACAGCAGCACCGTGCCGGTGATGCAGGTCACCGAGTCGCCACCGACCCACACTTGGCCCGCCGCATCCTGCGTGATGTGCACCCAGCCGTCGCGCCCCAGTGCAGCGCCTTGGCGCGCGGTGTAGCGCTCGGGCAGCACGCCCTCGGCGATCAGCCATTGCGCCAGGCTGGCGTTGAGGCTGCCGGTCACCGGGTCTTCGGGCACGCCGATGGCGGCGGCAAAGGCGCGCACCTGCAGGCCGGTGGCGGTTCCTGTTGCGGCGGCAGCGTCGGCCCGACTGCCAAAGGCCCGCGCCTCCCGGTTCGATCTCGCTATCAATAAAGGAGCGAAATCGCTATATTCCACGCTGGCTAGGCCCACTTTTTGCTCTAAATTTTTGAGGGCGGCGTGGTCGGGCTGCACAGCCATGACGGTGGCAGGTGAGTCCAGCAGCAGGCTCAACCATTGCGGTCCGTTGTCCAGCAGCTGGGCCGCCAGCACCTGCGCAGGCTGCAAACCCAGCGCTGCCAGCACCGCCTGCAGCAGCGCCGGCTCTGGTACGCTGCGGCGCAACGCGGGTGCGGCAAAGGCCAGCCGGGCGCCGTCGCGGCGCAGTGTGACCAGGCCCACGCCGCACTCCTGCACCACCTGCCCAGGCTGCTGCGGCTTGCCGCCGTTGGCCAGCCAGGCGTGGCAGCTGCCCAGCGTGGGGTGGCCGGCAAAGGGCAGCTCGCCCCCGGGTGTGAAGATGCGCAGGCGGTAGTCGGCGCCCTGCGCGGCCGCCTCGGCACTGGCCGGCAGCACAAAGGTGGTCTCCGACAGGTTGGTCCATCGCGCAAAGGCCGCCATTTGGTCGTCGTCCAGCCCGCTGCCTTCCAGCACCACCGCCAGTGGGTTGCCCCGGTAGGGTATGGCGGTGAACACATCCACCTGCTGGTAAGAACGCAGGACCGTTCCTGCAGTCAAGTTGTTCGTACTCATACTTGCTGCGCCCGGATAGCGTCGGCCAGGGCGGCCACGCCGCGGTGGATCTCGGCCACACTGGGCGTGACGAAGGACAGGCGCAGGGTGCGGGGGTCGGCGGCGCCGGCGAAAAACGGCGCGCCGGGCACAAAGGCCACGCCGCGCGCCACCGCGTGCGGCAGCAGTTGCACCGCGTCCATGCCTTTCGGCAGTCGGGCCCACAGAAACATACCGCCAGCCGGGGTGTTCCAGGTCAAAGTTTGGTCAGGTTCGCGGCCGGCCGGAAAGGCCTCGGCCAGCGCCTGCAGCATGGCGTCGCGCTGGGCCTTGTACAGGGCCCGGATGGTGGGCACATGCCGGTCCAGGAAACCGTTTTGCATCACCTCAAAAATTACCCGCTGGTTGAAGCCGGGGCTGTGCAGATCGGCGGCTTGTTTGGCCTGCAACAGCTTGGGGTACACCGCAGGAGGTGCCACCAGGTAGCCCAGCCGCAGCCCGGGCGCCAGCACCTTGGAAAACGAGCCCAGGTAAATGCCGCCATCAGGATGGCGTGCGGTCAGCGGTGCCGGAGGCGGCGTGTCAAACCACAGGTCGCCATAGGGGTTGTCTTCTATCAGCGGTATACCCAGCTCAGCGGTGGTTTGGCTCAGCCCGGCACGGCCGGCTTCACTCATGCTGCGCCCTGTCGGGTTCTGGAAATTGGGCAGCACATACAAAAAGCGCGCCGCTGAGCCTGACCCATTCCCGGCCCCGGCCTTGGCGCGCAGGTCGGCCAGGTCGATGCCGTCTGTATCGTTGCCAATGTCCTGCACTTCGGGCTCCATCGGCATAAAGGCCGACACCGCACCCAGGTAGGTGGGGGATTCGACCAGCACCCGGCTGCCGGCATCGATCAGCACCTTGGCCACCAGGTCCAGCCCCTGCTGCGAGCCGGTGGTGATCAGCACCTGCGCCGGGTCCACCGCCCAGGGCACGCCCGCTGCCGCGCTGTGGCGCGCCAGGTCGGCGGCCACGATCTCGCGCAAGGGGCCATAGCCCTCGCTGGCGGCGTATTGCAGCGCGGCCGGCGCGTCGCTGTGCAGCACCTTGGCACAGGCGGCTTCGAACTCGGCCACGGGAAAGGTCTTGGCCGAGGGCAGGCCTCCGGCAAAACTGATGATGCCGGGTCGCTCGGTAACCTTGAGGATCTCGCGGATCACCGAAGGGTTCATTTTTGCGGCGCGCGCCGCCAGGGTCCAACTCATGGGCGTCTCCTTGTTGTGACGGATATCGGTTTAACTGAGGCGTTTGCCAATGAACACGCTGGCCACCACCGCCAGCGCAAAGCCCAGCGTCAGCAGCTCCAGTGGTTCGCCCAGCAGCGGCACGGCGGCCAGGATGCTCAAAAACGGTTGCAGCAGCTGGATTTGGCTCACCCGGAGCGTGCCGCCCAGGGCCAAACCGCGAAACCAGGCAAAGAAGCCGGCCCACATGGAAAACACCCCCACGTACAGCAGCCCAAGCCAGGCGCTGGTGGCAATCGGCTGCTGTGGCCAGGTCAGCAGCGCCCCCGGCAGCGTGACCGGCAGCGCCATCACGCAGATCCAGCAGATCACCCGCTCAGCGCCCAGCGTGGGCGTGACCTGGGCGCCGTACACATAGCCCAGCGCCGCCAGCAGCACTGCGCCCAAAAGCAGCAGGTCGGCCCATTCCAGGGCAAAGCCGCCGCTGTGCTGCTGGGCCCGGACCAGCGAATACAGCACCACCAGGCCGGCACCTACTGCGGCGCTGAGCCAGAAGCCCAGCCGCGCGCGCTGGTGCATCACCCAGGCGGCGGCCGCGGCCGTGACCAGCGGCAGAAGGGCGATCACCACCGCCGCGTGGCCCGAGTTGACCAGGCGCAGCGCAAAACCGAGCAGCAAGGGAAAGCCCAGCGCATTACCCAGCACCGCCAGCGCCAGCGGCCGGCGCTGCGCCGGTGTGGGCCAGGGCGAGCGCGTCAGCAGCAAAAACGCGATGGACAGGGCTCCGGCCAGCGTGGCGCGGCCAAAGGTGACAAACCAGGGCGACAGCTGCGGTGCTTCGGCGCTGCCGGTCGCCAGTCGGGTCATGGGCAGCGTCACCGCAAAAATGGCCACGCCCAGCAGGCCCAGCCACATGCCGCGGGTCTCCTGCGGCGTGCTCATAACGCAGCCATCCAGCCGGCTGTCAGCACCAGCACGCCGGCCATCAGCCGGTTGAACCAGCGCAGGCGCAGACCTGATTGGGCGGGTCCGCTGAGCCATTCGCGCAGCAGGGAGCCGACCAGTGCGTAGCTCAGATTGCTGAAAAATCCGAAAGCCATCATCATCGGCAAGACGATGCCAAATCGTGTTCCCGCGTCGGGCCGGCCAGCCAGCCATCCGGCCACCACGGTCAGCGCCAGCATCCAGGCTTTGATGTTGAGAAACTGCAGCATCACCCCTTGCCAAAAGGTCACTTTTAACTGGGCGGCGCTGGCTTGTTGCAAAGTGTTGCTGCGTGCCAGCTTCCAGGCCAGCCACAGCAGGTAGGCCACGCCAAAGGCCTGGATACCCCAGCGCAGCGGCGGCAGCGCCACCACCAGCGCGCCCAGACCGCCGGCGCACAGGCTCAGCAGCAGGCCCCAGCCCACAGGCACCGCGAGCACAAAGCGCATGGCGCGGCGCAGGCCCAGGTTGGCAGCCAGCGCCGTGGACAGGGTGGTGTTGGGCCCGGGCGTGAAGCTGGCCACGGTGGCCAGCACCAGCAAAGCGGTGAGTTCGACGCTGTTCATGGCCTGCACTGTAACCCCTAAAGCAGCACACCGGCAGTACACTTTGGCCAACACAACCGGTTGCTGTATTGCCCTGTCTGGCAGCACAGCCGTGCCCTTGGGGAGCCCTGCATGTTGATGAAAGCCGCCTCGCAATCGCTGACCGAACAACTCAGTGCGCGCTTTGCCGAGCGCATCCACAGCCGCCTGTTGGCACCCGGCACCCGCCTGCCCTCGATTCGAGAGTGCGCCATGCGGCAGGGTGTGAGCCCATCCACCGTGGTGGCGGCCTACGACCAGCTGCAGGCCCAGGGCCTGGTCGAAGCCCGCAAGAACCGGGGGTTTTACGTGCGGAATCAGGCGTTAGCCCTTGATCCGCATGCTTTTATTACTATAGATTCTGTAGCAGATTTACCGCGAGCCGGTGGTTTTCACGCCCAGCATGTGCCGGTCAGCGCCACGGCCCTGATCCGCGGCATGTTTCATGGCCGCAGCGACCGGCCCCAGCCCGGCATGGGCGTTTTCCCGCCCGACTGGCTGGAAAACACGTTTTTGCCAGCGGCAGTTCGGCGGGTCACCAACGCGCAAAGTCTGCAGGCGCTCTCGCTGCAGTACGGTGAGCCGGCGGGCGATGTCAGCCTGCGTCAGGCCCTGTCGCAAAAACTCATGGACCTGAACGTGCCGGCCAAACCGCAGCAGATCATCACCACCGTCGGCGCCACCCATGCACTGGATATTGTGAGTCGCACCCTGTTGCGGGCCGGTGACTGCGTGATGGTGGAAGAGCCGGGCTGGGCCATCGAATTTGCCCGCCTGGACGCTTTGGGCATGCGGATTTTGCCGGTGCCGCGAGGCCCGGACGGCCCCGACCTGGCCATCATGGCGCGCTACTGCGAACTGCATCAACCCAAACTGTTTGTCAGTGTCAGCGTGTTCCACAACCCCACCGGCTACTGTCTGTCGCCCGGCAGCGCGCACCAGGTCTTGCAACTGGCCAACCGCTTCGGCTTTCATGTGGTGGAGGACGATACTTACAGCCACATCGCGCCCGAGCATGCCACCCGGCTCAGCGCGCTCGACGGTCTGCAACGCACCATCTACGTCAGCGGCTTTGCCAAGATTCTGGCGCCGGGTTGGCGGGTGGGTTTTCTGGCAGCGCCCCAAGGCCTGTTTGAGCGCCTGATCGACACCAAGCTGCTAGCCACACTGACCACCCCCGCCCTGCTGGAGAAGGCCCTGGCCTGGTGCATCGAGCAGGGCTTGCTGCGGCGGCATGCGGCGCGCATCCGAGTCCGGCTCGATCAGGCCCGCTCGCGCACCGTGCAGCTGGCGCTGGCCCATGGCTGCCGCTTTGCCGCGCCACCTGCCGGCCTGTTTGGCTGGGTCGACACCGGGGTAGACACCGACCGGCTGGCGCAGCGCATGCTCGATCTCGGTTACCTGCTCGCGCCCGGCGCGCTGTTCCACGCCCGGCGCCAGCCGAGCACGCTGATGCGCATCAACTTTGCCACCACCCAGGAGGCACACTTCTGGCAGGTGTTCCAGGCCATCCGGGCAGAGCTGGCGGGCGGCCCGGCAGCCGTGGTTGTGAACCACGAGATTTAAGGCTTCAGCTGCCAGACCAATGGCGTGCTTTTCGAGGCTTAAAGGCTATGTCCAGCCCGGGACAATCGGATTGGAGCGTCGTTTGAAATTGTCCAGTTCATGTCGGCGAATGACGGAGTACCCGATGAACGACATGGATACCGTGTTGAACGATCAAGAAGCCCCTCATTACTTGGGGCTGGCTCCTTTTTTGCGCGCGAGCATTGCCGGGCAGGACCTCCGATCGGTCACCAAGCAGATGCTGCAGCGCCTGGCCGTGGATGGGTTCAATCCCCAGCTGTTGATGAATCTGTCCATCGCCATGCAGTGCCTCAACGACATGGCGCTCGGCTTGGCGTTTCAAAGCGCCGCCTTGGCGATCGTGCAGACCTTCACCTTGCCGGCGTGGGTGCAGCCGGCTCGAATCCGGTTGTTGATGCTGGCCACGCATGGGGGTCTTCAGGCGAACACGCCCTTGGACTGCCTGCTGGAAGGCTCGGATGTGGCGTTGACGGTCCATTTCGTCAATGCAAGCCTCGACACGCTGGCAGATGTGCCCGAGCACGATCTGTTGTTTGTCGGCATTGCCGAATCGGACGCCAACCGGGGACTATTGGCAGCGCTTGGCCGGCAACTCCAAGCTTGGCCCCGGCCCGTATTGAATGCGCCGGAACACCTCGTCGCCACAGGCCGCGACGTCGCCAGCCAGTTGCTGCAAGGCATTCCCGGCCTCGTCGTTCCGATCAACCACCGCCTGACGCGAACCCAGCTGCTGGCACTGGCTGCCGGGTCCAACACCCTGTCTCAGATTGCGCCGGGCCTGGCCTATCCGGTCATCGTGCGCCCCCTGGGTTCACAGGCGGGCACCGATCTGTGCAAATTGGACAAGGTGGAGGACCTTGACGACTACCTGGCGAAAGTGCGGGAAGAAGACTTCTTTCTGGCGCAGTTCGTGGAGTACAGCGACCTGCGGGGGCGTTTCCGGAAAATCCGGGTTGCACTCATCGACGGTGAGCCCTTTGTCGGCCACATGGCCGTGTCGTCGGACTGGATGATTCACTATGTGAACGCCGGCATGTATGAGGACAGGGACAAGCGACGTGAAGAAGCCCGCTTCATGGACGGGTTTGCGGACTTTGTGCACAGGCACAAGGTGGCGCTGAACGCCATCAGCGAACGCATGAAGCTGGAGTACCTGGTGATGGACTGCGCTGAAACGCCCGGTGGCGACTTGCTGCTGTTTGAAATCGACCATGTTGGGGTCGTCCACGCCATGGACGTGGAAACCCTGTTCCCCTACAAGAACGCCCACATCCAAAAGGCACAGGCAGCGTTTCGGGAGATGCTCAGCCGCCGAATGCAGGGTCTGCATGGCTGGCTGCCGGCTAAACCAGCAACAGGTTCTTGGCAGGGTGGTAGCGGGTCTGTGCCAGGGTGTTGAGCAGCGTCTGATTGACCAGGCCATGGTCGGTCTCGTGCAGCTCGCAGAGCAGCCGGGTGCGGTCGGTGTGCGGCGATTCCAGCGCAAGGGCTATTTCGAGCGCGGCTTGATAGGGCCCGCTCTGCGTCAGCAGAGCCGCTTTCAAAGGCGGCGGCAGCGGCAGCCGGGCCAGCGCCTGGGCCAGGGGTTCGCCCAGCAACAGGTCCATCTGGGACAACAGGCCGCACAGCTGAACCTCCGGGTTTGTCGCACCGCTGCAGAGCATTTGCAGTTGCGCCATCAGCCGCGCCCGCAGCGCCAATGTCGCACTGATGGGCAGCAGATCGAGGTCGCTGCTGGCGCGCGGCAACTGTTCGCGCAGCCACCCTCGTAATTGGGCATAGCCCAGCGCTTTGACGGCATGCGCAAGGGATTCGACCGGTACCCGCAGACCGAGGCCGGCTGAATTGGCGTAGCGCAGCAGCCGGTAGGCCAGGATGGCCTCGCCGTGCAAAAGATCCACCAGCGTGTCTGGCGGGTCGTCGGCGTCAATCGCCTCCAGCAGCCGTGTCACCACCTGCCGGCTGGGCTGTACCAAGCGGCGTCGATAGCCATCGAGTACTTCCTCTGCTGGCCACCCCGCCACCGCCCAGGCATCCAGTTCATCCAGGCAGTGGTCGACCAGCACCCGACTCGCCACCTCGGCATAAATGTGGCCTGTCGCCACCGCCCCTCGTGGTGGCGGTTCAGCAGCGGCGATTCCGGCCCTCACCTTGAGCCGGGCCGCGCGCAGACCACCCAG
>CALPLW020000153.1 GCA_943324505.2 Comamonas sp. lk
GGTCCAGCACCTGGCCCTGGTGGTAAATGGCTCCGCTATCTTTATCATAGCTAAAGAGGTCCATTCCACGGGGGCTAGGGGCCAATTCGGCACTATTTTCTGAGCGGCGCAGCAAGGCGCGGACGCGGGCCTCCAACTCGTCCAGGTCAAAGGGCTTGGGCAGGTAGTCGTCGGCGCCGGCGTTCAGCCCCAGGATGCGATCGCCCACCGTGCCACGTGCGGTCAAGATCAGCACCGGTGTAATCAGGCCGCTTTGGCGTGCCTGGGCCAACACGTGAAGCCCGTCCAGACCCGGCAGGCTCAGGTCCAGCAGCACCACGTCGGGCCGGGACTGCTGCCACTGCGCCAGCGCGGCGCTGCCATCGGCACACAAGTCCACCGACCACCCCAGCCGCGTCAAGGCGCGCAACAACGTGGTGCGCATCGCGGGGTCGTCTTCTACCAGCAGCAGTCTCATGGTTTCAAACCATACCATGCAGCCTACGCCCCGGCATCCATCCGGTTGCCAAGCCGCCACAGTGAGGTGCGCTCTGCGGCGCGGGCAGCGTGCAGTGGGTCGGTGGCATCGGCCGCCTTGGGGTGCTGGGCTTGGGTCTCAAGGCGGCCCAGCACGGTCAGCCCGTGCTGATCAAAGGCGGCCAGCAGTTCGGCCCGGGTGCGCAGGCCCAAATGCTCGGCCAGATCAGACATGATCAGCCAGCCCTCGCCGCCCGGCAGCAGGTGGTCGGCCAACCCGGCCAAAAAGCCCAGCAGCATGCGGCTGTCTTCGTCGTACACCGCGCGCTCGATCGGTGCGCTGGCACGTGCTGGCAGCCAGGGCGGGTTGCACACCACCAAGTTCGCCTGCCCCGGCGGGAACAGGTCAGCCTGCACCACCTCAACCTGTGCCGCCACGCCCAATTGGGCCAGGTTCTCCCGGGCACAGGCCAGTGCCCGGGGGTCCTGGTCGGTCGCCACCACAAGGGCTACGCCGCGCCTTGCCAGTACCGCCGCCAGCACGCCGCTGCCCGTACCAATGTCAAAAGCCAGCAAGGCCTGGCCAGCGGGCGTGGGGGGTAGGGCGATGCTGGCGACCAGGTCCACGTACTCGCCCCGCAGCGGTGAAAACACGCCGTAATGAGGGTGCACGCGGTTGTTGGGCGCCGGGGCCAGGGCCTTGACTTCCACGCCTTTCTTGCGCCACTCAAAGGCACTGGTCATGCCCAGCAGGTCGCGCAGCGACGCGACGCAAGCCACACCGTCGCTGTCTGCGACGCCCCAGGCCTGCGCGCAGGCCGCGCGGGTGTCCGGGGCGCGGCGCAGTGTGATCTGGTGGTCTGCGCCAAATGGCAGCAGCAGCATGCCCAGCACGCGTGCCCGTTGCGCCCGGGCCTGACGGTGCAGGTGGAAGGCCCGGCCCGCCGCCTCATCAGCCTCGGCCTTGCGCGGCCGTGCGGCAGACTTGTCGGCGCGCCGGGTCAGCGCTTGCAGCAACTGCCGGGCGTTCTGAAAATCGCCACGCCAAAGCAAGCCGGTGCCCTCGCAGGCTAGCCGGTAGGCAGCATCTGCGGTGGTACGGTCGTCGGCCAGCACCACTTTTTGGGGTGCGCTTGCGCCGCGCTCGGAGCGCCAGCGTGCCGTGCAGGGCACGCCATCTTCCAGCCAGTGGATGGCCGCTAGGGTGGCGTTGCCAGCGGCGGGGGTCGGATCGGTCATCGGTGCCTTATGGGTGTTTTCCCTAGTGTCGCAGGGGCGGTTTGGACAGCCATTTGACAGCTACCGGGCCCATCATCGCAGGGTTCGTCTAACCACAGGAGACTTCGATGCGTCGCGATACTTTTCTCAAGTCCATGGCCGCTTTGGCCGCCAGCAGCAGCCTGCCCATCAGCGCCTTGGCTGCTGGCATGAATGTCAAGATGATGATCCCCGCCAACCCCGGCGGCGGTTGGGACGGCACTGGCCGTGCCCTGGGCAAGGCCCTGCTCGAAGCCAAGGTGGCAGAGACCGTCACCTACGAGAACAAGGGCGGCGCCGCCGGCGCGCTGGGCCTGGCTCAGTTTGTCAACGCCAGCAAGGGTGACCCGAACGCCATCATGATCATGGGTGCGGTCATGCTGGGCGGCATCATCACCGGCAAACCGCCGGTGTCTTTGAGCGTGGCCACCCCGCTGGTGCGCCTGACCAGCGAGTACAACGTGTTCGTGCTGCCCACCAACTCCCCGTTCAAGAGCATGAAGGACGTGATCGAGCAGCTCAAAAAAGACCCAGGCAGCGTCAAATGGGGCGGTGGTTCACGCGGCTCTACCGAGCACATTGCCGCTGCCATGATCGCGCGTGAGGTGGGTGTAGACCCATCCAAGATCAACTACGTGGCTTTCCGGGGCGGCGGTGAGGCCACTGCCGCCATTTTGGGCGGTAACGTCACCGTGGGCGGCAGCGGTTACAGCGAGTTCTCTGAGTACATCAATGCTGGCAAGATGACGGCCCTGGCGCTGACCTCTGGCGCGCGCCTCAAGGGCATCAACATCCCCACGCTCAAAGAGTTGGGCTACAACGTCGAGATCGGCAACTGGCGCGGCGTCTACGGCGCCCCCGGCATCACTGCCGCCCAGCGCAAAGCCCTGACCGACATGCTGCTCAAGGCGGCCAAGACCAAGTCCTGGGCGGCAGACTCGGAGAAAAACAACTGGACGGCTGCGGTCATGTCGGGCAAAGAGTTCGAAGACTTTGTCGACAACGACTTCGCCTCGCTGCGCGCCACCATGGTCAAGGCCGGCATGATCTGAGCGTATGCCGTCTTCATCGTCCCCATCGCATGGCCTGCAAACCCTGGTCGGCCTCGGCGTCGGCCTGGTTGGTGTGGGCATGGCGCTGGGGGCGCTGAGTATTCCCTCGGCATCAGGTTACGCCGGTGTCGGGCCCAATTTTTTGCCCTGGGTGGTGGCAGCAGCGCTGATGCTGTGCGGCGGCTTCATGGTGCGGGAGGCGCGCAGTGGCGGCTTTCGCAATATGGAGGACGCTGTAGGCGGCGACCGGCCTTACTGGCCGGGCTTTGTCTGGATGTCTGCCGGGCTGCTGGCCAATGCCGCACTCATCACCACCATCGGTTTCATCTTCAGCTGCGCGCTGTGCTTTGTGCTGGCCGCGCGTGGCCTTCGCCTGGCGGCAGGGCAGAGTGGTGGCCTGCGCAGCTGGCTGACTGACATCGTCACCGGCCTGCTCATTGCTGCGCCCGTGTACTGGATGTTCACCAAATTCCTGGCCATCAGCCTGCCGGGCTTGACACAAAGCGGCTGGCTTTGATGGACATTTGGAACCAGCTGATGCAGGGCTTTGTCACGGCGGGTACGCCGGTCAACCTGCTGTGGGCCTTTGTCGGCTGCGCGCTGGGCACGGCCGTGGGCGTGCTGCCCGGTATTGGCCCGGCCACCGCCGTGGCCATGCTGCTGCCCATCACCGCCAAGGTGGAGGCCACAGCCTCGATGATCTTTTTTGCCGGCATCTACTACGGCGCCATGTACGGCGGCTCCACCACTTCCATCCTGCTCAATACACCGGGCGAGACCGCCAGCATGGTCACGGCCATGGAGGGCAACAAAATGGCCAAGAGCGGCCGCGCCGGCGCGGCGCTGGCCACCTCGGCCATTGGCTCTTTTGTAGCCGGCACCATTGCCACCGTGTTAGTGACGCTCTTTGCGCCGGTGGTCGCAGACTTTGCGGTCAAACTCGGTCCGCCCGAGTACTTCATGCTGATGCTGCTGGCCTTTACCACCGTCAGCGCGGTGCTGGGCCAGAGCACGGTGCGGGGCCTCACCGCCTTGTTTGTCGGTTTGGCGGCCGGCCTGGTCGGGTTGGACCAAATCACCGGCCAGGCGCGCTACACCGGCGGTGTACCCGAGCTGCTGGACGGGGTCGAGATCGTGCTGGTGGCCGTGGGCCTGTTTGCCGTGGCCGAGGCGCTGCACGCCGTGCTGTTTGAGGGGCGCGTGGTTGAGACCGCCAACAAGATGAGCCGCGTGACCATGAGCGCCAGTGACTGGCGCCGTTCCATCCCGGCCTGGCTGCGCGGCACGGCCATCGGCGCACCCTTTGGCTGCATTCCGGCTGGCGGCACCGAGATCCCCACGTTTTTAAGCTACGCCACCGAGAAAAAGCTGGCCAAGGGCGAACACCAGGCCGAGTTTGGTACCCGCGGCGCCATTGAAGGCGTGGCCGGCCCCGAGGCCGCCAACAACGCCACCGTCACCGCCGCACTGATCCCGCTGCTCACGCTGGGTATTCCCACCTCCAACACCACGGCCATTTTGTTGGGTGCCTTCCAGAACTACGGCATCCAGCCCGGGCCGCAGCTGTTCAGCAGTGCCTCGGCGCTGGTGTGGGCGCTGATTGCCTCGCTCTACATCGGCAACGTGATGCTGCTGGTGCTCAACCTGCCCCTGGTCGGCCTGTGGGTCAAGCTGCTCAAGGTGCCCAAGCCCCAGCTGTATGCCGGCATCCTGATTTTTGCCACTGTGGGCGCCTACGGCATGCGGCAAAGCGCGTTTGATTTGTTTTTGCTGTACGCCATTGGTGTGCTCGGGCTCATCATGCGGCGCTTCAGCTTCCCCACCGCGCCCGTGGTGGTGGGCATGATTTTGGGCCCCTTGGCCGAGGCCCAGTTCCGCAACGCCATCTCCATTGGCGAGGGCAGCGCCATGGTGTTTTTGCATCGGCCGATGTCTCTGACGCTGCTGGGGGTCATCTTGGCGGTGCTGGTGGTGCCGCGATTGCTCAAGGCACGGCGGTCGGCCGCCTGAGCGCCGGCCCAGCACCGGGGCGGCACCTTGGCCATGAAGCTGGTGCACTTGTTATACTTGAGTAAAACAACTGCAAAGAGGGCGTCCCATGTTGAATGCATCACTGCGCCGGTCTGGTGGTTCTTACATCATGACGATTCCGCTCAGCTATGTGGAGCAAAACCACCTGGTTGCCGGCTCACGGCTGGCGATAGAAATCATGGGTGATGAGCTCAAGATCAAACCACAGCGCGCCCGAAAATCCTTGGCCGAATTGCTGCTTGCCACCCCCGCCGGCCCATGCAGGGCTGAGGGTTGGGACGAAATGGCGCCGGCCGGGGGCGAGCTATGACCCCGGATCGCGGCGACATCTTGCATTTGGCGTTTGACCCAGCCAGTGGCCGCGAGATGAAGGGTGATCACTTTTGCCTGGTGGTGTCACCCCGTGAGTTCAATGCAAGGTTTCGCTTGGCCATGGTCTGCCCCATCTCAGGTGGCGCGGCCGATGTGGCCAGAAGCGCCGGCTTCCTCGTCACCCTGATTGGTCAGGGTTTGCGCACCGATGGGCAAGTGCACGCCCATCAGGTCAAATCACTGGACTGGACCGCCAGGCAAGCCAGTTTTGTAGAAAAAGCTCCTGAGACCATCGTGCAAGAAGTGTTGGACTGCCTGCAAAGTGTTTTTGAGTATTGAGCCGGTTTGGGTCATCCTGGCTGCTGCGGCAGGAAACGCTATCAAAATGATTGCAAACTCATCAATGAATACGGGGCTTTAAGCCATTTTCTACTATAAAAAAGACTCGTGTATTGCCCATTCAGGTATCTCAGATTACGAAACAGTTCTGTCAATCGGTTGCCGCCTTTACCGCCTTGTACAGGTCCGGCAGGTCATTGCAAACGGTCCTCCAGACGATTTCAAAATCCACCTTGAAGTAACCGTGAGCCACTGCGTTGCGCATCTGATATGCGGACGCAAGCGGTAACTCAGGGTGTTCCGCCACAAATCCCGACCAGTGTCGATCACGGGTCATACCGGCTGCGCTTCAGCGATGACCTTGGCCCGGAAAGCCTCTGGCAAAGCATTTGGCGTGAGTACGTCTACAGTGACGCCCAATAGTTGTAGCAACTCGTGCCGGATAGCCCCAATGTCGAACAACGTCGTTTCGGGCGTTGGGTCGATCAGTATGTCCAGGTCGCTGCCCTCCAGGTCATTCCCATGGAGAACGGAACCGAAAACCCGCGCATTCTTGGCACGATGCCGCTCAACAACCACTCGGATGGCTGCACGATGCGATTGAAGGGCGAGGGAGGGCTTCATGAGTGTTTTCCAATTTTGAAATCCGATTTCAGCACACCCTGTGGCGCACTGCAATCGACCTTTCGCTTCATCAAAAAATACCAAGCTATCATTTGTCAAATCCGAATCCCACCACATTCAGACCCGACACCCATGCTCCGCCAAGCGTCCACCATCGCCCACTACACCCTGCTCGAAGCCCTGCGCAACCGTCTGATGTGGTTGCTGGGGCTGGTGGCGGTCGTTGGCATGGGCCTGAGCGGCTTTTTGGGCGATCTGGCGGTGACCGAGCAAAAAGAGACCCAGGTGGCGCTGCTGGCCGCTTTTTTGCGCTTTGCGGCCGCCTTTTTGATGGTGATCTTTGTGGTGACCAGCCTGGTGCGCGAGGCCAATGACAAAGGCTTGGAGCTGGTGCTGGCCCTGCCGCTGCCGCGTGCCGGCTATGTGCTGGGCAAGCTGGCCGGGTTTGCGCTGCTGGCCGTGCTGCCGGCGCTGCTGTTCGGCGGGCTCATGGGCCTGCTGGTGCAGACCTGGGACGCGGCGCTGTGGACGGCCTCTCTGCTGGCCGAGCTGTGGATCGTGGCGGCCTTCAGCCTGCTGTGTGTGATGACTTTCCAGCAGGTGATGACGGCGCTCAGCGCGGCCATGGGCTTTTACCTGCTGGCCCGCTCGGTCACGGCGCTGCAGCAGTTTGGCCAGAGCCGCTATGCGCCAGACGGCCCGTCACAGCAGGTCATCAACGCTGTGATGCAGGGCGTGGGCTATGTGCTGCCCCGGCTCGACGATTTCACCCGCACCGACTGGCTGGTGTACCACAGCGGCAGTTGGGCCACTTTGGGCCCGCTGGCGGCGCAGACCCTGATCTACCTGGCGCTGCTCACCGCTGCCGCCCTGTTTGACCTGTACCGACGCAACCTATGAGAGACGAACGCGCCATTGCCTCGGTACCGGCGCCGGCCCGTGCGCTGTTGGCGTTGGCTTTTGCTTTGCAGCTGGGTTGGCAGGTGTGGCAGCCCGCGGCCAAATTGCAGCCGCAAAACCTGCCGCCGCCCCCTGCCTTGGGCGCCTTGCGGCTGGCCAGCTTTGGCGAGCCCTTGGCGCTGGCAAAAGCCCTGATGATTTACCTGCAGGCCTATGAAAGCCAGCGCGGCGAAATCTCGCAACTGCGCAGCCTGGACTACGGTCACCTGCAGGGCTGGCTGCTGCGTGGGCTCCAGCTTGACCCGCTGTCGCAATACCCACTGCTGCTGGCTGCGCGGGTGTACGCCGAGGTGGAGGGCGCTGAGCCCAAGCAGCGCGCCATGCTGGCCTTTGTGCGCCAGCAATTCGACGCCGACCCCAACCGCCGCTGGCCCTGGCTGGCCCATGCCGCCGTTTTGGCGCGGCATCGCCTGAAGGACGTGGACCTGGCACGCGAGTTCGCCCAGGCTCTGCGCCTGCAGGCCACCGGCCCCGAGGTACCCACCTGGGCCAAGCAAATGGAAATCTTGCTGCTGCAAGACATCGGCGAGCTGGAGACTGCCGAGATTTTGCTGGGCGCGTTGGTGGCCAGTCGCAATGTACGGGACGACCGGGAACTGGCCTTTTTGCAGGAGCGGCTGGCCGAAATCAGGGCCAAGCTGGCTGACCCTGCTGCCGCTGCAACCCCTGTGACCAAACCGTAAGGGTTGTAAAAGTTTTTCACTCCCGCACCGCGCTTGCCGCAGGTCAAATTGAGTCCGAGCCGAAAGTCGGCTTTTAACTCAAGGAGTGTTTCATGAAATCCAAGCAATCCGGCTTTACGCTGGTTGAAATCGCAATCGTACTGGTCATTGTGGGTCTGCTGCTCGGCGGCGTGCTCAAGGGCCAAGAACTGATCACCTCGGGCAAGGCCAAGGCGCTGTATGCCGACAAAGCGGCGCTCCAGACCGCGTACAACATCTACCAAGACCGTTTCCGCGCCCTTCCAGGCGATGACGCTACTGCCGCCAATCGATTTACCGGCCAGGCCTGTGGCGTGGCTGGCGCAGGTGTTTCGGCCATCAACTCTGGCGCGGGACTGGGTTGCTCCAACGGCAACGGCAACGGAGCCATTGGTGCCGCCCCCGCAGTTACGAACGGTGCAATTGCTGGGTGGAGTACTCCTCTTCCCGCAGGGACCACGTTTGCCAACGATGGCAACAACGAAGCTTTCAAAATGTTCCAGCATCTGCGGGCGGCTCAGCTGATCAAGACCGATGGTCTTACGCCATTCAGCATGCCCACGAACAACACAGGTGGCATTACTGTGGTGAACACTGCGGCCGCATACGTCGGGCAGCAGCCGTCCCTTATGTTCATTCACCAAACCGCAGTTCCTGGCAACATCGCGGGGGCACTGGACGCGGCCAACGATGATGGCTTTACCAACTTGGGCGGCATCCGCGCCGCGGCCAATGGCGCTGCTCAGAATCCGAACAGTGTCACTGTCGGCGTGCCTTACAACAACGCGGGGGGCTTCAACATCTCAACAAATCTGTTGTAAGCCCTCGGGTTGAACCAGGCACGCTGTGGCGTACTTGGTTCCAGCTGTGTTCTACCCCGGCGCAGCTTGTGCTCCGGGGTTTTTTTATGGTCTTGAGGAACTTTGCGCATGAACATGTTGTCTGCTGTCCAACCGGCTTGGCTGAGCAATGCCGGTGCCGGGCTGGTGCAGTGGCTTGTGATGAC
>CALPLW020000154.1 GCA_943324505.2 Comamonas sp. lk
ATGACCGGCTGCGGGCAATCGCGCATGGCCTTGATCAGGTCGCCGGTCATGCGGGTAAAGGCCAGCAGCTCGGGCATGGTCATGCGGGTGAGCGGGCCGATGATCTCGTGCACATCGCCACCCGAGCAGAAGTTGCCGCCGGCGCCGGTGACCACCACCGCCTTGACGTCGGTGCTGGCGCGCAGGCCATGGAACAGCGTGCGCAGCTCATGGTACGAGTCAAAGGTGAGCGGGTTCTTGCGCTCGGGCCGGTTCAGCGTGATGGTGCCCACGCCATTCCCGTAGTGCCAGGCAAAGTGGCTGGCCTGGTAGTCGGCGGTGGCCTTGAACTGGCCGTGCATGGGGTTGGCCGGGCCAATGTAATGGGTCATGAAGTCTCCAGAGATAAGTGTGTGCTTGGACCGGACGAGCTGGGCAGGTCGGGTACGGCGGTTTGGCTGTGCGCCTTGACACGGCCCAGCAGCCGGTGCAGGGTGGCCACCTCTGTCTCGCCCAGGGCGGCAAAGGCGTCGACGATCCAGGCCTCGTGCTGCTGCGCCATGGCGGCAAACTGCGCGCGCCCGGCGGGCGTGAGCTGCACCCGGTAGGCACGGCGGTCGCCGGCCACGTCGCAGCGCTGCACCAGCCCTTCGCTCACCAGCTGATCGGTGATGGCGGTGACGTTGCCGCCGGTGACCATCATGCGGCGCGACAGCTCGTTCATCTTCAGGCCCTCGGGGGCGCGCTCCAGCTGTGCCATCAGGTCAAAACGTGGCAAGGTGGTGTCAAACTGCTCGCGCAAGGCTGCACGCACCCGGGTCTCGATCAGCTGGGTGCAGGTGAGCATGCGCAGCCACAGCCGCAGCGCCTCGGGGTGCTCGGCCGGCGTGGTGCCCTGCAGGCGGGCCTCTTTATCCATTCTGTTTGGCGAGCTCGCGGTAGAGCTGGTCGCGCCCGCTCAGGTAGGGGCGCGGCCAGTCGATGGCGCGGCTTTGCAGCTTGGCGGCTTCGTGCAGGGTCCAGGCCGGGTCAGCCAAATGCGGGCGGGCAATGGCGCACAGGTCGGCCCGGCCGGCGGCGATGATGCTGTTGGCCTGGTCGGCGTCGGTGATGGCGCCCACCGCAATGGTCTGAATGCCGACCTCGTTGCGGATGCGGTCAGAAAACGGCGTCTGGTACATGCGGCCGTAGACCGGCCGCGCGGCACGGGTGGTCTGGCCCGAGGACACGTCGATCACGTCACAACCGGCGTCCTGGAACAAGCGCGCCATGGCCACGGCGTCGTCGGCAGTGTTACCGCCGGGCGCCCAGTCGTGCGCCGAGATGCGCACGCTCATCGGCTTGGCCGCGGGCCAAACAGCCCGCATGGCGGCAAACACCTCCAGCGGGTAGCGGCAGCGGTTGGCCAGGCTGCCGCCATAGTCGTCGGTGCGCAGGTTGGCCAGCGGCGTCAGGAAGGACGACAGCAAATAGCCATGGGCGCAGTGCAGCTCCAGCCAGTCAAAGCCGGCTGCCGCCGCGCGCCGGGTGGCCGCCACAAACTCGTCGCGCACCCGGTCCATGTCGGCCCGGCTCATGGCCTGCGGCACCTGGTTCTGCGGGCCGTAGGGCACGGCGCTGGCGGCCAGCAGCGGCCAGTTGGCGCCGGGCTCAGTCAGCGGCTCGTCGGCCTGCGCCCAGCCGACCTGGGTCGAGCCTTTGGGGCCGCTGTGGCCCAGCTGCAGACCGATGGCCGCGCTGCTCTGACCGTGCACAAAGGCCACGATGCGCTGGAACGCCGCCGCCTGCGCCTCGCTCCACAGCCCCGGGCAGCCGGGCGTAATGCGGCCCTCAGGGCTGGGGCTGGTCATCTCCACCATCACCAGCGCGGCGCCACCCAGAGCGCGGGCGCCCAGGTGCACCAGATGAAAATCCTGCACCAGGCCATCCACCGCGCTGTAGGTGGCCATCGGCGACACCACGATGCGGTTCTTCAAGGTCAGCTCGCGCACGGTCAGCGGCAGCAGCATGGGCGCTACCCGCTTGCCGCCAGCCAGCCAGGCCTCGTAACCGCCAAGCCAGGCGGCGTCGCGCAGGCGCAGGTTTTCGTGGCTGATGCGCTGCGAGCGGGTGAGCAGCGAGTAGGCAAACTGCTCGATCGCCATGCCGGTGTAGCGCGTGACGTTCTCAAACCACTCGGTCGAGTTGCGCGCGGCGTTTTGAATCTTGAGCACCTCCACGCTGCGCCGCGCCTCGTAACGCTGCAGCACGGGCAGCAGGTCGGCGCCGGCCACCAGCTCGTCGGTGCTGGCGGCAAATTCATTGACCAGGTCGATCGCGTCTTCCACCGCCAGCTTGGTGCCGCTGCCAATGGAGAAGTGCGCGGTGTGGGCCGAGTCGCCCATCAGCACCACCGGCACCTTTCCGCCGGGCAGCGGCAGCTGGTGCACCCAGGTGTTGCAGACCACGCGCGGGAATTGGATCCACTGGGCCGAGCCGCGCAGGTGCTTGGCATTGCTGACCAGCGGCTGGCCGTCCAGGTACTTGGCAAACAGGCGCTCGCAAAAGGCAATGCCCTCCTCCTGGCTCATGGACGCCAGGCCGTGCGCCTGCCAGACCGCCTCGGGCGTCTCGACGATGAAGGTGGAGGTGTGCTCGTCAAACTTGTAGGCATGGGCCTGGAACCAGCCGTGCTCGGTCTGCTCAAAGGCGAAGGTGAAAGCGTCAAAGGTTTTGTGCGTACCCAGCCAGACAAAGCGGCAATCGCGGGTGTCGATGTCGGGCTGGAACACCTCAGCATAGCGGCTGCGGATGCGGCTGTTGAGGCCGTCGCTGGCAATCACCAGGTCGGCCTGGTACTGCTGCGCCAGCGCCTGGTCGTCCGACACATCGACCTCGAACACCAGCTCCACCCCGAGCGCCAGGCAGCGGTCTTGCAGGATGTTGAGCAGGTGCTTGCGCCCGATGCCGCAAAAGCCGTGGCCGCTGGAGCGCACGCTGCGGCCCTTGAAAAACACCTCGATGTCGTCCCAGTGGTTGAGCGCATCGCCAATCAGCTGGCCGGTGACCGGGTCGGCCGCGCGCATGTTGTCCAGCGTCTGGTCCGACAGCACCACGCCCCAGCCAAAGGTGTCAAACGGCTTGTTGCGCTCCGCCACGGTGATGCGATGCGCGGGGTTTTGCAGCTTCATCAGCAGCGCGAAATACAGACCGGCGGGGCCACCGCCTATGCAAAGGATGTTCATGAAGCAATAGTTTAGACCTAAACTATTGACTGTCAAGGGTTTGAGGTCAGCGCACCTTGCGACGTGTTTTGCCACCTTGAAATATAACGTGATGCGTTATATGATTCAGGCATGATCCGTTCTTTCAAACATGCAGGCACCCAGGCGCTGTTCGAAGGTCGGCCAGCGTTGCAGTTTGTCAATATCAGGTCTGTGGCCGAGCGCAAGCTGCAAATGCTGCACCGGGCCGTGAGCCTGGATGATTTGCGGATTCCACCTAACAATCAGCTGGAAGCGCTCAAACGTAATCGGCAAGGCCAGCACAGCATCCGGATCAATGCGCAGTGGCGCCTGTGCTTCCGGTTCGATGGGCACGACGCCTGGGACGTTGAAATTGTGGACTACCACTGAAGGAGAACCGAATGACCACCCCGACCAATGGCATGCGCCCAGTCCACCCGGGCGAAGTGTTGCGCGAAGAGTTTCTGGTGCCCTTTGGCATGTCCGCTCACGCGCTGGCGGTCGCTTTGCAGGTGCCGCCGCCTCGGATCCACGATGTGGTTCGCGAGCGTCGCGCCATCAGCGTCGATACCGCGCTGCGTCTGGCGCGGTACTTAGGTACCAGTGCTGAATTCTGGCTGGGCCTGCAAACCGACTATGACATGGCCATTGCGCGAGCCTCCTTGGACGATGTTCTGTCCAAGATCGAACGTCGCGACAACCGGGAAACCGCTTGAGACTGACAGTCCGCATGCGCCCTGACGCACAATCCTCCGAATGAAAGCCCCTGCCCGACTGCAAACCCTGGTTGAAGAAGGCCTGATCGACAGCGTGGTGCGCCAGCTGATGAGCGGTAAGGAGGCCGAGGTGTTTGTGGTGCGCTGCGGCGCTGACACCCGCTGCGCCAAGATCTACAAAGAGGCGACGCAGCGCAGTTTTCGGCAAGCCGTGGATTACACCGAAAACCGCAAGGTGAAAAATTCACGCCAGGCGCGCGCCATGGCCAAGGGCACGCGCTTTGGCCGCCAGGCGCAAGAGGCGGCCTGGCAGAGCGCCGAGGTCGACGCGCTGTACCGGCTGGCCGATGCCGGCGTACGGGTGCCCAAGCCCTACAACTTCTTTGAGGGCGTGTTGCTGATGGAACTGGTGACCGACGCCAACGGCGACGCCGCGCCGCGCCTGAACGACGTTGCTTTTACGCCGGAGCAGGCGCGCGCCCACCACGCCACCCTGCTGGGCGAGGTGGTGCGCATGCTGGGCGCCGGCATCGTGCATGGCGACCTGTCCGAGTTCAACATCCTGCTCGGGCACGAAGACGGCGCGGCAGTACCGGTGATCATCGACCCGCCACAGGCCGTGGACGCCGCCGGCAACAACCACGCCCAGCGCATGCTGCTGCGCGATGTGGCCAACCTGCGGGACTTCTTTGGCCGCTTTGCGCCCGAGTTGCTGCAGACCCACTACGGCCCCGAAATCTGGGACCTTTACCAGCGCGGCCTGCTCAGCGCCGAGGCCACACTGAGCGGCCGATTCAAAGCCAAAGACGGCGCAATCGATGTGCGCGGCCTGCTGCGCGAGATCGACGACGCGCGGGCCGAGGATGCGGCCCGGCGGCTACGGATGCAGACCATCAACTGAAGCGAACCCCATGCTCTACAAATTCAAATCCAAAGCCGCCGGCGACCTGATCATGCTGCAGGCCAACGGACGGCGGGTGTTGGAAATCATCGGTAAAGACACGACGCCGGGGAGCGGCGACAAGGGCATCATCCTGCCGGCTCAAATGGCTGCCGCCATTGCGGCCTTGCAAACCGCCGTCGCCCAAGAAGAAGCTGACCAGCAGGCAGCTCTGGCCAAGGCCTTGGAGCAACAAAAAGCGCCGCCGCGCTTTGAGGCCATTGCCTTGCGTCAACGCGCCCTGCCCTTTATTGAGATGCTGCGCCGCTGCGAAAAAGCGGGCAAGGAGATCGTCTGGGGCGTCTGAGGCCTGAACTCGCGTCAGTCCACCCGGGCGCCCGAGGCCTTCACCACGGCCGCCCATTTCTTGATTTCGGCGTCAATCAGTGCGGCAAATTGCGCGGGCGTGTTGCCACTGGGAATCGCGCCCTGCGCCAGCAGCTTTTCCTTGATCTCGGGCGAATTAAGCGCCTTGGCGGTTTCCTGCTGAATGCGGCTAAGCACCTCAGGTGGCGTGCCAGCCGGCGCCAGCAGGCCAAACCAGCTGCTGGCCTCAAAGCCCTTGAGCTGACCAGCGTCCTCCAAGGTGGGCAGTTCAGGCATGGCGGCAGAGCGCTGGCTGCTGGTCACCGCAAAGGCTTTGAGCTTGCCGGCCTTGATCAGGGCCATGGCCGAGGGCAGGTTGTCAAACATCACATCCACCTGGCCCGACACCAGACCCAGCAAGGCAGGCGCAGAACCAGTGTAAGGAATATGCGTCATGGACACGCCGGTCATGGACTTGAACAACTCTCCCGCCAGGTGGATGGACGTGCCGCTCCCACTGGAGGCCATGTTCAAACCCGCCGACTGGGTGCGGCCATACTGGATGAAATCGGGCACCGTGTTGATGCCCAGCTGGCGCGCCCGTTCGCTGTTCATCACCATCACATTTGGCACCCCGGCCACCAGGGTGATCGGCGCAAAATCTTTTTGTGGGTCGTAGGCCAGTTTGGTGTACAGCGACTTGTTGATTCCGTGCGTGCCAACCGTGCCCATCAGCAGGGTGTAGCCGTCCGCCGGGGCTTTGGCCACCTGCTCGGCGCCGATGTTGCCACCAGCACCACCCCGGTTCTCCACAACGAAGGGCTGGCCAAAGGCTTTGGCCAGCTCGGGCGCCACCGCCCGGGCCAGGATGTCGGTGGTGCCGCCGGGGGCAAATGGCACCACGATCTTGACCGGCTTGCTCGGCCAGGCGCCTTGCGCCCATGCAGCACCTGCTACAGTAAGAGTAGCGGCCACCCCTAGAGCGACAAGGGCCAGAGCCCTAAATGAGCCAGACCGGGCGACCATGGCTTAGTCGGCAAACTTGCCAGCTGCCTCAATGGCGGGCTTGAGCTTGGCAATCTCGGCGGTTACAAAAGCCTTGTGGCCTTCGGGGTCCACCCGCTTGTCGGTGACCACCACGGCGCCCAGGGCTTCTTGCCGTTTGAGGAACTCGGGGTCTTTCAGCGCAGCTTTCATGGCCTCGTTGAGTTGCTTGAGTACCGCTGGCGGCGTGCCCTTGGGCGCGTACATGCCGTGCCAAACCGTCAGGTTGAAGCCCTTCAAACCCATTTCCTGCAATGATGGGTAGTCCTTGAGCAGCTTGTGGTTGTTCAAGCGACCGGCCGTGGTGACGGCAAAAGCTTTGACGCGGCCGGCCTCAATTTGCTGGGTGGTGTTGGTGGTCTGGTCGCACATCAGGTCAACCTGGCCGCCCATCAGGGCGGTCATGGCCGGGGCCGTGCCGTTGAACGGGATGGTGGTCATGGCCTCTTTGGCATTAACCGCCGACTGCCACATCAGGCCGCACAGGTGCGAGGCCGAGCCCAGCCCGGCGTGAGCGATGTTGAGCGCGCCGCCATTGGCACGGATGTAATTTTCGAAATCGCGGTAGGTGTTGGCCGGCAGCTGGGGCTTGCCAATGAGCGTCATGGGCACGTCGTTGATCATGCCCAGGTACTCAAAGTCTTCCAGCGGCTTGTACTGCAGCTTGCGGTACAGGCCGGCGGTGGCGGCCATGCCAATGTGCCAGACCAGCAGGGTGTGGCCATCGGGCGCAGCCTTGGCCACCTTGGTGGCGCCGATGGTGCCGCCAGCGCCGTTGACGTTTTCCACCACGAAGTTACTGCCGGGCAGGGTTTTGCGCATGGCCTCACCCAGTTGGCGTGCCACCAGGTCGGTCGGGCCGCCGGCAGCGAAAGGCACCACCAGCGTGATCGGCTTGGTGCCGGGGTAGGTTTGCGCTTGGGCAAACAGGGCGACGGAGGCAGCAGCCAGAACCAGTAAACGTTTCATTTCAAATCTCCAATTTAAACAAACACGGCAAAGGGTAGCGAGGCCAGGCCTTGCGCGCAAGGCGGAAACTACCTAGGCCAGCAGCAATTTGACACGAGCTTATCGCAAGTCAACTACCCCTTTGGGCGCCCGCACTATTTGTAACTCCGCGCGTCCTCAATCACTTTGCCGTCGTTGGGCAGGCTGCCCAGCGGCAGCAGCTCGACCTCGCCGCGCAGCTTGGTGATGTCGCGAATCGCGTCGCCAATGCGGCTGGCCAGTGCCGACGGCTGCGCCGTGGTCTCGACCTTGAGCGTCATGGCATCGTTGGCCATTTCACCCGAGACCACCAAACGTGCCCGCGCCACCTCGGGGAAGCGCTTGGCAATGGCATCCACCTGGGCCGGGTGCACAAACATGCCGCGGATCTTGGTGGTCTGGTCGGCCCGCCCCATCCAGCCCTTGATGCGGGTGTTGGTGCGCCCGGTGGGGCAGGGCCCGGCCAGCACGGCCGACAGATCACCCGTGCCAAAGCGGATCAGCGGGTAGACCGGGTTCAGGCTGGTCACCAGCACCTCGCCCACTTCGCCATCGGCCACCGGGTCGCCGGTGCCGGGGCGCACGATCTCCACAATCACGCCCTCATCCAGCACCAAGCCCTCACGCGCCGCGGTCTCGAATGCGATCAAACCGACGTCGGCCGTGGCATAGCATTGATAACCGGCAATGCCACGCTCAGCAAACCAGTCGCGCAGCGAGGGTGGGTACGCCTCACCGCCAAACATGGCCTTGGTGACGCTGGGTAGGGCCATGCCCATCTCGGCAGCTTTTTCGACAATGATCTTGAGGAAACTGGGGGTGCCGATATAGCCCGCAGGCTGTAACTGAGCCATGGCCTGCACCTGCTGCTCGGTCTGGCCGGTGCCGCCGGCAAACACGGTACAGCCCAGCGCATGGGCGCCCGACTCCATCATCGAGCCGGCCGGCACAAAGTGGTAGCTGAAGCAGTTGTGGATCAGCTCGCCCGGGCGAAAGCCGGCCGCAAAGATGGCACGTGCCATGCGCCAGTAGTCGCGGCCAGCGCCTTCGGGCTCGTAAATCGGGCCCGGGCTGGCAAACAGACGGGGCATCTGCGCGCCGTAGCCCAGGGTGCTGAAGCCGCCAAACACATCGCCACCGGCCACGGCGCGGCTGGCTTGCTGGCGCTCCAGCAACTCGTGCTTGCGCGTGACAGGCAGCAGGGCCAAGGCCTGGCGGCTGGTCACGGCAGCAGGGTCCACCGCCGCCAGAATTTGGGCCAGCGCGGCCGAGGCCTGCTTGGCATGGGCCACCTGCTTTGGCAAGGCGGCCATCAGCGCGGCTTCGCGCTGAGCCGGCTGGCGCGTTTCAAGGGTGTCAAAAAAGAAACTCATGGGCATCGGTCCTCAAGCCAGCCAGCGCTTGCGCCGTTTGTAACTCTTCACATCTTTAAAGTTCTTGCGCTCACCGCCACCCACGCCGAGGTAGAACTCCTTAACGTCTTCGTTGTTGGCCAGATC
>CALPLW020000155.1 GCA_943324505.2 Comamonas sp. lk
ATCGCCTCAATCACCAGGTCGCAGCCACCCAGCAGCGCCAGGTGCTCCTCGTAGTTGGCCTGGCCGATCAGCGCCGCGTCTTCGGGCACACCCAGGGGCGAGGGCTTGAGCTTCTTAAGGCCCTCGACAGCGCGGGTGATGATGCCGTTTTTGGGACCCTCTTTGGCCGGCAGGTCAAACAGAATGACCGGCACCCCGACGTTGACCAGGTGCGCCGCAATCTGCGCGCCCATCACACCGGCGCCCAGCACCGCGACTTTTTTGACAATGAAATGCGACATGGTGGAACCTGCGCGGGCTTACTGCACGCGCACCCAGGTTTGCGTGCGGCCCAGCAGGGGGGTACCAACGTAGCCGCGCACTTCGAGTTTTTTGCCGCCCTCAATCGGCGTTAGCCTGAGTTTGTAGACCGTACCGTTGTTGGGATCGAGAATATTGCCCCCCTCCCAGACGTCCTTGCCGTCAGCCTTCTTGGCATCCCGAATGATTTGCATGCCTACTTTGGGTTTGCCTTTGCGGTCATCTGTGCATTTGTCGCAGAGGGGCTCACCACTCTGGGTCAGTGCTTTTTCAACAACGGCACTCACCACGCCCGCGGTGTCTATCACACGCACCTCGGACGTGGCTTTGCCATCCGCATCGCTGATGGTTTGCCACAGGCCGACAGGGGTCATCTGAGCCAGGGCAGAGAGGGACGACAGGGCCAGCAGAGTGGCCAAGGTGCTACGAATCATGGGAATCTCCAACAAAGGTTAAACAAGTACACGCCCGGGCTCAGGCAAACACCGCGTCGGTGTCCATCAGGGCGGCTGCGCCACTGCGAGCGGTGCGCATCAGGGTGGCGGTCTCGGGGAACAGCTTGGCAAAGTAAAAACGCGCAGTTTGCACCTTGGCCAGGTAGAACGGGTCCGGGTTGCCGGCGGCCATCTCTCGCAGCGCCACCTGCGCCATGCGGGCCCAGAAGTAGCCGAAAACCATGTGGCCGGCCACGCGCAGGTAATCCACCGCTGCGGCGCCCACCTCGTCGGGGTTCTGGAAGCCCTTGAAGCCGATCTCGGTGGTGAACTTGGTCATCTGCTCACCCAGCACGGCAATCGGCGTGATGAACTCGGACATTTTTTCGTTGACGCCCTCTTCTTCCACCAGCTGCGCCACCAGCTTGCCAAACTTCTTGAGGGTGGCGCCGTTATTGCCCAAAATCTTGCGCCCCAGCAGGTCGAGCGACTGGATGGTGTTGGTGCCTTCGTAAATCATGTTGATGCGGGAATCACGCACAAACTGCTCCATGCCCCATTCCTTGATGTAGCCGTGGCCACCAAACACCTGCAGGCAGGTGGAGGTGGCGGTCCAGCCGTTGTCGGTGATGAAGGCCTTGACGATGGGCGTCAGCAGGGCCAGCATTTCGCCCGCATCTTTGCGCACCTTGTCCTCGGGGTGGTTCAGTTCCTGCTCCAGCAGCATCGAGCAGTAGGCCATCAGGGCGCGGCCGCCCTCGGCGTAAGCGCGGGCGGTGAGCAGCATTTTGCGGACATCGGGGTGCACGATGATGGGGTCTGCCGGCTTGTCCTTGGCCTTGGTGCCCGAGAGCGAGCGCATCTGGATGCGGTCTTTGGCATAGGCCAGTGCGTTCTGGTAGGCCACCTCGGTCAGCCCCAGCGACTGGTTGCCCACGCCCAGGCGGGCGGCGTTCATCATCACAAACATGCCCTGCATGCCCTTGTTGGGCTGGCCCACCATGGCGCCTACCGCGCCATCCAGCACCATCTGGCAGGTGGCGCTGGCGCGGATGCCCATCTTGTGCTCCAAGCCGCCACAGTAAATGCCATTGCGTGCACCCAAAGAGCCATCGGCATTGATCAAATATTTGGGTACCACAAACAGGCTCACGCCCTTGATGCCGGGGGGTGCATCGGGCAGGCGGGCCAACACCAGGTGCACGATGTTGGCGGCCATGTCGTGCTCGCCAGCGCTGATGAAGATCTTGTTGCCGGTGATCCGGTAGCTGCCATCAGGCTGTGGCTCGGCCTTGGTGCGCATCAGGCCCAGGTCGGTGCCGCAGTGGGGTTCAGTCAGGCACATGGTGCCGGTCCACTCGCCGCTGGTCATCTTGGCCAGGTAGGTCTGCTTTTGGGCGTCGGTGCCGTGGGCGTGCAGCGAGGCGTAGGCGCCATGCGTCAGGCCGGGGTACATGGTCCAGGCCTGGTTGGCGCTGTTGAGCATCTCGTAAAACATCTGATTCACCACCAGCGGCAGGCCCTGGCCCCCAAAGGTGGTGTCACAGCTCAAAGCGGCCCAGCCGCCCGCCACGTAGCTGGCGTAGGCCTCCTTGAAGCCCTTTGGCGTGGTCACGGCGTGGCTGGCTGGGTCGAGGCTGCAGCCTTCGGTGTCGCCGCTGACATTGAGCGGGAACAGCACCTCAGAAGCAAACTTGCCACCCTCTTCCAGCACGGCGTTGACGGTGTCCACATCCACGTCGGCATGCCGGGGCATGGCTTTGAAGGCGTCGGTGACCTTGAGCAGTTCGTGCATGACAAACTGCATGTCGCGCAGCGGCGGGGTATAGGTGGGCATGTGTTGGCTCCTTGGGGAATCGATGGGATGTGATGAAAACGGTGTCTATGTCGGCACTGCTTGCCCGTATCGGGCCAGCATGTTGTTAAAGCTGCGATGGGCGCGGCCAATTGAGCCGGGTTTTTGTAAAAACCGCGCCTCGTAATGCAATGCCAGGATCAGGGCATGAATCTCAAAGGCCATTTGCTCTTCGTCGGCACTTTGCAGCAAATGTCCTTCCTGCTTGGCCTGCACGACGGCCCGGTAAAGTGCATCAAGCCAGGCCTGGACCGAACTGGCCAAAGCGTCACGCACCGGGCCGGGCCGGTCGTCAAACTCCACCGCGCCGCTGATGAAGATGCAGCCGGACTGGATTTCGACCGCCACGCGCTGCATCCAGTTGTCAAACAAGGCTTTGATACGCGGCAAGCCGCGCGGCTGCTGCATGGCGGGGTAAAACACCTCATCAGCGAAGCGGGTGTAGTACTCACGGATGACCGAAATCTGAAGTTCCTCGCGCGAGCCAAAATGTGCAAAAACGCCCGACTTGCTCATGTGTGTGACATCGGCCAGCGCGCCGATGCTCAGGCCCTCCAGACCAATTTGGGAGGCCAATGCCAGCGCGGCCTCCAGGATGGCCTGCTTGGTTTGCTGACCCTTGTGCAAGCCACGACCTCGTGCCGGCGTCTGGCCTGCCGGATCGGCAAGAATGGTGAGCGGTGATAGGGGTGGCATGTAAAAAATAGAACGACCGTACTATTTTGCAGCATTTCCGTGGTTATTTGCGCGTTACAGCACAATTCAATCGCATTTTTTCAAAGAATTTGGGCAAGCCATGTTGCTGCCGTTGGCGGACGAGCCCGCCCAAAGTCGCTCAGCCAAGCAGCCGATCGAGGCTGGCCTCGAGATGCTCCGAGGGCTGCCGCTTGAAGCCTGAGCGGGCAAAGCGCTGCAGCCGCCCCACGAGAAACGCCGTCAAGAGCGAGGCCTGAACCAGCGCATCTACCGTGGGTGTGTCGGACTCACCAGCCGACGCACCGACGCGCAAGCATTGGCGCAAGCTGGCCTCGATTTTGTCAAAAAAATGGTTCATGCGTTGTTGCAGACGCTCGTTTTCATAGACCAGCGCATCGCCAACCATGACCCGCGCCATGCCTGGGTTTTTCTCGGCAAACTGGATCACCATGGCCAGAACCCGAGCAGCCTGGCGCGCGCCGGGCGGCCGACCAGACCCAGCCCCGGTGATGTCCTGCTGGGCGATCTGATTAACCAATGCAAACACCGTCTGCTCAATGAAATCAATCAGGCCCTCAAACATCTGGGCCTTGCTGGCAAAGTGCCGGTACAGGGCAGCCTCGCTCACGTCTAGCCGAGCCGCCAGCGCCGCCGTGGTGATGCGCTCGAGCCCGGGCTGCTGCAACATGCTCGCCAAGGCCTGCAAAATTTGCACCCGGCGCTCCCCAGGCTTAGGCCGTTTGCGGGCCGGGGCATCGTCCGTCCGATCAGAGGGACGTGCGGCGGGTTGGGCGTCGGACAGGGCCATAGCTCAGAACAGAATTGGTCTCAGTGGGAGCGGATCATGGTGCCAAAGGCCTGGTCGGTCAAGATCTCCAGCAGCAGCACGTGGGGCACACGGCCGTCCACAATATGCACCGAGTTCACGCCGCTTTTGGCCGCATCCAGTGCGCCGCTGATCTTGGGCAACATACCGCCCGAGATCGTGCCATCGGCAAACAGCTCGTCAATGCGGCGGGCCGTCAAGTCTGTGAGCAATTCACCGGCTTTGTTCAGCACGCCGCTGATGTTGGTGAGCATGATCAGCTTTTCAGCCTTGAGCACCGTGGCCAACCGGGCCGCCACCACATCGGCATTGATGTTGTAACTTTCGTTGTGCACCCCAAAGCCAATTGGGCTGATGACCGGGATGAAGGCATCGTCTTGCAGCGCCTTCACCACACTGGGGTCAATGCTGACGATGTCGCCCACCTGGCCCACATCCACTTCCTTGCTCGGGTCCTGGCTGTCCACCATCTTGAGTTTTTGCGCCCGGATCAGGCCGCCGTCCCGACCGGTCAGGCCCACGGCCTTGCCGCCGGCTTGGTTGATCAGGCCCACGATGTCCTGCTGCACCTCGCCGCCCAGCACCCACTCCACCACCTCCATGGTTTCGGCGTCGGTCACGCGCATACCCTGAATGAACTCGCCCTTTTTGCCCAGTCGGTTCAGCGCGTTCTCAATCTGCGGCCCGCCGCCATGCACCACCACCGGGTTGATGCCCACCAGTTTGAGCAGCACCACGTCTTCGGCAAAGTCGGCCTGCAGCTCGGGGTCGGTCATGGCGTTGCCGCCATACTTGATGACCATGGTCTTGCCATGGAACTTGCGGATATAGGGTAACGCCTGGGCCAGGATGTCGGCCTTTTGGCGCGGAGAAATTGGGCTGGGGTCGGGGGCTTGGTCGGTCATGCCCGCATGTTACTGCAGGGCCATCAGGCCTGGATGGCGAAGTCTTCCTTGGTCTTGCCCTGGGCCACCAGCGCGACCATCCACTTGGGCTGAAGTCCTCGTCCACTCCAGGTCTCGCCGTTGGGGCCACGGTACTTCGGCAGGACGGGTGAAGTTGACTTCTTTTTCGCGGCAGCCGCCTTGGGCGCACCCACTGTCTTTGAGGCCTTGGCCTTAAACTTTGTACCACGGCCTTTTGGGGCTTGAAGGTTTTTCACGGTAATGCCAAACGCCTGCATCTTGGCAAGAATATCTTGCACAGTCTTGTCAAACTCGCGCGACTTGATCTCATTGGCCTGCTTTTGCAGTTTTTCGATCTGACTTTGGATATCAATCAAATTGCTCATAATTACCACTTTTTGTTAATTCAATTTTTTGGCTGACTAGTGGTCGGCCATCCCTTGGTTTTTTTGGGCTAAATACACCCAATCCACCACTTCCCCGCTAGGCTGATAATCGCTCACAAGTTGCTTTAGTGTGCCACGGATTATAAGTACGTCGTTGACGCTTATCGCCAAGCTCAGCGCAGTCAATTGGTCATCCAACTGTGGCCAAGTCAAAAATGTCTCATGCGCTTTCATGATGCGGCTATGCTGAGTCGGCTTGGGATTGTCGCCAATAAGCAATTCTTCATAGAGTTTTTCACCGGGTCGCAAGCCTGTGACGGTGATTTCAATATCACCGCTTGGACGATCTTCATTTTTAACTGTGAGCCCAGACAACTCCACGAGTCGGGCCGCCAGATCGTAAATACGCACGGGCTGGCCCATGTCGAGCACAAACACATCTCCGCCTGTTCCCATAGCCCCGGCTTGAATCACCAGCTGGGCAGCTTCCGGGATGGTCATAAAGTAGCGTGTTATGTCAGCGTGCGTGAGCGTGATCGGACCGCCATTTTTGATTTGTTCGCGAAATAGCGGCACCACTGAACCACTGGAGCCCAGCACATTACCAAAACGTACCATCGAGAAACAGGTGCGCGGGGTTGATGTTCGGCCGCCCTCAGCTGTTTCAGTTGAGCCGATATCCGACAATGCCTGTAACACCATTTCCGCCAAGCGCTTGGTCGCGCCCATAATGTTGGTAGGCCGTACGGCCTTGTCGGTACTGATCAAGACAAAGTTTTGTACGCCATTGCGGGCCGCCGCCTCGGCGCATACCCGAGTACCCCACACGTTGTTGCGCACGCCCTCGCTCGGGTTGTGTTCAACCAAGGGCACGTGCTTATAGGCCGCAGCGTGGTACACCGTGTTGGGCTTCCAGGTATCCATGATCTCGTGCATGCGCACCTCATCGCACACCGAGGCCAGTAAAGGAATAATTAGCGACCCATCATCTTTGTCGGCTAGCCCAAATGCCAAGATGGTCTGCAGTTCTTGGTGGACTTGGTAGAGTGCAAATTCGCTCATTTCCACCAATAGAAGCTTCTTAGGTTTGGTTTTTAGAATCTGACGGCACAGCTCACTGCCAATACTTCCACCGGCGCCGGTTACCAGTACAGTCTTGTTGTGGGTGTTGCGGTTGAGCAAAAGGCCATTTGGCTTGACCGGCTCACGGCCGAGCAGGTCGTCAATGTCAAGTTCGCGCACATCGCTCAAACTCACCCGGCCAGTGGCAATGTCGCTCAGGCCTGGCAAAGTTCGTACCGTCAGCTTGTGAGGCGCCAGGCGCGCCAAAATATCGTTACGCCGCTGGCGCGACGCAGACGGCAGGGCCAGCAACAAATCGGTTACCGGCACTTCAGTCAGTAGTTCAGCCAGATCCTCCGGGTTGTGGATCGGCAGGCCATTGAGCACATGGCCATGCAGGCGGTCGTCGTCGTCCAAAAAGCCCACCACGCGCATCTCGTGGCTGTTAGCCATGGCGGAGGCTAGTTGGCGGCCGGCACTGCCTGCCCCGTAAATCAGGACCTGCGGCAAGGACGCTTGCTTGATCCGGTTTTGGTACAGACCTCCCAGCCAAACGCGAGCTGCTGCGCGCGATGCGCCCACCAGCACGAACAGCAATAGCGGTTGAATCAACCCTACCGTGCGAGGCACACCCCGCACACCAAAAAAAGTAAATACCGCTGCAAACATCACCCCATACAGCAGCATCGCCCGCGAAATGGCCATCATCGCGGGTAACCCGCTGTACCGAATAATGGCCCTGTACAGCCCAGACTTCACAAAAATGGGAATAGCCATCACTACAGAAACTGCCGCAGCCAACAGCCACGGGGAAAAGAACTGACCTGTCCACGACTGAAATTCACCCAAGCGAAGATAAAAAGCCAGCCAAGTGCTCAACAGGCAGAGGCCAGTGTCGACCACCAAGATAATGGCGCGTTTGCCAGAGCGTGGCAGTGCCAGCATATGCTCAGCAAAGTGGGGCAGAGCACGTTTCATCTTGCCGCCCAGGCTGCGCCAGCCAAAGTCGGAGCCGTAGGCCCGTCACTGTCTTGTTTCATCTTTTAATTACCTGGAAAATCGGTAGCCCATGCAATCCTGATCAATGCGACACCCCATCACTGCCGAGCACCTTGATGAAGGTCAGCCACAAAATGCGAATATCAAACAAAAACGACTGCCGCTGCAAATAGGCCACGTCCAGTTTCACCTTTTCAGGTATCGGCAACTCATCGCGGCCATTAACTTGTGCCCAGCCTGTCAGGCCAGGCACCAAGGTGTGCACACCCTGCTCTGTGCGCAAGGCAATCAAGTCTTGCTGATTAAATAGCGCCGGCCTCGGCCCCACGAAGCTCATGTCGCCCGCCAGAATGCTCCACAGCTGCGGCAATTCGTCCAAGCTGCTTTTGCGCAAAAAGGAACCAATGGGCGTTAGGTGTGAACGGGCGTCGACCAACAGATGCGTGGCCACCGCCGGCGTGCCCACCCGCATGCTGCGAAACTTGGGCATTTTGAAGATCACGTTATTTCGGCCAACACGGTCAGACCAATACAAGGCCGGGCCTTTGGATGTCAGGCGAACGGCTATTGCCACCAGCAATACCGGTACGAACAAGATCAATGCTGCCAGACAGCCCAGCAAGATATCAAAGAGTCTTTTCATGCCGCCATCGCCCGCCGCAAGCCTTCTTCTACGGACACCGGCGGCACCCAACCCAATAAGCTGCGCGCCTTGGAAATATCCACCTGCAAATTACCGCACAGACGCTGCACCGCATCACCCTTGCCCAGCAACGCCCCCCCCGCCTGCAAAGCCCATACCGGCACCGGCAACAAACGCGCCGGCACCCCTGCTGCATGCGCCATGCCGCGCACCAGCTCTGTGGTGGACAGGTCTTGCCCGTCGCTGACCAAAAAGGTCTGATTAGCAGCCTGAGGGTGAGTGATGCAAGTGATGATGAAATCCACTAAGTTATCTAACGCCACCAAGCTTCGCTGATTGTGCACAGCACCCAGCGGCAAGGGCCAGCCACGCCGCACGGCACGCATGAGAGCTGCAAAGTTCGCCTTGACGCCGGGGCCATACACCAAAGGCGGTCGGATGATGACGACCTCCATGCCGGTGTCAGCGCTGAGTTGGCGCAAACCCTGCTCGGCTTC
>CALPLW020000156.1 GCA_943324505.2 Comamonas sp. lk
TGCCGGCAGGGATTCGAACGGGGCTTCGATGTCAAAGCGGTAATGCCGGGCCAGGCTCTCCAGCAGCGCAAAGTAGTAGCCGTTGCGCCGGTCCCAGCCCTTGATGGCGCCGCTGGCCAGGCTCAGCGTGGGGAAGGCCACCACCCGCGCCGGGTCAAAAAACTCCTGCATGCCCAGACCGTCACAGGCCGGGCAGGCGCCCTGCGGCGAATTGAAAGAAAAGAGCCGCGGCTCCAGCTCGCCGATCGAGTAGCTGCACACCGGGCAGGAGAATTTGGCGTTAAATAAATGCTCAATCGGGCTCTGAGCCCCGTCGTTATTAGGTTTGTTGCTATCAATTTCGACGGCAATGGCCCGCCCACCGCCGACCCGCAGCGCCGCCTCAAAGCTCTCGGCCAGGCGCTGTTTCAGGTCGGGGCGGACCTTGATCCGGTCGATCACCACGTCCAGGTCATGCTTTTCGGTTTTCTTCAGCGCCGGCAGTTCGTCAAATTCAAAAGCCTGGCCGTTGACCCGAAAGCGCACATAGCCCTGCGCCTGCAGGCTGGCGATCACGTCCTGAAACTCGCCTTTTTTGCCCCGCGCCAAAGGCGCCAGAATCATCAGGCGCGTGTCCAGCGGCAGCGCCAGCACGGCGTCCACCATCTGACTCACCGTTTGGGCCTGCAGCGGCAACTGGTGATCCGGGCAAAACGGTGTGCCGGCGCGGGCGTACAGCAGGCGCAGGTAGTCGTGGATCTCGGTCACCGTGCCCACGGTGGAGCGCGGGTTGTGCGAGGTGGCTTTTTGTTCGATGGAGATCGCCGGGCTCAGGCCCTCAATCACGTCCACGTCGGGCTTGTCCATCAGCTGCAAAAACTGCCGGGCGTAGGTCGACAGGCTCTCGACATAGCGCCGCTGCCCTTCGGCGTACAGGGTGTCAAAGGCCAGGCTGGACTTGCCCGAACCGCTCAAGCCGGTGATCACCACCAGCTGGTTGCGCGGAATATCGACGTCAATGTTCTTGAGGTTGTGGGTGCGCGCACCCCGGATGCTGATCTGGCGGGCGTTCAGGGGCTGGGGTAGGCGGGGGGAATCAGGGTCAGGTACGGGCATGGGTTTGGGTGGCGCAGACAACCTCGCATCATAGGCGCTCGCTGGCTGATTGCCCTTATGAAGCCCGGCTAACCCCCAGCAACCAGGCCTTGAACAGCGCCACCACGGCGCTGTGGGATGCGTCTTGCACACCGCGTTCGCGCGGCTCCACAAACCAGTAGCCCTGGGGGCCGGTGAGCTCGTGCTCGTCGAGCCGGCGCAGACGGTTGTCGCGCAGGTCGCGCTCCACCATCGGTGCATCGACCACCGCCACCCCAGCGCCCGACACGGCGGCGTTGATGGCCTGGTCCATGGTGGAGAACGCGATGCCGGGGCGGGCGTCCACCTGGCGCATGCCCTTGGAGGCCAGCCAGTTTTCCCACACCGGCAAGCGCTTGGCGCCGGCCAAAATGTGCAGCAAGGTGGCTTTGTTCGGGCTGGGGGGGCGGCCATCTGACCACAACTCCGGGCTGGCCACCGCAATGTGTTGCTCTTGGCGCAGCAGCCAGCAGTCACACGAGGCCCAGGGCTCGGCCAGGTACATCACCAAACAATCATATTGCCGGGCCTCGCGCAGGCTGGCCACGGCGTTGGTGGTGATCGACAGGTCGATGTCGGGGTGCCGGCTGTGAAAGCCGCGCAGGCGGGGCGCCAGCCAGCGCGAAGCAAAGGTTTCTGGCACATTGACTGAAATGCGCTGGCGCGCCCCCAGGTTCTGGATCTGGTCGACCGCATTGGCCAGGTTGCCAAAGGCTTGCTCGATGCTTTTGGCCAACACGCTGCCGGCGGGCGTCAACACCAGGCCGTGGGAGTGGCGGATGAACACCGGTTTGCCCAGCCAGTCTTCCAATTGTTTGATCTGGCGGCTGACCGCGCCCTGTGTCACATGCAGCAGCTCGCCGGCTTTGGTAAAGCTGGCGGTACGTGCGGATGCCTCAAAGGCGCGCAGGGCATTGAGGGGGGGAAGGCGTCTCATGGAGCAGGACTCTACCGCGAGTTTGCTCATCCGATCTGGCGCGAGCGGCCCCAAAGGCTGGATAATTGCGCAAACTCTGGAGGAACCCACCATGGCATCGGTCAACAAAGTCATTCTCGTCGGCAACTGCGGCCGTGACCCCGAAATTCGTTACCTGCCCTCCGGACAGGCTGTGGCCAACGTCAGCGTGGCCACCTCGTCGCGGCGCAAGGACAAAAACTCCGGCGAAACCATTGAGGACACCCAGTGGCACCGCGTCACCTTTTATGACCGCCTGGCTGAAATCGCTGGCGAATACGTCAAGAAGGGCCAGCCGATCTACGTGGAAGGCCGCTTGAAGTACGGCAAATACACCGACCAGGCCGGCGTTGAGAAAAACACGGTGGACATCATCGCCACCGAGATGCAACTGCTCGGCAAACGCGAAGGCATGGGCGGCCCCGGGGATGACGGCGGCGGTGGTGGTGGCGGCTACTCACGCCCGGCGCCAGCGTCCCGTCCCGCCCCTCCAGCGCAGCGCCCGGCACAGGCGGCCGCTCGGCCTGCCAGCGGTTTTGACGACATGGACGACGATATTCCGTTCTGAAGCGTCCTGACGTTAAAGTAAAGAGAAGGAGTCACCCTTCATGTCAACCGCAACGCTCACGTCCAAAGGGCAGATCACCATCCCCGTCGAGGTTCGCAACGACCTCAAGGTGGACGCCGGAGACCGTGTTGAGTTTGTCCTGATCGCTCCTGGCCGTTACGAGTTTGTGGCGGCGACAAGTGATGTGACTGCCCTCAAGGGCATGTTCGGTCAGGCCAAGAAGCGCGTGTCCATCGAATCCATGAACGCCGCCATCGCAAAGCGCGGGGCTGGCGCGCGATGCTGAACTTGCGACACATCTGAGACCCTTCAGGGTGAGTATTGCCCTTGGCAAACCCCTCTTGACCCGCCTGTTGACGCCGCACCCCCAACTCATAATTTAGCATCACACAAAAAGGGACGCTGCCGACTTCTCAGCCGCCAAAGACAAGACTAGTCTGTATATTGGTCTACTAATGCCAAAGGGGTGAGCCAAATGAATTTCTTAGTTGGGTCTTACGAGGCCAAGACAAAGCTGCCGGAATTGCTGCGCGGCGTGCAAAGCGGCAAGCACTACACCATCACCCTGCGGGGCGAGGCGGTCGCAGATCTGGTGCCAGCACAAGGCCATAAGCGTTCGGGCGCTGCGACTGCTGCAGAAAATATGCGCGCCTTGATGCGCTCGCGTCAGCCAGTGGCGGGTGTCGACCTCAAGGCGCTCATTGATGAGGGGCGTGCCTGAACGGTTAGTCAGCAAGGCCTTTGCCGTGCGCTGCGCCAATTACCCCACCCCCTAAGCACACCTCGCCGTCGTACAGCACGGCCGACTGGCTGGACATCATTGCCCCGGAAATGCAGTTGCTGGGCAAGCGCGAAGGCATGAGTGGCCCCGGCGCCGACATCCCTGCCTGCCGCCACTGGTCGTTGCGCTGCAGCGCGCGTGAAGCTTCATTGAACCGATAGCTGAACGTGCTTACCCGTGCGTAAAACCATGTCCACCAAGGAGTCGACCGTGAACTTTGGTGTTTTCTGATTGACAACATCGGACACCCGGGGACGCGTGATACCGAGAATCTCCGCAGCTTGTGCCTGCTTTAAGTTGTGCGCATCGATCCATTTCACAATTTCGGTCATCAGCGTTTGTTTGATCGCCCGCTTTTCATCAATAGCCTGGTCAGCTTCAGCCAGCAGCCTCTTGGCCTCTTCAGGCGCAAATCCAAGATCTGCGAAGATATTGCCATCAGCAGGGGTCCGGTGGGTAATAATTTTTTTGCTGCTCATTTTTTGTTCCTTGTCAGCATCATGTCTTTGTAACGTTGGGTAGACACATCTTTGTCCTTTTGACTGGTCTTCTGAGTGATCTTGTCCCAGAAAAACGTACGCCATAGACGATAGTTCAAGTTCAGCTTTGACATAGAAGCCATCGGTGAGACGAAGCGGGCGCGTTAGGTCGTGTCCCAAGACCTTGGTTAAGCAGTCAGGCCTTTGCCACCCGCCGCGCCGATCACCCCACCCCCTAAGCACACCTCGCCGTCATACAGCACGGCCGACTGGCCCGGCGTCACCGCCCACTGCGGGGCGCTGAAGTCCAGCGCAAAGCTGCTGATGCTGGGCGCCAACAGGGTGCAGAGCGCGTCGGCCTGCCGGTAGCGGGTCTTGGCCGCCAAGGGGCCTGCCTCTGGCGCATGGCCGCTGATCCAGCTGGCGTCTTGCGCCGACAGCTGGCTCGACTGCAGCCAGGGGTGCTCATGGCCCTGCACCACCCACAGGGTGTTGCTGGCCGTGTCCTTGCGCGCCACAAACCAGGGCGCGTGCTCGCCGCCACCGCGCTGGGCGCCTTTGGCCTTGAGGCCGCCTATGCCCAGGCCCTGGCGCTGGCCCAGGGTGTAAAAGCTCAAGCCCACGTGCTGGCCCACGGTGCGCCCGCGCTCGTCCTTGATGGCACCGGGCTCTTTGGCGATGTAGCGGTTCAAAAAATCACGAAACGGGCGCTCGCCAATGAAGCATATGCCGGTGGAATCTTTTTTGCGGGCGTTGGGTAGCCCAATTTCAGCGGCCAGTCGCCGCACCTCAGTCTTGTGCAGTTCCCCAATCGGGAACAGGGTTTTGGCCAGTTGCGCCTGGTTCAGGCGGTGCAAAAAGTAGCTTTGGTCTTTGCCCGGGTCCAGTCCCTTGAGCAGTTCAAAGCGGGCGGTGGTGTCATTGTGCCGAACCCGGGCGTAGTGGCCGGTGGCAATGTGGTCGGCCCCTAGGCGCAGCGCGTGGTCCAGGAAAGACTTGAACTTGATCTCGGCATTGCACAGGATGTCGGGGTTGGGCGTGCGCCCAGCCTGGTATTCGCGCAGGAACTCGGCAAACACCCGGTCTTTGTATTCAGCGGCGAAATTGACGTGCTCAATCTCGATGCCGACCACATCAGCCACGGCCGCGGCGTCCACAAAGTCGATGTTGGAGGAGCAGTAGGCACTGTCGTCATCGTCCTCCCAGTTCTTCATGAAGATGCCAAGCACCTCATGGCCCTGCTGTTTGAGCAGCCAGGCGGTGACCGCCGAGTCCACTCCACCACTCAAGCCCACCACCACCCGTCGTCTCGCCAGTTGCTTGTTCATAAGCTCAGCATTATCTCTGGCTGGTGCAGAATGGGGCGCCATGGCGCGAGCCACCGCCGTGGCGTAAATGGACCCCTTATGACACCCAAAGACATCGTACGCGCCGCTCTGGTGCCGGTTTGCTGGGGCCTTGGCTACACCATGGCCAAGCCGGCGATCGACCATTTTCCGCCGATGTTCATGGTCGGCCTGACTTACCTTGCTAATTTCCTGGTGATCAACGCCCTCTGGCCGTCCAGACAGCTCACGTCGCACTGGCACGTGATGCTGATAACCAGTTGCGTGGTCACCATCCAGGCGGGGCTGGGGTTTTACGGCTACCGGCATGTGTCGGCTAGCCTGGCTATTTTGGTGGTCCAGGTGCAGGTGCCCATTGCCGTGCTGTTCGGATGGTGGCTCTTGAAGGAAGAGCTCAGCCTGGCGCGCGCAATTGGCATAGCGGTGGCGTTTGCCGGCGTGGCCATGGTGGTGGGGCTGCCCAAGCAGCCGCCACCCTGGCTGCCCGTGACCATGCTGATCATCGGGGCCGGGGTCTGGGCCTTTGGCCAAGTGCTGGTGAAAAAACTCAGTCGCGATGCTGGCCTGCCGCTGCTGCGGGCCATTTCCCTGCACGCCGTGCCGCAGTGCCTGCTGGCCAGCCTGTTGCTGGAGGGCGGCCAGTGGCAGGCCATACAAACCGCCAATCCCCTGCAATGGGCCGGCTTCCTGACCTTCAGCGTGGTCGGCTTTTTTTGTGGCTATGTGCTGTGGTACTCGGTGCTGTCCCGCAACCGCATTGATGAGGTCACGCCCTTCGTCTTGCTGATGCCGGTAGTGGGTGTCTTTGCCGCTGTGCTGGTGCTGGGCGAAGCGCTGATCGCGCCCAACCTGATCGGGGGCGCCATCGTGATTCTGGGCGTGGCGATTGTCTCGGGCTTGCGACTACCGCACTGGCTGTGGCCCAAGCTGCTGAGGCGCTGATGGGCGACCCGGCGCAACTGCTGGCTCTGGTTCGCGCGCATTTCCTGCCGCAGGCCAGCTCGGTACGGCACTTGAGCGGCGAACGCGACCTTAATTTTTTGGTGACAGTGGCAGATTCAGCCGAGTGCTATGTGCTCAAGGTCAGCGACGCCCGCGAGAACCCTCAGGCGCTGGCCTTGCAGAACGCCGCCCTCAGTTACCTGGCTCAGCAGGCGCCACAGTTGCCAGTGCAACGCATCCACCGCTGGTGCGATGGGGCGCACCTGTTGGCCCTGCCCGGCCCCGACGGCCTGTGCCTTGCCCGGATGCTGGCCTATCTGCCCGGGCTGCCTCTGCACGAGGCGCCGCCCAGCGCCGCGCAACGGCGCTCGATTGGCGCCACTTTGGCGGCACTGGACCGGGCGTTGCAGGATTTTGCACATGCACCGGTCAGCAATGAGGCCTTGATGTGGGACCTTCACCGTACGCCAGAGCTGCAAAGCTGGTTGCCGGCGATCCAGGATGCCCAAAGCCGCGCCTGGGGCGAGCAGGTGTTTGCGCAGTATGTGCAACAGGTCCAGCCGCAGATTCCCGCACTGGCGCAGCAGTTCCTGCACAACGACTTCAACCCCTACAACCTGCTGGTCGACCCCGCCAACCCCGACCAGGTGTGCGGCGTGCTGGACTTTGGCGACATGCTGTACGGCCCACGTGTGTTTGATGTGGCGGTGGCCGCCTCCTACCAGTGCCATGCGCTGGGCCAACCCAGCATCGACAGCCTGCTTGAATTCATGCAGGGGTACCAGCAGGCCAACCCCCTCTCCAGCCAAGAGCTGCGGCTGGTGCCGCTGCTGGCGGCGGTGCGCTGCGCCATCACGCTGTGCATCACCGAGCAGCGTGCCCAGTGGTTCCCGGACAACCGAGACTATATTTTGCGCAACCACACGGTGGCCAGTGCCGGCTTGCGCGCCCTGATGACCTTCGGCCTTGCCGCTGCGGCCGACTTGCTGCTCGAGACTGATCCGCCACAGTCTGACCGCCACGCCCCATGAAAACCATCAACGCCTTTGACCCGACCACGCTGGGCAGCCTGCCCGAGCGTCGCCAATCCCTGATCCGCCGGCGCGAGGCGCTGCTGGGCCCGGCCTACCGCCTGTTTTACCAAGACCCGGTGGAGTTGGTGCGCGGACAGGGGGTGTGGGTCTGGGATGCCGAAGGCAAGCGCTACCTGGATGCCTACAACAACGTGGTGTCACTCGGGCACTGCCACCCGCACGTGGTGCAGGCCCTGCAGCGGCAGGCAGCCACGCTCAACACCCACACCCGTTACCTGAACGAGGCGCTGCTGGACTATGCCGAACGACTGTTGGCCACGCACCACCCCAGCCTGGACCGCCTCATGTTCACCTGCACCGGCAGCGAGGCCAATGACCTGGCCCTGCGGCTGGCGCAGTTCCACACCGGCGGCAGCGGCGTCATCGTGACCGACTGGGCCTACCACGGTGTCACGCAGAGCACGGCCGCCTGCTCGCCCTCGCTGGGGCCGCCTGGCGCCAGCCCGCTGCGGGTGTACACCGTGCCCGCCCCCAGCGGTGACGGCGAGGGTGTGGGTGCGGCCTTTGCCGCCGGCATTGAGCAGGCCATTCTGCGGATGCAGGCCGACGGCGTACGCCCGGCGGCACTGCTGGTTGACACCCTGTTCACCAGCGACGGCGTGTACGGCGCGCCGCCGGGTTTTCTGCAGGCGGCGGTGGCCTGCGCCCGCGCGGCGGGCATGCTGGTGATTGCCGATGAGGTGCAGCCCGGTTTCGGCCGCACCGGCAGCCATATGTGGGGCTACCAGCGGCACGGTATTGCGCCCGATATGGTCACCATGGGCAAGCCCATGGGCAACGGCCACCCGCTGGCCGGCCTGTGTGCCCGGCAGGACCTGCTGGACGCGTTTGGTCGCGAGACGCGCTACTTCAACACCTTTGGCGGCAACACGGTCAGCGCGGCGGTGGGCATGGCGGTGCTGGACGTGCTGGAAGGCGAGCGTCTGCTGGCCAATGCCCAAGCCCAGGGCGCCTACTTCAGCCAGTGCCTGCAGGTGCTGGCCCGTCGTCACGCCTGGATCGGCGATGTGCGCCAGTTCGGGCTGTTTTTAGGGGTGGAACTGGTTCATGAGGCTGACCCCCATCGCCCGGCCCCCGAGGCGACCACCCAGGTGGTGAACGGCATGAAATCCCGAGGCGTGCTGATCAGCGCCTGCAGCCGCAGCGCCAATGTGCTCAAGATCCGCCCGCCGCTGGTGCTCGAGCGTGGCCATGTGGACTTCTTTATAGAGGCGCTGGACGACTGCCTCCAGGGCCTGAGCGGATTTTGAGTAAAAACAGGCTCTAGGCCCCGTCTTTTCTTGTGATGTAGCTATTGAA
>CALPLW020000157.1 GCA_943324505.2 Comamonas sp. lk
CGGTCAACCATGCGCGACAGCCAACCCCTGCCCTCACGGCAAGGGCTGCACTCCCCACACGACTCGTGCATGTAAAAGTAGCTTAGACGCTGCAGGCTCTTGACCATGCAACGGGAGTCGTCTAGCACAATGACCGCGCCTGAGCCCAACATCGAGCCAGCTTTCGCGATGGCATCGTAGTCCATGGTGAGGTCCATCATGACGGACCCGGGCAGGATGGGGGAAGACGAGCCCCCCGGAATAACTGCCTTTAACTGACGGCCGCTGCGCACACCCCCGGCAATCTCAAGCAGTTTGGCAAACGGCGTACCCATTGGCACCTCATAGTTGCCAGGCAGCTCTACGTCGCCACTGACCGAATAGATCTTGGTGCCACCATTGTTCGGCTTGCCACAGGCCAGGTAGGCTGCACCGCCGTTGCGGATGATCCACGGCACTGCCGCAAAGGTTTCCGTGTTGTTGATGGTGGTCGGTTTACCGTAAAGCCCGAAACTGGCAGGAAACGGCGGCTTGAAGCGCGGTTGCCCTTTTTTACCTTCCAGCGATTCGAGCAGGGCAGTCTCTTCGCCGCAAATGTAGGCGCCAAAACCATGTGTCGCATGCAGCTGAAAACTGAAGGTACTCCCCAAAATCTTGTCACCTAGCAAACCGGCAGCACGCGCCTCGTCCAGCGCCTCTTCAAAACGCTCGTAGCTTTTGAAGATCTCGCCATGAATATAGTTGTAGCCGACTGTGATGCCCATGGCATAGGCGGCAATGATCATGCCTTCGATCACGATATGCGGGTTGAACTGCAGGATGTCACGGTCTTTGCACGTACCTGGCTCACCTTCATCAGAGTTGCAGACCAGGTACTTTTGACCCGGAAACTGCCGTGGCATAAAGCTCCACTTCAGTCCGCTTGGAAAACCGGCACCGCCACGACCACGCAGGGCCGACTCCTTGACCGTCGCGATCACCTGGTCTTGGGTCAGGCCTTCGCCGCCATCATTAGCGAGGATCTTGCGCAGCGCGGCGTAGCCACCGCGCGACTCGTAGTCGGCGAGCCGCCAGTTGCTGCCATTCAAACCTGCGTAAATCTGCGGGTTGATATGCCGGTCATGAAAGCAAGTTTGTACGCCATCGGCTTGGAATTGGCTCAAAATCTGGTCAGCGTTCGTCATGATTTCTCCGCTGCCCGAAGGCCATCCACCAATTGGTCCAACTTATCGTCGGTCATGAAGCTGCACATCGTGCGGTCATTAACCAACAGCACCGGCGAGTCAGCACAAGCGCCCAGACACTCCGACTGCTGCAACGTGAACAGACCATCTTGCGTGGTCTCGCCCATGTGCACGCCAAGCTTGTGCTCGAGGTGCTTCAAGGCGCGACCGCCATCACGCAACTGGCAGGGCAAATTGGTGCAGACATTGAGCTTGTACTTGCCCACCGGGCGCTGGTTGTACATATTGTAAAAAGTGGTGACTTCACGCACCGCAATGGGCGCCATGCCAAGGTAGTCAGCCACAACCTTTTCGCTTTCAGCACTGACAAAGCCACTTTCCTGCTGAACGATAGACAGGCAGGCCATCACCGCCGACTGCTTCTGCTCGGGCGGGTACTTGGCGACTTCACGCGCAAACCGCGCCAGCGCTGCCTCTGAAACAACTGCTGTGCTCATCGGTCGATTTCTCCAAACACGATATCCATGGTGCCGATCACGGCAACGGCGTCGGCGATCATGTGCCCGCCGGCCATCTCATTGAGTGCGGACAGGTGCACATAGCCCGGTGGCCGGATCTTGAGGCGATAAGGCTTGTTAGCACCGTCGCTGACCAAGTAAATGCCAAACTCGCCCTTGGGGTGCTCGACCGCAGCATAGGCTTCGCCTTCGGGCACATGAAAGCCTTCAGTAAAGAGCTTGAAGTGATGGATGAGTTCTTCCATGTTGGACTTCATGGATTCGCGATCAGGCGCCGCCACTTTGTGGTTGTCGGTGATCACCGGTCCGGGGTTGAGGCGCAGCCAATCGACGCACTGCTTGATGATGCGATTGGATTGCTTCATTTCCTCCATGCGCACCAAGTAACGGTCATAGCAGTCCCCGGTGGCGCCCACAGGGATATCAAAGTCCATACGGTCATAGACATCGTAGGGTTGCTTTTTACGCAGATCCCAGGCAATGCCAGAACCGCGCAGCATGGGCCCGGTGAAACCCAAGTTGAGCGCCCGCTCCGGTGTGACCACACCGATACCAACCGTGCGTTGTTTCCAGATCCGGTTTTCGGTCAGCAGTGTGTGGTACTCGCCAAGGTAGGTCGGAAAGCGCTGGGTGAAGTCGTCGATAAAGTCCAGCAAAGAGCCTTGCCGGTTGCTGTTGAGCTGGGCAATGCCACGGGCGTTCCGGATCTTGTTGGCCTTGTACTGCGGCATGCTGTCGGGCAGGTCGCGGTAGACACCGCCCGGACGGAAGTAGGCGGCATGCATGCGCGCGCCACTGACGGCTTCGTACATGTCAAACAGGTCTTCACGCTCACGGAAGGCGTAGATCAGAATGGTTGAGCTTCCACAGTCATTGCCATGGGAGCCCAACCACATCAGATGATTGAGCAGGCGGGTGATCTCGGAAAACATGACGCGGATGTACTGCGCCCGCACCGGCACCTCGATACCCATCAGCTTTTCAATAGCGAGGCAATAGGCGTGCTCATTGCACATCATTGAGACGTAATCGAGCCGGTCCATATAGGGCAGCGACTGGATGAAGGTCTTGCTTTCGGCGAGCTTTTCCGTAGCGCGGTGCAGCAGGCCAATGTGCGGATCGGCGCGTTGGATGACCTCGCCATCGAGCTCCAGCACCAGGCGCAGCACGCCATGGGCTGCCGGATGCTGAGGCCCAAAATTGAGCGTGTAGTTTTTGATGTCAGCCATGACGCATACCGCCTAGTGCAGGCCTCCGTAGTTGTCTTCCCGGATGATGCGCGGTGTAATTTCACGTGGCTCGATGGTGACGGGCTGATAGACCACTCGCCGGTTCTCTGCGTCGTAGCGCATCTCGACATGGCCACTCAGGGGAAAATCTTTGCGGAACGGATGCCCGATAAAACCATAGTCGGTCAGGATACGGCGCAGGTCATCATGCCCCTCGAAGACGATACCAAACAGGTCAAACGCCTCGCGCTCGAACCAGTTGGCCGAGCTCCAGATCGCAGTAACTGACGGCAGCATAGGCAGGTCGTCATCAGGTGCGGCGACCCGAACGCGCAGGCGCTGGTTCAAACTGACAGACAACAAATGAAGCACCACGCTGAAGCGCGGGCCGTCCCGGCCAACGCCCTTGTAATCAGAATAGTCAACACCACAGAGGTCAATCAGCTGCTCGAACTGACAACCCGGCGCATCACGCAGTGTCAGAGCCACCTGGCGCAGTACAGCCGCATCGACGTCCACACTCAACTCGCCGCGGGCGACGCCAATCTTCAGCACTTTGTCGCCCAACGCAGCCGCCACAACAGCTTGTAACGCCTCAGGACTCACAGCATAAACAGTCATCGCAGTCCCTCAGGCTCGGGCAATGGTTTGGGTGCGGCGGATTTTCTGCTGCAGCTGCATGATGCCGTAGAGCAAAGCCTCAGCGGTCGGCGGGCAACCCGGCACATAGACGTCGACCGGCACGATGCGGTCGCAGCCCCGAACGACCGAGTAGCTGTAGTGGTAGTACCCGCCACCATTGGCGCATGAACCCATGCTGATAACCCAGCGAGGCTCCGACATTTGGTCATAAACCTTGCGCAGTGCGGGGGCCATTTTGTTGCACAGGGTGCCGGCAACAATCATCAGATCAGACTGACGCGGGCTGGCACGAAACACTTCCGCGCCAAACCGACTGATATCGTAACGCGCTGCCGCTGCGTGCATCATTTCAACCGCACAACACGCCAGCCCAAAGGTCATGGGCCAGACCGAACCGGTCTTGGCCCAGTTCATCACCGAGTCATAGCTGGTGGTGACAAAGCCTTCCTTCAGTACGCCTTCGATCATTGCATGTTCCCCGCTTATTCCCAGTCAAGGGCACCTTTTTTCCACTCATAGACAAAGCCCACGACCAGAATGCTCAGAAAAACCATGACCGACCAGAAGCCAAGGCTACCAATGTCCTTGAGCGACACTGCCCATGGAAACAAGAAGGCGATCTCAAGATCGAACAAGATGAACAGGATGGCCACCAGGTAGTAGCGGACATCGAATTTCATGCGTGCGTCTTCGAAGGCTTCAAAGCCGCATTCATAGGGAGAGTTTTTGGCTGGATCAGGCCGATTCGGTCCGAGCACATAGCCCAAAACCTGGGGCACAATGCCGACACCGATACCAACCAGAATGAACAAGAGGACTGGAAGGTACTGTTCAAGATTCATCTGGTGATGCTGATCAAGTTATGGGTCTGTTGTGGGTGAACACTAAAGACTTCTTATATGGTGCCGTCGGCGAGACTCGAACTCGCACAGCTTTCGCCACTACCCCCTCAAGATAGCGTGTCTACCAATTTCACCACGACGGCGGCTTTCAAGAGTCCGGATGGCATGAGGCGCCACATGGCGAATTGCTCTCCGAAAACAAGTAGAGTTTACCCTGAAAACGGCTTGTTTCCTGAACGTCAAAAGGGTATTTCAAAGGCATTACTTCGACGGAATCTGCGCTGCGCCCGAGGCTGGCACCACCGGTGCAGACGCCACGGTGGCAGGCGCTGCAATGCTAGCCCCTTGCAGCACACTGCCTGTAGGTGCGGCTGGCCGGGCCATGCCGAAATAGGCCAACAACAAGGTGCAGACAAAGAAGATGGTCGCCAGGACGGCCGTACTACGGGACAGAAAGTTAGCGCTGCCTGTAGCCCCAAAAAGGCTGCCTGAACCACCACTGCCAAAGGCAGCGCCCATGTCTGCACCCTTGCCATGTTGCATCAGGATCAGGCCCATCATGGCCACCGCCGACAGCATTTGAACAGCAAGAAGAATGGTTAACAAGATACTCATGAATTACTCCGGAAAAGATAGCTTTGCAGCATGGCTTTAGCCCGCTGCAGCGATGATTGACAAAAAGTCTGGTGCCTTGAGCGAGGCGCCGCCGATCAGGCCGCCATCGACATCGGGCTGCGCCAGCAACTCAGCCGCATTGGCGGCGTTCATGCTGCCGCCATACAAAATGGCCACGCGGTCAGCCTGCGAGGAGGCCGCCTTGAGTTGGGCGCGTAACAGGGCATGCACTGCCTGGGCCTGTGTGGCACTGGCGGTCTTGCCCGTGCCTATAGCCCAGACAGGCTCGTACGCGACTACGATTTCACTGATGCAGTGCCCGTTAACATGGATCACCGCAGCCAGTTGACGCTTGACAACCGCTTCCGTGGCACCCGCCTCGCGCTCAGCCAAGGTCTCGCCCACGCACACGATGGGCGTGATGCCGCAAGCCAGCGCCCGCTGCGCCTTCAATGCGACCATCGCATCGGTTTCGCCATGGTGTTGCCGCCGTTCCGAATGGCCCACCAGGCAATAGCGCACACCATAGTCGCGCAGCATGGCAGCCGATACTTCCCCTGTGTAGGCGCCGCCTTCGTAGGCCGACAGGTCCTGCGCCCCGAGGTCGAATCCACTACCCGTCAGCAGGCTTTGAACTTGGGCCAGATAGACAGAGGGGACGCATAGCGTCACTTGGCAGGCCACCGTCGCTGGCAGCCCCGAACGCAGTGCGTGGATCAAGGCCTCGTTCGCACTCAAACCGCCATTCATCTTCCAGTTGCCAGCAATCAGCTTTTTCTTCATGCGGTACCCCAGGTCAGCACAATCTTTCCAACATGCTGATTGGATTCCATCAGTTCATGTGCGTGTGCGGCGTCGGCAGCAGGGAAAGTGCTGTGAATCACCGGCTTGATACGTCGCTGCTCGATCAAGGGCCAAACCTTGTCACGAAGCGCCATAGCTATGGCCGCCTTGAAGGCCACCGGCCTGGGCCGCAAGGTCGAGCCGGTGACGGTTAGCCGCCGACGTAACACCAAGCCAGCGTTGAATTCACACTTGACGCCACCTTGGACAGCAATCATGACCAATCGACCATCTTCACTCAAGCATTCGATTTCTTTGGCGACATAGGTGCCAGCCACCATGTCCAAAATAACATCTACGCCAGTGCCGTTGGTCAGACGCATCGTTTCCTGCTGAAAATCATGACTGCGGTAGTTGATGGCATGGTCAGCACCCAAGGCCAGGCAGGCCTGACATTTGGCATCGCTACCGGCTGTGACCAGCACATGCGCGCCAAAGGCTTTGGCCATTTGGATTGCTGTCACGCCAATGCCGCTGGAGCCGCCCTGGATCAGGATGCGTTCACCTGGCTGCAGACGAGCGCGGTCAAACACATTGCTCCACACCGTAAAGAAGGTTTCGGGTAACGAGGCTGCCTCGATATCGCTCAGTCCCTTGGGCACCGGCAGGCACTGCTGCACAGGCGCGACACAGTACTCGGCATAGCCACCGCCCGCCACAAGGGCACAGACCCGATCACCGATCGCCAGCCCAGCTTGCACCATGGCCTGGGCGTCGCCCTGGACAATGACACCAGCCAGCTCCAGGCCCGGAATATCAGATGCCCCAGGCGGCACAGGGTACAGGCCGGTCCGCTGCAAAACGTCAGGCCGGTTCACGCCGCTGGCTGCCACGTGGATCAGAACTTCACCTGCGCCCGCAACCGGCATAGGCCGCTCAGACAACTGCAGCACCGAAGGCGGGCCATAGGCCGAAATCTCAACAGCTTTCATGGTCATATCAGCCGATAGCCCTTGTCCCACTTGAACCAGGCGCTATCGTTGTCATATCAAACCAATTGCCACTCAAGCGTGGTCGCCGTGCTGGGTCGGACGATCCAGCAGCACCTTCATCGACAGCTTGATACGGCCTTTTTCGTCGGTCTCCATCACCTTGACCTTGACAATCTGACCCTCGGACAGGTAATCGGTGACTTTTTCGACCCGCTCATGGGCGATCTGGCTGATGTGAAGCAGACCGTCTTTACCGGGCAACAAGTTGATCAGCGCGCCGAAATCAAGAATCTTGGTGACCGGGCCTTCGTAGACCTTGCCGATTTCGACTTCGGCTGTGATCTGCTCGATGCGGCGCTTGGCTTCTTCGGCCTTGGCCGGATCGGCCGAGGCGATGGTGATGGTGCCGTCTTCCTCGATGTTGATCTGGGTGCCGGTTTCTTCGGTCAGCGCACGAATCACCGAGCCGCCTTTACCGATCACGTCACGAATTTTGTCCGGGTTGATCTTCATGGTGAACAAGCGTGGCGCGAAGTTGGAGACTTCGGTCTTGGCCTCACTCATGGCTTCTTGCATCTTGCCCAGGATGTGCATGCGGGCTTCCTTGGCCTGCGCCAACGCCACCTGCATGATCTCGCGGGTAATGCCCTGGATCTTGATATCCATCTGCAAGGCTGTGATGCCGTTGGTGGTGCCTGCGACCTTGAAATCCATGTCGCCGAGGTGATCTTCATCGCCCAGGATGTCGGTCAGCACCGCAAAACGGTTGCCATCCTTGATCAGGCCCATGGCGATACCCGCCACATGCGCTTTCATGGGCACGCCAGCGTCCATCAGCGACAGGCAACCGCCACAGACCGAAGCCATCGACGAAGAGCCATTGGACTCAGTGATTTCGCTGACGACGCGCATGGTGTATGGAAAGTCTTCTTTGTTCGGTAAGCAGGCCACCAGGGCGCGCTTGGCCAGACGTCCGTGGCCGATTTCGCGGCGCTTAGGCGTGCCGACGCGGCCGGTCTCGCCGGTGGCGAACGGAGGCATGTTGTAGTGCAGCATGAAGCGGTCTTCATATTCACCGGCCAGGGCATCGATACGTTGGGCATCGCGCTCAGTACCGAGCGTGGTGACCACCAGCGCCTGCGTCTCACCGCGGGTGAAAAGGGCTGAGCCGTGGGTGCGTGGCAGCACGCCGTTGCGGATTTCGATCGGGCGCACGGTGCGGGTGTCGCGACCGTCGATGCGCGGCTCGCCGGCCAAAATTTGGCTACGAACAATGCGGGCTTCGATGTCAAACAGCATGCCCTCGACCTTGACGCCGTCAAAGGCAAGGCCGTCGGCCTTCAAGTCAGCCATGACCACGGCATAGGCTTCACGGCAGGCGTGGGTACGGGACTGCTTATTGCGAATTTGGTAAGCAGCGCGCAAGCGCTCTTCTGCCAGCGCATTCACGCGGGCAATCAAAGGCTCGTCCTTGGCGGGGGCCGCCCAGTCCCAAACCGGCTTGCCGGCATCGCGCACCAGATCGTGGATGGCGTTGATGGCAATGTTGCCCTGCTCATGGCCAAACACCACGGCGCCGAGCATGATCTCTTCGCTGAGTTGCTGGGCTTCCGACTCCACCATCAGCACTGCGGCTTCGGTACCAGCCACGACCAAGTCCATGATGGAGCCCTTGCGTGCGGTCTGACCCGGGTTGAGCACGTACTCGCCGTTGATATAGCCAACACGAGCGGCACCAATCGGGCCGGTGAATGGAATACCGCTGATCGACAGGGC